>NZ_JBJGZH010000012.1:0-135854 GCF_054050415.1 Geodermatophilus sp. SYSU D01180 | reverse complement strand
CGGCCCCGCGCCCCCGGCCCCGCCCCCCCCCCCCCCCCCCCCCCCCCCCCCCCCCCCCCCCCCCCCCCCCCCCCCCCCCCCCCCCCCCCCCCCCCCCCCCCCCCCCCCCCCCCCCCGGGCCGGTGACGGAACGGTGCGGAGGAGTGGCGTCAGGTGTTCTCGACGACGTGCACCGCGGACTCCTCCGGGCCCTCGCCGGCGACCGGTGCGTCGGCGAACGCCTCGACGTCGTCCCCGGTGCGGTTGGTGCCGGAGTCGCTCCGCGCGTCGGTGTCCTGGTCCTGGTCCAGCTGCGCGAACGCGCGCGACGGGTCCTCGGCGGGGCGCACGCCGGGGTCGTCGTCGGGGATCTCCTCCTCCAGGCGGGCGGTCAGCGACTCGCCCTCCTGCTGCTCGCGCGCCGTCGTCCCGAACCCGACCGGCTCGTCCTCCCGGTCGCCCGGCTCGGGGGCGAACTGCGGGTCCTCGGAGCGCTGCATCGTGGGGAAGTCGTCCTGGGAGACGTCGGGCACGCCCTGGTCCTCGGGGAAGACGTCGCGGGCGGTCTGCCCCTGGGAGCCCGGCGCGCCGCCCTCGCGCACGCCGGTCAGGCCGCGCTCGTCGTCGGGGAACTCGGCGTCGTTCTGCGCGGAGTGGACCGCCCCGCTGTCGTTCGGCTCCGGCTGGGTCATCGGGCGTTCCTCTCTCTCGGGCCGCCGGACGGTGCTCCCGGCGGCGGACTGCCCTCCCGCCTACCCGCCTCCCGGGAAGCCATGCGGCGGGCGGACGTGACGCGACCGGCCGGGCCGGGCGGCATGGCGCACGGGCCGCAGGGGTAGCGGGAGCCGCATGGCGATCCCCGACGAGGTGGCGCGCATCGGGCAACCGGTGCGCCGCTGGGCGAACGAGCAGGCGCGCGGCTACGCCGGCGACGAGGGCCGGCCCCTCGGCGGGTTCCTCGGCGCGATGAGCGTGTACAGCGCGGCGGTGGCCGCCGGCGCGGCGGCGGTCCGCGCCTCCGGCCGGGAGCTGCCCGGCCGGATCCCGCTCGGCGACGCCGTGCTGCTCACCGTCGGCACCTTCCGGCTGGCCCGGCGGATCGCCAAGGACCCGGTCACCAGCCCGCTGCGCGCGCCGTTCGCCCGGTTCCAGGGCGCGTCGGGCGAGGCGGAGCTCGCCGAGGACCTGCGGGTCGAGCACGGCTGGAAGCACGCCGTCGGCGAGCTGGTCACCTGCCCGTTCTGCCTGGCGCAGTGGGTGGGCACCGCATTCGTCTTCTCCTACGTCGCCGCGCCGCGGGCCACCCGGCTGGCCGCGCTGACCATGACGATGGTGGCCGGCTCCGACGTCCTGCAGTTCGCCTACGACGCGCTGCAGAGCAGTGTCACCGGCGGCGGCCCGGAGGACGATGGGAGCGGTGCCGCCGACGGGGACGACACGTCCGGCCGGCACGCAGAACAGGACTGAGCACCACAGGAGCGAGAGGAGCGCCCGCTTCCCCCGGGCGGAGGAGATCACCAGCGACCGCACTGCCGGGGCGCCGGCCCGCACCTATCCTGCGGGCCGCGCCGCCCATCGGTCGCGGAGCCCGGGGAAGGGGAGTGACATGCGCTCGATCTGGCGCGGCGCGGTCTCGTTCGGCCTGGTCAGCATCGGGGTGAAGCTCTACACCGCGACCGAGGACAGGGACGTCCGCTTCCACCAGGTGCACGCCGCCGACGGCGGGCGGGTCAGGTACAAGCGGATCTGCTCGATCGACGGCGAGGAGATCGAGTACGGCGACATCGCCAAGGGCTACGAGCTGCCCGACGGCCAGCTGGTGGTCCTCACCGACGACGACCTCGCCGAGCTGCCGCTGACCACGCGGCGGGAGATCGAGGTCCTGCAGTTCGTCGACCAGGCGGACATCGACCCGATCCAGTTCGAGAAGACCTACTACCTGGAGCCCGACGGCCCGGCCACCCGCCCCTACGTGCTGCTGCGCGACGCGCTGGAGAACACCGGCCGGGTCGCGATCACCAAGATCGCGCTGCGGCAGCGGGAGTCGCTGGCCGCCATGCGGGTCCGCGACGGCGTCCTGGTGCTGCACACCATGCGCTGGCCCGACGAGATCCGCCGTCCCGACTTCGGCTTCCTCGACGAGGACGTCTCGGTCCGGCCGCAGGAGCTGCAGATGGCCGAGGCCCTGATCACCTCGATGACCGGCGACTTCGACCCCGCCGAGTTCACCGACGACTACCGCGAGGCGATGACCGCGCTGCTCGAGGCCAAGCAGACCGGCGGCGACGTGCAGCCGGTGCCCGAGACCGCCGACCCCGGCGCGGCCGTCGTCGACCTGATGAGCGCGCTGCGGCGCAGCGTCGAGCGCGCCCGCGGCGGCGCCGCCGACGAGGACGAGGCGTCCGCGGAGGCGCCCGCGCGCAGGCCCGCCAAGAAGGCGGCGGCGAAGAAGGCCCCGGCGACGGAGGCGGCCGCCGAGGAGGCGCCGGCCCGCCCGACCCGGGCGCGCAAGGTCACGGCGGCCAAGAAGGAGCCGGCCAAGCGCACGTCCCGCCGCAGCGCCTGACCCACCTCGTCCCGCATGGTCCGTCCCGCCCTGCCCGAGCCGCCGGTGCCGGCGCCGATGCTCGCCGTCGCCGGTGAGCTGCCGGCCGACGACGCCGCGTGGGGCTACGAGTTCAAGTGGGACGGCGTCCGGGCGCTCGCGGCGGTCCGCGACGGCCGGGTGGACCTCTGGGCGCGCAGCGGCACCCTCCTGACCGCCCGTTATCCCGAACTTGGTCGCCTGCCGGACCCGCTGGCCGGCGTCGACGCCGTCCTGGACGGCGAGGTGGTGTCCCTCGACCGGCTGGGCCGGCCGGACTTCGGGCTGCTGCAGAACCGCATGCACCGCACCGGCGGCCCGGAGGTCGCCCGGCTCGCGGCCGCTGCACCCGTCACCTACCTGGTCTTCGACCTGCTGGCCGACCGCGGCCGCAGCCTGCTCGACCTGCCCTACGCGCAGCGGCGGGAGCGCCTGGACGCGCTCGGCCCGCAGGGCCACCGCTGGGCGGCGACCCCGTGGTTCCGCGGCGGCGGCGCCGACGTGCACGCGGCCAGCCGGGACAACGGGCTGGAGGGCGTGGTCGCCAAGCGGCTGGACTCGCCGTACCGGCCGGGCGCGCGCTCGCCGGAGTGGCGCAAGGTCAAGCACGTCCGCATGCAGAGCGTCGTCGTCGGCGGGTGGCGGCCGGGCAAGGGGCGGCGGGCCGGGGGAGTGGGGTCGCTGCTGGTCGGCGTCCACGACGACGACGGCCGGCTGGTCTACGCCGGGCACGTCGGCACCGGCTTCACTGACGCGGTGCTGCGCGAGCTCGGCGGGCTGCTCACCCCGCGCCGCACCGCGCCCTTCGCCGGCGCCGTCCCGCGCGACGTGGCCCGCGACGCGCGCTGGGCCGAGCCGGAGCTGGTCGGCGAGGTCGCCTTCGCCGCGTGGACCGCGGATGGCCGGATGCGCCACCCTGCGTGGCGGGGGCTGCGCGAGGACCTCGACGTGGACGACGTCGTCGTGGAGTGGTCCCCCTGAGGGGAGCCTGATGGACCGCCAGCGGGTGCGGGTGGAGGGCCGGCAGCTGTCGGTGTCCAACCTCGACAAGGTGCTCTTCCCCGAGGTCTCGTTCACCAAGGCCGCGGTCATCGACTACTACGTGCGGATCGCGCCGGTGCTGCTGCCGCACCTGTCCGGCCGGCCGGTCACGTTCACCCGCTGGCCCGACGGCGTCGAGGGGCCGGCGTTCTTCGAGAAGAACAGCGCCCGGCACGCGCCGGACTGGGTGCGGAAGGTGACCGTCCCGAGCCCCGGCAGCTCGAAGGACCGCGAGGTGCTGGAGATGGTCGTCCTGGAGACCGTCGCCGACCTCGCCTGGGCGGCCAACCTCGCCGCGCTGGAGCTGCACGTGCCGCAGTGGCAGGTGGGTAGCAAGCTGCAGCCCGCGCTGCCGGACCTGCTCGTGCTCGACCTCGACCCCGGCCCGCAGGCCGGCATCGCCGAGTGCTGCGACCTGGCCGAGCGGCTGCGCGTCAAGCTCGTCGCGGACGGCCTGGACCCGGTGGTGAAGACGTCGGGGTCCAAGGGCATGCAGGTCTACGCGCCGATCCGGGTGACCGACCGCGAGCACCCCAGCCGCTACGCCAAGGCGCTCGCGCAGGAGCTCACCGCCGAGACGCCCGACCGCGTCGTCTGGCGGATGGAGAAGGTGCTGCGGCCGGGCAAGGTGCTCGTCGACTGGAGCCAGAACAACCCGGCCAAGACGACGGTCGCCCCGTACTCGCTGCGCGCCCGCCCCGACGCCCCGGTGTCCACGCCGATCGGGTGGGACGAGGTGGACGCCGTCCGCGACGGCGCCGACCCCGCCGAGCTGCGCTTCCGCACCGAGGAGGTGCTCGCCCGGGTGGAGGAGTACGGCGACCTGTTCGACGTCGCCGCCCGCACCCGCGCCCGCCTGCCCGCCGTCTGACCCCCGCCGAGCGGCAGAAATGGCCATTTCTGCCACCATGGCGCACCGTGTCCGCCGCCCCGCTCGCGCACGACCCCGTCTCCTCCGACCTCGGGCGGCTGGTCGTCCGCTGCCCGGACCGGCCGGGGATCGTCGCGGTGCTGTCCCGGCTGCTGGCCGACGTCGGCGCGAACATCACCGAGTCGCAGCAGCACTCCTCGGACCCGACCGGCGGGGTGTTCACCCTGCGGCTGGAGTTCGTGCTGCCCGGGCTGGCCACGCGCCGCCGTCAGCTCGAGGGCGCGCTGGAGCTGCTCGCCGCGCAGTGGCAGCTGACCTGGCGGCTGTCGGAGGCCGCGCGCCGGCCGCGGCTGGCGGTGTTCGTGTCCAAGACCGACCACGTGCTGCAGGAGCTGCTCTACCGGGTCCGGGCCGGTGACCTGCGCGCCGACATCACCGCCGTCGTCTCCAACCACCCCGACCTGGAGCCGGTGGCCGCGGCGGCCGGGGTGCCCTTCCACCACGTGCCGGTGACGCCGGCGACCAAGGCCGAGGCCGAGGCGCGGGCGCTGGAGCTGGTCGGCGACGTCGACCTGGTGGTGCTCGCCCGCTACATGCAGATCGTGTCGGCGGACTTCTGCGGCCGCTTCCCCGAGCGGCTGATCAACATCCACCACAGTTTCCTGCCGGCCTTCGTCGGGGCGAACCCGTACCAGGCGGCGCACGACCGCGGCGTGAAGCTGATCGGCGCGACGGCGCACTACGTCACCCCGGAGCTCGACGCCGGCCCGATCATCGAGCAGGAGGTGGCGCGGGTGGACCACCGCGCCACCGTCGAGGACATGCGCCGCATCGGCCGGTACGTCGAGCGCCAGGTGCTCGCGCAGGCGGTCACCTGGCACGTGGAGGAGCGCGTCGTCGTCGAGGGCGACCGGACCATCGTCTTCGCCTGACGCGTGTGTTCCTGGCCACCCGGGTACCGGTGGACCAGCGGGGAGCCCCACCCGACACGTGCCGTTGATTTGACTGACTAAAGAAAAGCGGGTTGGGTGGGACCCGATGGAGACGACGTGGGCGCCGCGGCTGCGCGACGCCGGGCTGCGGGTCACCCGGCCGCGGCTCGCGGTCCTCGACGCCCTCGCCGCCCATCCGCACGCCGACGCGGACACGCTGGTCACGGTGGCCCGCCAGGCACACCCCACGCTCTCGCCGCAGGCCGTCTATGGCGTCCTCAAGGCGCTGGTCGCCGTCGGGCTGGCCCGCCGGGTCGAGCCCGCCGGGGCGCCGGCGCTCTACGAGGTCCGCGTGGGGGACAACCACCACCACCTGGTGTGCCGCTCGTGCGGCGCGGTCGCCGACGTCGACTGCACCGTGGGCGCGGCGCCGTGCCTGGTCCCGTCGGACACGGCCGGCTTCGCCGTCGACGAGGCCGAGGTCGTGTTCTGGGGCCTGTGCCCCGTCTGCCAGGGCGCCGGCCACCCGGCCGCCGTCCCCGGCCCGTCCGTCCGAGTCCGTTCCGCGGCCGGACAGCACCACACCCGAGGAGAGGCAGGAGCATGACCGACGTCGCATCGCAGGGCCCGGCCCCGAGCGAGGCCGACCGCCCGGTCCTGACCAACCGTCAGGGCCACCCGGTCTACGACAACCAGAACCAGCGGACGGTGGGCGCGCGCGGCCCGGCGACGCTGGAGAACTACCAGTTCCTCGAGAAGATCAGCCACTTCGACCGGGAGCGGATCCCCGAGCGCGTCGTGCACGCGCGCGGCATCACCGCGTTCGGCTACTTCGAGGCCGACGGCACCGTCGGCGACGAGCCGATCAGCCGGTACACCCGCGCCAAGCTGTTCCAGGAGAAGGGCAAGCGCACCGACGTCGCGCTGCGGTTCTCCACCGTGGCCGGTGGCCGCGACTCCTCGGAGTCCGCGCGTGACCCGCGCGGGTTCGCCGTGAAGTTCTACACCGAGGAGGGCAACTGGGACCTCGTCGGCAACAACCTCGGCGTCTTCTTCATCCGGGACGCGATCAAGTTCCCCGACTTCATCCACTCGCAGAAGCCGGACCCGGTCACCTTCGAGGCGAACGTCGCCGAGCGGGCGTTCGACTTCTTCAGCCAGACCCCCGAGGCCATGCACATGATCTCGCTGGTCTTCAGCCCGCGGGGCACGCCGGCCAGCTACCGGCACATGCAGGGCTTCGGCGTGAACACCTACAAGTGGGTCAACGGCCAGGGCGAGACCGTCCTGGTCAAGTACCACTGGTACCCGAAGCAGGGCGTGAAGTCCTGGACCGCCGCGGACGCCTCGGCCGCGCAGGCCAAGAGCCTCGGCACCCACACCAAGGACCTGCACGACGCCATCGCCGCCGGCGACTTCCCGTCGTGGGACCTCTACGTCCAGATCATGAGCGACGACGAGCACCCGGAGCTGGACTTCGACCCGCTCGACGACACCAAGGTCTGGCCCGAGGAGCTGTTCCCGGTCCGCAAGGTCGGGACGATGACGCTCAACCGGATGCCGGTGGACAACTTCACCGAGAACGAGCAGATCGCGTTCGGCACCGGCGTGCTGGTCGACGGCCTGGACTTCTCCGACGACAAGATGCTCGTCGGCCGGACGTTCTCCTACTCCGACACCCAGCGCTACCGGGTGGGCCCGAACTACCTGCAGCTGCCGGTGAACGCGCCGAAGGCGCGGGTCGCCACCAACCAGCGCGACGGCCAGATGGCCTACGGCGTGGACCGGGCCGAGGGCACCAACCCGCACGTGAACTACGAGCCGTCGATCCTCGGCGGCCTGCGGGAGGCGCAGTACCCGACGCACGACGAGCAGGGCCCGGTCATCACCGGCCGGCTCACCCGCAAGCGGATCCCGCGCACGAACGACTACGCGCAGGCCGGTGAGCGCTACCAGCTCTCGGAGCAGTGGGAGAAGGACGACCTGGTGGCCAACCTGGTCGACGCCCTCTCGCAGTGCCGCCGCGAGATCCAGGAGCGGATGGTCTGGCACTTGTTCATGTGCGACGACGAGTGGGGCCAGCGGGTCGGCGACGGCCTGGGCATCAGCGCCGACGACGTCCGCGGCCTGGAGCCGCTGCAGACGCAGACCCTCTCCGAGGAGGAGTTGCAGCGCGCCGCCAACCTCGGCAAGAACGGCCCGCGTGACGTCACCGGCCACCAGATGACGCACTGCGTGCCCAACGAGCACGTCACCGTCGAGGCCTGAGCGCCGCGGGGTCACGAGCAGCGGGCCGCGTCCGGGATCCCCGGGCGCGGCCCGCTGTCGTGTGTCGGGCCGGGGTGCTTCCGCTGAGCGGGAGCCGATTGGGACGCGACGCGGGGCGCTCCTACCGTCGGTCGACCGCCGACGCCCTCGCCGTGGAGGACACCGATGAGCTCGACCCCCGTCCGCCCGACGACGCCCGGCGCCGCGGCCCGCGCCGCCGGGTGGGTCGCGCCGCTGTGCTGGATCGCCGTGCTGCTCGACGGCTTCGACCTGGTCGTCGTCGGGACCGTCGTCCCCACGCTGTCGCAGCCGGAGGAGTTCGCCCTCACCGGCACCGGCGCCACCGCGGTCATCACCATCGGCCTGGTCGGCATGATGATCGGCGCGCTGACCATCGGCACGCTCACCGACCTGGTCGGCCGCCGCAAGGCGCTCATCGGCGCCGTGGCGTCCTTCTCGCTGTTCACCCTGCTGTGCGCGTTCGCGCCCGACGAGGTCGTCTTCGGGGTGCTGCGCTTCCTCGCGGGCCTCGGCCTGGGCGGCTGCCTGCCGACCGCGATCGCCATGGTCAACGAGTTCACCCGCGCCGGGCGCAGCGGCCGGGCCACCACGACGATCATGACCGGCTACCACGTCGGCGCCGTGGCCACCGCGGCGCTGGCCATCGTGGTCATCCCGTCGCTGGGCTGGCGGTGGATGTTCGTCATCGGCGCGGCCCCGGCCCTGGTGCTCGTCCCGCTGATGGTCGCCCGGCTGCCGGAGTCGGCGTCGTTCCTGCAGGCCGCCGGCCGGCGGGCGGAGGCCGAGGAGGTGGCCCGCCGGTACGGGCTGGAGCTGGAGAGCACGGCGGGCCCGGCGTCGGCCGGCGCACCCGCCGGCGCCGCCTCGACCGTCCGCTCGCTGTTCACCGGCGGGTTCGCCCGCAACACCGTGGCCATCGGCGTGACCTCGTTCATGGGGCTGCTGCTGGTCTACGGCCTGAACAACTGGCTGCCGACGATCATGCGCGAGGCCGGCTACGACCTCGGCAGCTCGCTGGCGTTCCTGCTGGTGCTCAACGTCGGCGCGATCGTCGGCCTGCTGGTGGCCGGCACGGTCGCCGACCGCATCGGCGCCCGCACCGCCGGGATGATCTGGTTCGCCTCGGGCGCGCTGTTCCTGGCACTGCTGTCGGTCGAGCTGCCCACCGCGGGCCTCTACCTGATGTGCTTCCTCACCGGCTGCTTCGTCTTCTCGGCGCAGGTGCTGGTGTACGCGTTCACCAGCGCCAACCACCCGCCGGCCGTGCGCGCCACCGCGCTGGGCTGGTCGGCGGGGGCCGGCCGGGTGGGCGCCATCGTCGGGCCGGTGATCACCGGGGCCCTGGTGACGGCGGGCATCGCCTTCCCGTGGGGGTTCTACGTGTTCGCCGTCGTCGGCGCGCTGGGCGCGGTGGCCCTGAGCGTCACGCGGGCCCGGCGCACCGTGCGCTAGTCGCCCCGGCCCCGGCGGTCCTGCTCGGCGAGGAAGCGCTCGAACTCCGCGCCGATCTCGTCGCCGCTGGGGACCTCGCCGGCCCCGCCGAGCAGGTCCTCGCCCTCGCGGGCGGCGGCGAACTGGTCGTACTGCTGCTCCAGCGCGGCCACGACGGCGGTGTTGTCGGCCGAGCGGGCGATCTGCTCGTCGACCTCGGTGCGGTGCTGCTGGGCCGCCTCGCGCAGCGTCTCGGTGGGCAGCAGCAGGCCGGTGAGCCGCCCCAGGTGCTCGAGCAGGGTGAGCGTCGCGGCCGGGTAGCTGGCCTGCGCCAGGTAGTGCGGCACGTGCGCGGCCACCCCGAGGGCGTCCACGCCTGCTTCGCCCAGGCGCAGCTCCAGCAGTGCCGGGGCGCTGCCCGGGACGCGCAGCTCGCCCCAGTAGACGGGGTAGGACTCGATCAGCTGCCGGCGCGTGGCGTGCGCGGTCACCGTCACCGGCCGGGTGTGCGGCACCGGCATCGGGATGGCCTGCAGCGCGACCACCGAGGTCACCCCGAGCCGCTCGACCACCCCGGCCACGGCGGCGGCGAAGCCCTCCCACCGGTAGTCCGGCTCCGGCCCGTGCAGCAGCAGGAACGGCTCGCCGGCGTCGTCCTCCAGCGCCGAGAGCACGATCTCCGGCGCGGTGAAGTCCTCGTAGTGGTCGCCGTTGAACGTCATCCGCGGCCGGCGGGCGCGGTAGTCCACGAGCAGGTCGGCGTCGAACCGCGCGACGGTGCGGTGCGGCAGCGAGGCCAGCAGGTGCGAGGCGGCGAGCTGGGCGGACGAGGCGGCGTCGAAGTCGCCCGCGAGGGCGTGCACGAGCACCAGGCCGCGCCGCTGCGCAGCCCCGGCAACCGCCTCCTCGGCGGCGAGGAACGGGTCGGCCTCGGGAGTGAGCTCGACGAGCTCCTCCGGTCGCTGCGCCACGGGGGCACCTCCTGCTGGTCGGACGCCTGCTGGTCGGACGTCGTCAGGGGAAGCGACGGCGGCCGGGCCGGCATTCCCGTCCGGTCAGGCCGGCGGTGCGGGGGAGCGGGTCAGGACGGCGCCGTCGTCGCCGCCGGCCACCTGGTGGCGGGTGCCGTCGTCGGCGACCTCGGGATGGCGGCCGTCGAGCGCGTCGCGGGTGTACCGGTAGACGACGGCGATCAGCGCGGCCACCGGCACCCCGAGGAAGGCGCCGATGATCCCGGCCAGGCTGCCGCCGGCGGTGACAGCGAGGATGACCACCGCGGCGTGCAGGTTGAACCCGCGGCCCTGGATGATCGGCTGCAGCACGTTGCCCTCGATCTGCTGCACCAGCAGCACGATCCCGAAGACGATCAGCGCCACCGTGAAGCCCTCGTCGACCAGGGCGATCAGCACCGCGAAGGCGCCGGCGACGAACGCACCGATGATCGGGATGAACGCGCCGAAGAACGTCAGCACGGCCAGCGGGATGACCAGCGGCACGTCGAGGATCCACAGCCCCAGGCCGATGAAGAAGGCGTCGACGAAGCCGACGAGGGCCTGCTGCTTGATGAACTCCGACAGGGTCGTCCAGGTCTTCTGCGACAGCGCGGCCACGTGCGGGGCGGCCTTCGGCCCGGTCTGCGCGGCCAGCCACGGCACCCAGCGCGGCCCGTCCTTGACGAAGAAGAACGCCAGCACCAGCGCGAGCACCAGGTTGATCAGCCCGTTGCCGACGGCGGACGCGCCGGTGGCCGCGTAGCCCGCGATGTTCGACGCGTTGTTCTGGACCGAGTCGATCGCCTGGTCCACGTACTGGCCGAGCTGCTCCTCGTCGATGTTCAGCGGCGGGCCCTGCAGCCAGTCCTGGACCTGCTGCAGGCCGCTGGTGAACTGGTCGGCGAGCTCGGTGACCTGGTCGGCGACCTGTGGCGCGATGACGGCGATCAGCCCGCCGATGAGGCCGAGGAACAGCAGCAGCACGACCGCCGAGGCCAGGGCGGGGGGCCAGCCGTGCCGGCGCAGGAACCGGGTGGGCGGCCACAGCACGGTGGCGAACAGCAGGCCGAGGATGACCGGCAGCAGGATGACCCACAGCTTGCCGAGGACCCAGCCGACCACCACCAGCGCCGCGCTGATGAGCAGCAGCTGCGCGGAGGCGATGGCGAGGGTGCGGGTGGCCGACACGGCCCGCTCGCCGCGCTGCCAGGCGGGGGCGGGGGCGGCCGTGGCGTCGTGGTCGGCAGCGCGCGGGTCGCCCGGGCCGCCCTCGCCGGTGAGCGTGGGGGTGGTGCGCTCGTCGCCGACCGGCCCGGCGCCGGACCCGTCGTCGGCCGCGCGGTCACGGGTCGCGGCGCCGCCGGCGGCGGACGCGCCACCACCGGCCGGGGCGTCGTCCCGGCGTCCGGACAGGCGGAACCTCATGGTCACATCGCACCACGGATCACCGCGGACCACCGCCCGACGGCCGGCCGGGCGCGGGCCGCGGCTAGCGTCGGGCACGTGCCCAGGACCGCCAGAGCCGACCGGGTCGAGCGCGCCGAGCTGCTCGACTTCCTACGCCCGCGGCACCGCGCGGTGCTGCTCACCCGGCGCCGCGAGGGCGGGGTGCAGCTGTCCCCGGTGACCTACGGCGTCGACGCCGAGGGCCGGGTCGTCGTCAGCACCTACCCGCAGCGCGCCAAGGTGCGCAACGCCCGCCGCGACCCCGCCGTCTCCCTCTGCGTCCTGTCCGACGACTGGGACGGCGCGTGGGTGCAGGTGGACGGCCGGGCGGAGGTGCTGGACCTGCCGGAGGCGCTGGAGCCGCTGGTCGAGTACTTCCGCTCGATCAGCGGCGAGCACCCCGACTGGGACGAGTACCGCGCCGCGATGGCCCGGCAGGGCAAGTCGCTGCTGCGGATCACGATCGAGCGCTGGGGCCCGGTGGCCACCGGCGGCTTCCCGCCCGAGCTCGCGCAGGACTGACCGGCACGCCGGGCAAGCCCAGGAGCTTGCACCCGGCCCGCCCGGCGGCGACGCTGCGCGCGTGCCCCTGGCCGTCGCCTGTGCCCCGCTGACCGCGGGTTCCCCCGCCGGCGGACCCCCGGCCGTCCTGGGGGCCGGCGCGCGGGCGGTGGGGGAGGGCTGGGCGGCGGTGGTCGACGACGCCCCGGCCGCGGTGGACGCCGTCGCCGCACTGGTGCGGGCGGGCGGCCGGCGGATCGGCGTCGGCGCCGCCCCGCCCGGTCCCGACGACGGCCCGGTGGTGCTGGCCGCGCGCCGCGCCCTGGAGGCCGCCGGGCGCCGCCCGGCCCGGCTGGCGGTGCGCGGGTCCGACGCCGAGGCGGCCGCCGACGCGCAGGCGGTGCTCACCGCACTCGCCGTCCTGCTCGCCCGCCGCAGCACCGCCGCCTGGGCCGCCGTCGACCTGGTCGCGGCCGGCGCCACGCGGGCCGCCGCGGCCGCCGAGCTCGGCGTCTCCCGGCAGGCGGTCGCGCAGCGGCTGGCCGCCGGGTCCTGGGAGCTGGAGCAGGAACTGCGCCCGGCCGCCGCGCGGCTGCTCGCCCGCGCCGCCGGCCGGGCGCCCGGTTGAGGGACGCCGCCGCGCGCGGTGATCACCCGTCGCGGAGGATGGGGACGTCCCGCCCCGCAGGAGGTCCCGTGTCCGAACCCGTGCAGCCGCTGCGCAACGCCGAGCTCCTCGGCGTCTACGTCAACGACCACCTCGCCTCGGCCACCGGCGGCATCGAACTGGTCGGCCGGATGCTGGGCGTGCACCGCGGCTCCCGCTGGGAGGCGCCGCTGACCCAGCTGCTCGGCGAGCTGCGCGAGGAGAAGTCCTCGCTGCTGGCCACCGCCCGGGCGCTCGGCATCCCGGTGCGGCAGTACAAGCAGCTCGGCGTCTGGCTGGCGGAGAAGGTCACCCGCGCCAAGCTCAACGGCCGGCTGCTGTCCCGCTCGCCGCTGTCGGACCTCGTCGAGTTCGAGTTCCTCGCCTCCGGGGTGCGCGCCAAGCGCAGCGGCTTCGAGACGCTGCGCATCGTCGCCGAGGCCGACGACCGGCTGGACCGGGCCGAGCTCGACCGGCTCATCGACCAGGCGCACCGGCAGTACGGGTGGCTCACCGACGCCCGCCGCGAGGTGGCCGCCGCCGTCTTCGGCGGCCGGGCGGGGGCCGCCGAGCGCACCGGCGGCGTCTGACCCGGGCCCCTCGCACGGTGCCCGGCGCGGCCTGGTAGCACAGGGCCATGTGCCACGACCCCGCCAGCCGCCCGCCCGCCCCGCCGCGCCCGGGGCAGGTCGGCGACCGCGGCCTCACCGTCCTCACCGCGGCCGACGGCACCCGGGTCTCGGCCGCCTGGGCGCTGCCCGCCGACGTCGCGGCCGCGCCCGCCGGCGTGGTGGTCCTCCCGGACATCCGCGGGCTGCACCCGTACTACGTCGCGCTGACCGAGCGCTTCGCCGAGGCCGGCGTGCCCGCCGTCGCGTTCGACTACTTCGGCCGCACCGCCGGCGTCTGCGGGTCCGGCACCCGCGACGCCGGCTTCGACTGGCAGACGCACGTCCCGCAGACCACGCCCGAAGGGGTCGACGCCGACCTCACCGCGGCGATCGCCGAGCTGCGCCGGCGCACCCGGCCCGGCCTGCCGGTGGTCACCGTCGGCTTCTGCTTCGGCGGCAGCCACTCCTGGCGGCAGTCCGGCGGCGACCTCGACGTCGCCGCCTGCGTGGGCTTCTACGGCCGGCCGGCCATGGTCGGCGACGCCGCCGGGCGGGCCTCGCGCCCGACGCTGGTGATCGTCGCCGGCGCCGACGCCGCCACCCCCGTCGAGGACCAGCTGGCCCTCGCGGAGACGATGCGCGCCGCCGGCGCCGCCGTCGAGACCGCGGTCTACGACGGCGCCCCGCACTCCTTCTTCGACCGCGCCGCGCCCGAGTGGGAGGAGGCCTGCCACGACGCCTGGCGGCGGATCCTGGCCCTCGTCGACGGCCTCGGGACGGGGGCGCGGTCGTGAGCGAGCCGATCGACCCCGGCGTCATCGAGCTGGCCGCGCGGGTCTTCGACCTCGCCCGGTTCGGCCACACCGACGAGCTCACCGCCTACGTCGACGCCGGGGTGCCGGTGGACCTCACCAACGACAAGGGCGACACGCTGCTGATCCTCGCGGCCTACCACGACCACCCGGAGACGGTGGCCGCGCTGCTCGAGCGCGGCGCCGACCCCGGCCGGGCCAACGACCGCGGCCAGACGGCGCTGGCCGCGGCGGTGTTCCGCCGCTCCGAGGCCGGCGTGCGGACACTGCTGGCCGCCGGCGCCGACCCCGACGCCGGCGGCCCGAGCGCCCGCGAGACCGCGGCGTTCTTCGACCTGCCGGAGATGACCGCGCTGCTCGAGGGCCGCTCCGGCTGAGGCTCCCCGCGGGAACCGCACCGCCGTGACACCCTGGGGCGTCACGGCGCCGTCACGGGGGGAGGACGTCCATGGCCGCGCAGGCGCACCTGCCCGGGCCGGGAGCGGAGCGGGCGCGCAGCGGGGCCTCCCGGGTGGTCCCCCCGGAGCCCACCGAGCTGCCCGAGGACCTCGCCGACGGGCTCCCGCTGGCCGCCGACGTCCCGCTCGCGCCGGTCGACGACGGCCCGGCGCCGGGACCGGCCGGCACCCTCTCCGGCCCCGGTGGGCTGCCCCGCTGGCTGGTGCTGCTGGTCGGCGCCGCGGCCGCGACGATCGCCGTCGCCGGGGTGCGCGAGATCGCCTGGCTGGTCGCGCCGGTGCTGCTGGCGCTGGTCGTCGTCGTGGCGCTCATGCCGGTGCAGCGCTGGCTGCTGCGCCACCACGTGCCGCGCTGGGCGGCGGCCGGCGTCCTGCTGCTGCTCGTGTGGGGCGTGCTGCTCGGCCTCGGGTCGCTGCTGGTCGTCGCGATCGCCCAGTTCGCCGTCCTGCTGCCCGACTACGCCCCGCAGTTCGCGGTGCTGCTCGACGACACGGTGCAGCGGCTCGACGAGGCCGGGCTGTCCTCCACGCAGATCCAGGACCTGGTCGACCGGTTCGACTACGGCCAGCTCGTGGGCCTGGCCACCGACCTGCTCGCCCGGGTCACCGACACCGCCAGCACGCTGGTGCTGCTGCTGTCGGCGATGGTCTTCCTCGCCATCGAGTCCGGCGGGTTCGGCCGCCGGCTGGCGCTGGTCGCCGAGGACCGGCCGCACCTGCCCATCGCCCTCGGCCTGTTCGCCCGCGGCACCCGCAGCTACCTGCTGGTGAGCACGGTGTTCGGCGCGATCGTGGCGGTGGGCGACACCGTCGCGCTGGCGATCCTCGAGGTCCCCCTGCCGGTGCTGTGGGGCCTGCTGTCGTTCATCACCAACTACGTGCCCAACATCGGGTTCGTGCTCGGCGTCATCCCGCCGGCGCTGCTCGGCCTGCTCGCCGGCGGCTGGACCGAGTTCTGGGTGATCATCGTCGTCTACTCGCTGCTCAACTTCGTCGTGCAGACGCTCATCCAGCCGCGCTTCGTCGGCGACTCGGTGGGCCTGTCGATGACGGTCACCTTCCTCGCGCTGCTGTTCTGGGGCTGGGTGCTCGGCGCGCTGGGCGCGCTGCTGGCCATCCCGCTCACGCTGCTGGTGAAGGCGCTGCTGGTCGACGTCGACCCGCGCGGGCACTGGCTGGACGCGCTGCTGCGGGAGGAGCCGCGGGCCCCGCGGACCAGCCGCGCGCGGCAGCGCGCGCAGGCCCGCCGGGCGGCGCTGGCCTCGGTCCGGGCGCTGCACCCGCACTGGCCCTCGCGGCGGGGATCCGGGGACTGACCAGCGCTTTCGGGGAATGTCAGGGGTCGGGAGGACGTTGTCCAGAAGCCGGGGAACGGTCCCGGCGAGACCCCGAGGAGGACCCGTGAAGGGCGATCGTGTCGAGGTCGTCATCGACGCCGGTGGCGACACCCGCACCTACGAGATCGAGGCCACCCGCGCCGGGCGCCGGGTGGACGTGTCCCACGGCCGTGGCGTCGTGGAGGTCACCGAGACCACCCGCGGCGGCACGCCCGTGCGCACCGCACGCTTCATGTCCGGGAGGGTGCTCGCGCTGGTCGAGCACCCGGCGGCCCGCCCGGTGTTCGAGGACGACGACGAGCCGGTGACCCCGCTGCGCCGGAGCGCCTGACGGCCGGAGCGGCCGACGGCGGGCAGGAGCTCGTCGTCGTGGTCGGCCTGCAGGGCGCGGGCAAGTCGACCTGGGTGCAGCGGACCCTCGCCGCCACGCACGAGGTGGTGAGCAAGGACCACTGGCCCCGCGCCCGCCGGCGGGAGGCCCGGCAGCGGCGGGTCGTCGCCGCGCTGCTGGCGGCCGGGCGCAGCGTCGTCGTCGACAACACCAGCCCCTCGCCGGAGGAGCGCGCGCCGCTGGTCGCCGCGGCCCGCGCGGCCGGCGTGCCGGTGCGCGCGGTCTGGCTGGACACCCCGCTCGAGGAGTGCCTGGCCCGCAACGCGGCCCGCGAGTCGCCGGTGCCGCTGGTCGGGGTGTACGCCGCGCGGGCGCGGTTCGTCCCGCCCACCGCGGCGGAGGGCTTCCACCGGGTGGACGTGGTGCGGGGGGACGGCCTGCGGCGGGACGTCGTGCGCCCGGGGGACTGACCGGCCGGACCGTCGCGTGCGGCCGGGGGAGCCGGTGCGGTAGGAACTGGCAGGCCCGTCCGCTCCCGCCCCCGGAGGTACCCGTCCCGTGCTGGCCAGCCTCGGCTACGCCGTCGCCTACACCGCCGTCGGCCTCGTGCTGCTGGCCCTCGGCTTCCTCGTCCTCGACCTGCTGACGCCCGGCCACCTCGGCCGGCGCATCTACGAGGACCGGTCGGTGAGCGCCGCGGTCGTCCTGTCCGCCGGGTTCCTCGCCCAGGGCGCGGTCATCTTCGCCTCGATCTGGACCAACGCGACGTCCGGGTTCGGGGAGGCGCTGCTCTACACCGTGGTCTTCGGCCTGCTCGGCGTGGTGATGCAGGCCGTCGCCTTCGTCGTCCTCGACCTGCTGACGCCGGGGAAGATGGGCCACCTCGTCACCGAGCCCGGCTTCCACCCGGCGAGCCTCGTGATGGCCGCCGCCCAGCTCTCGGTCGCCGGGATCATCGTCGCCTCGATCTGGCCCTGACCGCCGCCGCGCACCGGTACGGGGCCGTCTCCGGACGCCCCGGGAGCCCGACGTAACGTGTCCGGCGCAGCCCGGGGGCCGGCGCGGGACGACCCGGCCCGAGCCCCCCACCCGGACCGGCCGGCGACGACGCCCGCCACCATACGAGAGGAACTGCCATGAGCGAGGCAACCCCCCGCGTCGCCATCGTGACCGGCGCCGCGCGCGGCATCGGCGCCGCGACGGCGAAGCGCCTGGCCGCCGACGGCTTCGCCGTCGCCGTGCTCGACCTGGACGAGGCGAACACCAAGGACACCGTGCAGGCCATCGAGTCCGCCGGCGGGCGCGCGCTCGGCGTGGGCGCCGACGTCAGCGACGCCGAGCAGGTGCAGGCCGCCGTCGACCGGATCGCCGCCGAGCTCGGCCCGCCGGTGGTGCTGGTCAACAACGCGGGCGTCATCCGCGACAACATGCTGTTCAAGATGACCGAGGTCGACTGGGACCTGGTCATGAACGTGCACCTGCGCGGCGCCTTCCTCATGAGCCGGGCCTGCCAGAAGTACATGGTCGACGCGAAGTTCGGCCGGATCGTGAACCTGTCGAGCACCTCGGCGCTGGGCAACCGCGGCCAGGCGAACTACTCGACGGCGAAGGCGGGCCTGCAGGGCTTCACCAAGACCCTCGCCATCGAGCTGGGCAAGTTCGGCGTCACCGCCAACGCGATCGCGCCGGGCTTCATCCAGACCGAGATGACGATGGCCACCGCCGAGCGCATGGGCATCGCCTTCGACGACTTCATCAAGGGCGCCGCCTCGCAGATCCCGGTGGCCCGCGTCGGCCAGCCCGAGGACATCGCGCACCTGGTGTCGTTCTTCGTCAGCGAGGGCGCCGGCTTCGTCTCCGGCCAGGTCGTCTACGCCGCGGGTGGCCCGAAGGCCTAACCGCCGCCACGCACGGACCCACGGGGCCCGGCCGGGAGCGATCCCGGCCGGGCCCCGTCGCGTCGTGAGGGCTCGGCTACTCGCCGACGACGCCGGGACGTCCACCTGGCAGCCGGACGCCTACCTGGTCGTGCTCGGCTGCGGCGTCGGCATGCTCGTGCAGGACCTGGTGCTGGCCGCGCAGAACGACGTCCCGGCCGCGGAACCGGGCACCACCACCTCGGGAGTCTCCTTCCGCAGCCTCGGCGGCACGGTCGGCGTCAGCGTGCTGGGTGCGGTGCTGGCCGCGCGGGTGGCCGACGGCCGCGGCGCCCGACGTCAGCGCACCGCCGCCGGAGGTGGTCGCGCTGGTGCAGGGCACCTACGCCGACGCCACCGCGGAGCTGTTCCTCATCGCGACGCCCCTGGCCGCGCTCGCGCTGCCGGTGGTGCTGTTCATCCAGGAGGAGCCGCTGAAGACGACGTCGGGGTCGCAGCGGCTGGCCGAGGAGCAGGGCAGCGAGCCCGTCCTGCCGCACCGACGCAGGTCACGCCGGCCGGCGGGCAGAGCTCCCCGCCGGCCGGCGTTGTACCCGGCGTGACCGACCGTCTCCGCCTCGCCGTCCTCGGTGACTCGATCGCGTACGGCACCGGTGCCGCGCGGGTCGAGGACGGCCTCGGCCCGCGGCTGGCGCAGGTGCTGCGCAGCGCGGGCATCGACACCGACCTGTCCGTGCTCGCCGTGCCCGGCGCGGTCTCCCGCGACCTCGCCGCGCAGGTCCGCCGCGCCGCGCCGCTGGGCGCCGACCTCGCCGTCGTGGTGATCGGCGCCAACGACCTCGCCCGGTTCCTCCCCGTCAAGCAGGCCGTCACAGCGCTCGGCGCCGCCGTCGACGGGCTGCGCGCCGCGGGCACCGACGTCGTCGTCGTGCCGGCGCCGGACATGTCCAGCGTGCCGTTCGTGCCGCCGGCGTTCCGGCCGGTCGTGCAGGCCGCCTGCGCGGCGATGCAGCAGCGGCAGGCGGAGGTGGCACAGGCGCGCGGCGCCGCCGTCGCGGCCGTGTCCGGCGAGGTGGGCCGGGCGTTCACCACCGACCCGGCGCTGTTCTCCGCCGACCGGTTCCACCCCTCCTCGGCCGGCTACGCGCGGATCGCCGCGGCGCTGGCCCCGACGGTGCTGGCCGCCGCCCGCGCCCGCCGGGACCGCCGCGCCGCCTGAGCTCACGCGGCCCGGCTCGCCTCCGCGGTCGCCCGGCGCAGGCCGTCGAGGTCGAGGTCCGGGCCGTAGCCGGGGGTGCCGGGCTCGATCCGCCAGCTCTCGGCGAGCGGGCCGAGGTCGAGGACGTCGAAGCCGACCTCGTCGATGAACGAGGCGACGACCTCCTTCGCCGGGGCGTCGTCCCCGGAGACGGCGAGCGCCCGCCGGTGCGGCGTGCCGCTCGGCGCCCGCCGGGCGGTGATCTGCGCGGCGGCGATGTGGTTGAACGCCTTGACCACGCGGGACGTGGGCAGGTGGTCCTGCAGCAGCTGGGAGCTGGTGCTGGTCCCCTCGTCGAGGGCGGCGACGTGCCCGTCGCGCTCCGGGTAGTAGTTGTTGGTGTCGATCACCACCTTCCCGGCCAGCGGCTCCACCGGGATGTGGGGCAGGGCCCTGAGCGGCACGGTGACGACGACCAGGTCACCGGCGGCGCCGGCCTCGGCGGCGGTCGCGGCGCGCACCGATCCGCGGCGGGCGGGCCGGTCGGTGAGCGCGTCGACGAGGCCGGCGAGGGTCTCCGGGCCGCGCGAGTTGGACAGGACGACGTCGTGGCCGAGGTCGGTGGCCGCCTGCGCGAGCGCCGTGCCGATGTGGCCGGCGCCGATGATGCCGAGAGTGGTCATGCCTGCCGCCAACGCGCCGGCCGGCGGCTCATTCCCGGTCCAGCGCGCCGGCCAGGAGCTCGGCGAGGTGCCGGCCGGGGCGGTCGGCGAGCTGGTCGAGCTGCGTGCGGCAGGAGAACCCGTCGGCCAGCACGACGGCGTCGGGCCCGGCCGAGCGGACGGCCGGCAGCAGCTGCTGCTCCGCGATCGCCACCGACACCTCGTGGTGGCCGCGCTCGACGCCCCAGTTGCCGGCCAGCCCGCAGCAGCCGCCCAGCCGGGTGACCGTGGCGCCGGCCCGGCGCAGCAGCCGCTCGTCGGCCGCCCACCCCATCACCGCGTGGTGGTGGCAGTGCGGCTGCGCGACCACCTCGATGCCGGCCAGTGACGGCGGCGCCCACCCCTCCGTGGCGGTGAGCAGCTCGGCCAGCGTCCGGGTGGCCGCGGCGACCCGCGCGGCGGCCGGGTCGTCGAGCAGCTCGACGGCGTCGCTGCGCAGCGCCGCGGTGCACGAGGGCTCCACACCGACGATCGGGATGCCGGCGTCGGCCAGCGGCGCCAGCCGGCGCACGGTGTCGCCGAGGACGCGCTTCGCGGTGTCCAGCTGCCCGGTGGTGATCCAGGTCAGCCCGCAGCAGGTGTCGTCGCCGGGCACCTGCACCGAGTAGCCGGCGGCCTCGAGCACCCGGACGGCGGCGTGCGCGGCCTCCGGCGCGAAGTGGTCGGTGAACGAGTCGACCCACAGCGCCACCGGCGCGCCACCACCCGGCCGCGGGGTGAACGACTGGCGGAAGGTGCTCGGCGCGAACGACGGCAGCGACCGCCGCCGGTCCACGCCCGCGCCCCACTTCGCCAGCCGCCCGCCGAGCCGGTTGCGCAGCACCGCGTTGACCAGCCGCGGCGCCCGCGCGGCCAGGTCGGACCACATCGGCAGCCGGCCCAGCGTGTAGTGCGCCAGCGGCCGGAGGCGGCGCCGGTAGGACTGGTGCAGCACCTCGGACTTGTAGCTGGCCATGTCCACGCCGGTCGGGCAGTCGCGCGAGCAGCCCTTGCACGACAGGCACAGGTCCAGCGCCGCGTGCACCTCCGGCGAGCGCCAGTCCCGCACCGGCCCGCCGGGCGCGAGCATCTCCTGCAGCACCCGGGCGCGGCCGCGGGTGGAGTCCTTCTCCTCGCGGGTGGCCGGGAACGACGGGCACATCACCGCGACGCCGGACGGGTCGGCCCGACACTTGCCGACGCCGGTGCAGCGGTGCACCGCGTTGGACAGGTCGCCGTCGTCGTGCCGGTAGGCCAGCGCCAGGGTGGGCGGGCCGGTGCGCAGCAGCCGTGGCGCCGCGGCCACCCGGACGTCGTCGTCGAGGCGCGCCGGGCGCACCAGCACGCCGGGGTTGAGCACGTCGTCGGGGTCGAACAGCCCCTTGACCTGCGCGAACAGGTCCAGCGCGGCGGGGGAGTACATGGCCGGGAGCAGCTCGCTGCGAGCCCGGCCGTCGCCGTGCTCGCCCGACACCGACCCGCCGTAGCGGGCCACCAGCCGGGCGGCGTCCTCGACGAAGGCGCGGTAGGCGGCGCGGCCGCGGTCGGGCTCGCGCCCGAACGGGAAGTCGATGCGCACGTGCACGCAGCCGTCGCCGAAGTGGCCGTACGGCACGCCCTGCAGCCCGTGCTGCTCCAGCAGCGCGTCGAACTCGCGCAGGTAGGCGCCGAGGGACTCCACCGGCACGGCGGCGTCCTCCCAGCCGGCGTGCGCGGGGCGGCCGTCGGAGGTGCGCGCGGCCAGGCCGGCGCCGTCCTCACGGATCCGCCAGATCGCCGCGGCGTCCGCGACGTCGGTGACCACCAGGGTGTCCAGCGCGCCGGCGTCGGCGACGACGCCCGCACCCTTGGCCTCCACCTCGGCGACGGTGTCGCCGGTGACCTCGACGATCAGCCAGCCGGCGCCGCGCGGCAGGTCGGGGACGACGGCGGCCGGCACGTCGCGCAGCCGCTGCACGATCCGCTCGTCCAGGCCCTCGACGGCGGTCGGCCCGTGCCGGAGCAGGCCGGGCGTGGCGTCGGCGGCGTCGGCCATCGACGGGTAGCCGAGCACCACCAGCCCGCGGTACGGGGCGTCGGCGACCAGCCGCACGGTGGCGCCGAGGACGACGGCGAGCGTGCCCTCGCTACCGACCAGCGCGCGGGCGACGTCGAAGCCGTGCTCGGGCAGCAGGTGCTCCAGCGAGTAGCCCGACACCTGCCGGCCGAAGCGGCCGAGCTCGGTGCGGATGGTGGCCAGCTCCCGGCCGATCAGGGCGCGCAGGTCGTCGACCACCCCGCTGCCCGTGCCGTCCACGGCCGCGCCGGAGGTCAGCTTCAGCCGCTGCCCGGTGCCGGTGACGACGTCGAGGCCGACGACGTTGTCCGACGTCCGGCCGTAGCCCAGCGCCCGCGACCCGCAGGCGTTGTTGCCGATCATCCCGCCGACGGTGCAGCGGTTGGCGGTGCTCGGGTCCGGGCCGAAGCGCAGCCCGTGCGGGCGGGCGGCGACCTGCAGGCGGGCCTGGACGACGCCGGGGTCGATGACCGCGGTGCGCGCCTCGGGGTCCACCGCGTGCACCCGGTCCAGGTACCGGCTGGTGTCGACGACGACCCCGGTGCCCACCGCGTTGCCGGCGATCGAGGTGCCCGCGCCGCGCATGGTCAGCGGCACGCCGAGCGTCCGGCAGACCTCGAGGGCCGCCACGACCTCGTCGGCGTCGCGCGGGCGGACGACGGCGCGCGGCAGTACGCGGTACAGCGAGCCGTCGGAGGAGTACAGCGCCCGGGCGAGGCCGGAGTCGTCGACGTCGCCGATCCCGGCCCGGCGGAGTGCGGCGGTGACCTCGGCGGTGTCGGCGGTGGTGTCGGCGAGTGCGCTGCTCACCCGCCCAGTGTCCCCGGTGCCGCCGCGGGGGCGGACGGCACCAGGGGGCGGCGGGGTCAGTCCCCGGTCGGCGGCTCGTCCTCGCCGGACTCCTCGGCCGCGTCGGCCTCCTCCTTGGTGTGGTGCACCGCGCCGTCGGCGTGCTCCGGCGGGCCGTAGACCGTGTAGAGGATCAGCGGGTTCTCGCCGGTGTTGACGAAGTTGTGCTTCGTCCCGGCCGGGACGACGACCAGGTCGCCCTGCGCCACCTTCTTGGTGGCCCCGCCGACCTTCGCCTCACCGACGCCGCTGACGAAGGTGAGGATCTGGTCGATGTCCTCGTGGACCTCCTCGCCGATCTCCCCGCCCGCCGGGATGGTCATGACGACCAGCTGCGTGTTCTGCCCGGTCCACAGGACCCGGCGGAAGTCGGGGCTCTCCTCGGCCACGGTCGCGATGGTGAAGTGGATGACGGACGCCATGGACGGCGCTCCTCCCTGTCTCGCGGCACCCGGACGGTGCTCCTCGGACCAGCCTTGCCCCCCGCTGCTGCGGCCCATGCCTGTTCATCCGCAGGGGTGGTGCACCCGCGGCCGGCCCTGCTAGCGTCCCGGCATCACGGTTGGAATGTCCAACCGACAAGCCTGCTGGGGGCGCGCGTGTCCCGATCGGTCGAGTCCCGTCCCGTCCCCGCGGCCGCCGCCGGCGCCGGGGCCGCCGTGCTGCAGCGGCGGACGCTCGCCGTCGTCTCGGTGAGCACCCTCGTCGTCCTCGCCGCCTTCGTCACCCCGCTGGCCACCGCCGTGGCCACCGCGGCGGACCTCGGTACCGGCGCGGGCGGGCAGGCGTGGCTGCTGTCGGCGATGAGCGTCGGGCTGGCCGCGGCGCTGCTGGTCACCGGCGCCGCCGCCGACGACCTCGGCCGCCGCCGGGTGTTCACCGCGGGCCTCGTGCTGCTGGCCGCCGGCGCCGCGCTGACGGCCGCCGCGGGGTCGACCGGGGTCTTCGTCGCCGGCCGGCTGGTCGAGGGCGTCGGCGGCGCGGCCGTGCTGGCCTGCTCGCTCGGGCTGATCGCCCAGGTGTTCCCGCTCGGCCCGGCGCGGGCGCGCGCGGCGGCGGTGTGGGGCGCCAGCGTGGGCGCGGGCACCGGCGTGGGCGGGCTGGCCGCGGTGGTCCTCGACGGCGACACCGGCTGGCGGGCCACGCACGTCGCCACCGCCGTCGTCACGCTGCTGCTGGCGGTCGCCGCCCGGCTGCTGCTGCCGGAGGCCGCGCCCGGCCGGCGGCCGCGGGTGGACGTCGCCGGGCCCGTGCTGCTCGTCGCCGCGGTGTGCTGCCTGCTGGTCGGGCTGGTCGCCACCCGCACCGGCACCGGGACCGCTCCCGTGGTCGCGCTGCTCGCCGGCGGCGCGGTGCTGACCGCCGCGTTCGTGCTGGCCGAGTCCCGGGTGCGCGCGCCGATGGTCGACCTCGGCCTGTTCCGCGTCCGCGGCTTCCTGGCCGCGAGCGTCGGCGCGCTGGTCACCGGCGCGGCCACGGTCGGGCTGATGTCCTTCCTCGCCACCGTGCTGCAGCGGGCGCTGGGGGAGAGCCTGCTCGCGACGACGGTGCTCGTGCTGATCTGGTCCGCGGTCGCGACGGCGACGTCGGTGGGCCTGCGCTGGCTGCCCGGCGTCGACGGGCGGGTGCTGCTGGCCGCCGGCCTCGCGGTCTCGGCCGCGGGCCTGGCGGCGCTGGCCGTCCTCGACCCCGGCGACCGGGCCGCCGCGCTGCTGCCGGGCCTGCTGGTCCTCGGCGTCGGCTACGGCGCGGCCAACGCGGCGCTCGGCCGCGAGGCGGTGGCGCACGTGCCGCCCGAGCGGGCCGGCATGGGCAGCGGCGCCAACAACACCGCCCGCTACCTGGGCGCCGCCGTCGGCGTCACGCTGGTCGTCCTGCTGGTGACCGCGGGCGCGCCCGCCGGCACCGCGGCCGGGCTGCTGGCCGGGTGGGACGCGGCCGCGCTCGCCGGCGCCGGGGTCAGCGCGGCCGGGGCGCTGGCGGTGCTGGCACTGCGACCGGCGCGCCGCTGACCGCGGTCGCGGCCACCGCGGCGTCGCCGTCCGGGTCCGGTGCCGCCGCGCGCAGCCGCAGCAGGCCGACGACCACCAGCAGCACGCCGGTCCCGGCCGCGGTCCCGACGACGGCGAGCACCGACAGCCGCCCGGCCGCGGCCAGGACCTCCACCACCGCGCACTCGAGCGCGACGGCGCCCCAGACCGCGGCGGCCGCGACGCGGTCCGCGGCGGCGATGCCGGAGTAGAGGAGCAGCTGCGCCAGCGCCAGCAGCGCGCCGCACGCGGTGAACACCCACGCCCAGCCGCCCAGGGCGCTGCCGTAGGCGGCCCCGCCGACCAGCGGCAGCGCGGCCTGCCCGAGCGCCGCGGTGGCCGCGGTCAGCAGCGCACCCAGTCCGCCGACGACCGCCAGCGCGCGCGGCAGCTCGCGCCGGCGGGCCGCGGCGTCGGCCATCCGCGGCAGCACGACCACGCCCACGCCCTGCGGCAGCCAGTAGGCGACCTTGGCGAACACCGCGCCGACGGCGTACTCGCCTGCCAGCGCGGCGGGCAGGTGGTGCCGGGCGAGCAGCAGGTCGACGTTGACCAGCAGCACCAGCCCGGCCAGCGCCCCCGCGGCCCGCGCCGCCGCCCGGGCAGGTGCGCGCAGCCCGCGGGTCACCCCGGGCCGGCCCGCGCACAGCCAGGAGACGGCCGCGCCGGCCGTGCACCCGGCGGCCATGCCGGCCAGCGCCGCGGCCGGCGTGCCGCCGGCCAGCAGCCCGGTCAGCGCGCCCGCCGTCTTCAGCGACCCGAAGGCGACGACGACCACCGCCAGCCGCCCGTGCCGCCCGGTGCCCTGCAGGACGCCGTCGTAGGTGCCGACCAGGGTGTGCGGCACGAGGACGGCGACCATCCAGGCGGCCGCGGTCGCGTCGGGCAGTCGCAGCAGCGCGACCACCGGCGCCAGCGCGAGCAGGCCGGCCAGCGCGGTGGCGGCGCCGGTGGCCAGCGCGGTCGCGTGCAGGCGCGGCACCTCGGCCGCAGCCGCCTCCGGCGACCGGCCGCCCAGCCGCAGCGCGGTGGCGGTCTGCAGGCCGGTGGCCGGCACCGTGCCGACCAGCAGGACGCCGAGCAGTGCGGCCAGCTCGCCGTAGGACGCCGGGGTGAGCACCCGCGCGGCCAGCACGGTGACCACGTAGGACAGCGCGCTCACCGACAGCAGCGCGCCGGACACCAGCGCCGCCGGCGCCACGCGGGCCGCCCGGCTGCGGGACCCGCTCACGCCGCGCACCTACGCTGCTGGCGCCCGGGAGCCGGGGACGACGGGGGAGAGGGGCGCGCGTGGAGACCGCCGTCGACCCCGCCGTCGATCCCGTCACCGCGCCCGACCGCTCCCCGTGGCCGGCCCGCGCGCTGGCCGCCGCGGTGGCGCTCCTGGTGACCGCGCCGGTGCTCACGCCGGGCTACGTGCTGCTCGCCGACATGGTGTTCGTGCCACGCCAGGACCTCGACCTCGACGCCCTCGGCCTGTCCGGAGGGCTGCCCCGCGCGGTCCCCGCCGACGGTGCGGCGGCCCTGCTGACCGCGGTGCTGCCCGGCTCGCTGGTGCAGGCCGCCGTGCTGCTGCTGGCCGTCTACGCCGCGGTGCTCGGCGCCGCGCGGCTGGTGCCTCCGGGCGACGACGGGCGCCGCGGCGCGGCCGGCGCGGTCGCCGGGCTGGTCTACGGCTGGAGCCCCTACCTCGCCGAGCGGCTGCTCATCGGCCAGTGGACGCTGCTGGTGGCGTGGGCCGCGCTGCCCTGGGTGGTGCGGGCCGCGCTGCGGCTGCGCGCCGGCGAGCCGCGGGCGCTGCCCCGGCTGGTGCTCGCCGTCGCGCCGGCCGCGCTCACCCCCACCGGCAGCCTGCTCGCGGCGGGCGCCGTGCTCGCCGGCACCGGCCGCCGCGGCGCCGTCCGCGGGCTCGCGGCGGTCGCGCTGCTCTCGGCGCCGTGGGTGGTGGCCGGCCTCCTCGCCCCGGCCGCCGGCACGTCGGACCCGTCCGGGGTGGCCGCCTTCGCCGCCCGCGGCGAGAACTGGGCCGGCGCCGTGGTCGCCGTCCTCGGCACCGGCGGCATCTGGAACGGCGCGGCCGTCCCCGGCAGCCGCGCGTCCGCGCTGGCCCCGCTGGTCACCGCGTTGCTGCTCGCCCTCGCCGCCGCGGGCTGGGGGCCGCGGCCCGCCCGCGCGGACGGCGGCGGCCGGCTGCTCGGACTGGGGGCCGCGGGCCTGCTGCTCGCCGTCGCAGGCGTCCTGCCCGGCACGCGGGACCTGCTCGAGGCCGCGGTCGCCGGCGTGCCCGGGGCCGGCCTGCTGCGCGACGCGCAGAAGTGGGCGGCCTGGCTCGCGCTGCCGCTCGCGGTCGGCGCCGGGCTCGGCACCCGCCGCACGGTCGCGGCCGTGCGCGCGCACCTGCCGGGGCAGGCCGCCGGGGCGGTCGCCGTCGCGGCCGCGCTGTTGCCGCTGGTCGCCGTCCCCGACCTCGCCTGGGGCGTCGGCGGCCGGCTGCAGCCGGTGGCATGGCCCGCCGACTGGCAGACCGTGCGCACCGTGCTCGCCGAGGACCCCGCGCCCGGCGACGTGCTGGTCCTGCCCGCCGGCGCCTACCGCGCGTTCGGCTGGAACGGGAACCGCCCGCAGCTGGACCCCGCGGCCCGCTGGCTGCCCCGGCCGG
Organism: Geodermatophilus sp. SYSU D01180; assembly: GCF_054050415.1. NCBI lineage: Bacteria > Bacillati > Actinomycetota > Actinomycetes > Geodermatophilales > Geodermatophilaceae > Geodermatophilus > Geodermatophilus sp. SYSU D01180. Next base: position 108,223 of record NZ_JBJGZH010000012.1, on the reverse strand, counting down.
TCCTCGCCGACGACACGCTGGTCGTCGACGGCCGGCCGGTCCACGGCGAGGACGCCCGCGCCGCGCAGGCCCTCGCCGCCGCCGGGGACGCGCGGGCGCTGGCCCGGCTCGGCGTCGGCTGGGTGCTGGTCGAGCGGGACACGCCCGGCCCGGCCGTGCCCGCCGCCGTGGGGGACCTGCCGCTCGTCGTCGACGGCGCCGACCTGCGGCTGTACCGCGTGCCCGGCGCGCTGCCGGGACCCCGGCCGGCGGCCGCGCGGGCGGTCGCGGTGGGGGTCGCTCACGGCGCCGCGCTGGGCGCGGTGGCCGGGGCTGCGTTGTGGATCACGCTCGCGGCGTCTATGGTCCCGCTCCGACGTCGCCCCCCGAGGAAACGAGTGCCCGCGTGAAGACCCTCCTGGCCGTGCTCCTGTCCCTGGGCACCGGTGCCGGCATCGGCGCCGCCGCCGTCGCCGGCGTCTCGGCCGCCGTGGACCCGGACAGCTCCGCGGTCGAGCAGAGCGACCAGCAGTCGATCGACGTCCTGGACTACGGCACCCGCGGCTGACCCCCGGCCGGCGCCCGCAGCGGCGGGCGCCGGCACGCCCGCCAGGACCCCGCGCAGAACCCGCGCCCAGCCCCGCACCGCCGACGGCCAGTCGAACCGGGCCGCGTGCAGGGCCGCCGCGGCGCCCATCGCCGACCGCGCGAGCGGGTCGGCCAGCAGCCGGTCCACCGCCTCGGTGAGCTCGTCGAGGTCGTCGACCAGCACGCCGGTGCGGCCGTCGAGCACCGACTCGGTGAGCCCGCCCGAGGACCGGTAGCCCACCGTCAGTGTCCGGTGCGCGCCGGCCTCGGTGACCACCAGGCCCCACCCCTCCTTGACCGAGGGGCACAGCTGCAGCCACGCCCGCGCGAGCTCCGCGTGCTTGGCCGGCTCGTCCAGGAAGCCGTGGAACTCGACCCGGTCGGCGACGCCCAGCCGCTCCGCCTCGGCCCGCAGCCGGTCCTCCCACCAGCCCTCGCCGACGACCGACAGCACCAGGTCCGGCCGCTGCCGCCGCAGCCGGGCCAGCACCTCGAGGGCGTGCTCGACCCGCTTGTGCGGGACCAGCCGGCCGAGCACCACCACCCGCGGCGTCGCCGAGCGGCGCACCGCCACCGGCGGCGCGGGCTCCACCCCGTTGGGCACGACGGCGACCCGCGCCGGCGCGACGCCGAGCCCGGCCAGCTCCGTGCGGGTGGCCTCGGAGACGGTGACGTACCGGGACCGCCGGTAGACCCACGGCGCGACCCGCGACTCCAGCCACCAGCCCACCGCGCCGCCGACCCGGCCGAAGACGATCGGCCACTGCTCGCGGTGCACGTGGTGGACCAGCACCGTCACCGGCGCGCGGGTCACCAGCGGGCTGCAGAAAGGCAGCCCGTTCTGGACGTCGACGACGAGCCGGGCGCGCGAGCGCAGGACGTGCAGCAGCGCCCGCGGGTAGACGCCGAGCCGGCCGCCGCGGCGCACCACGTGCACGCCGTCGACGTCCTCCTCGGCGGGGGCGCGGTCGTGGGCGGCGCAGAACATCTCGACCCGCAGCCCCGCGGCCGCGAGCCCCTCGGCGACCCGGTGCACGTACCGTTCGGACCCGCCGCCCTCCGGGTGGCCGAGGTCGCGCCAGTTGACGAACAGGACGTCGACGGGCGGACGCCGGGGGGAGACGCGGATCACCCGCGGCACGATACAGACGGGTACCAGCCATTCCACCCGCCCGAACGGGCGGTCCTTCCGGCGCTGAGGAGAGACACGGGAAATGGACCGGACGGCCACGCTGCGGCGGTCGGTGCGGTTGTTCCGCGCCTTCCTGCGCGAGCAGACCGATCCCGATTCCTTCTACGGCGTCCTGGCCGAGGACTCGGTGCGCCAGCTCGCCCGGCACGCGGACCTCGCCAGGGCCACCGTCCTCGACGTCGGCGGCGGGCCGGGGTACTTCTCGGCCGCCTTCCGCGCGGCCGGCGCCCGCTACGTCGGCCTGGAGCCCGACGCCGGCGAGATGGCCGCGCGGGGCGAGCCGGAGCCCGGCACGGTGCGCGGCAGCGGCGAGGCGCTGCCGGTGCGCACCGGCGCCGTCGACGTCTGCTACTCCTCCAACGTGCTCGAGCACGTGCGGCACCCGTGGGTGATGGCCGACGAGATGGTGCGGGTGACCAGCCCCGGGGGCACCGTGCTGCTGTCGTTCACCCCGTGGCTGTCGCCGTGGGGCGGCCACGAGACCGCGCCCTGGCACTACCTCGGCGGGGCGCGGGCCCGCCGGCGCTACCGGCGGCGCACCGGCCACGAGCCGAAGAACCGGTTCGGGGAGTCGCTGTTCGCCGTCTCCGCGGGGGCGGCGGTCCGCTGGGCCCGGCGCTGCCCGGACGCCGAGCTCGTCGCCGTGTACCCGCGCTACCACCCGTGGTGGGCGGCGTGGGTCGCGCGCGTGCCGGGACTGCGGGAGCTCGCCAGCTGGAACGTCGTCCTGGTGCTCCGCCGGACGTGTGCGTGACGGCCGGTAACGGGCGTTATCGACGCCGGTACGCGCCCGTACCCCCCTCGATCGGGGGACCGGTACCGTCCGGAACCGACCGGTGTTGGCGTGTGGTGTAGCCGACAGTAATGTGACCGCGCTGCGACGCCTGTGGAGCCGTCGCTCGGTCGAGGAGGTCCCCGCATGCGTCGTCGTGTCCTCGGGTTCGTGCTGCTGGCCCTGGGCGCGCTGTGCCTCGGTGCGGCGCTCGCGATCCGCCTGGTGCTGGCGCCCACCCTCGTGACCCTGCCCCTGGACCAAGAGGCGTCGCGGGCCGTCGTCGACGAGGAGGCGACCTACCTGGACATGGAGCAGCTGGAGGAGGCGCAGGGCGAGGTCACCGCGCGGCTGACCGTCCAGGGCGACGCCGACTCACCCGACGCCTCCGACGACGTCGCCGTCTGGGCCTCCGGCACCACGATCACCACCGCCGACGGCACGCTGGTCACCGAGCCCACCGAGGTCGTCAACTGCCTCGACCGCAAGACGGCCGAGGCGGTCGACTGCGGCGCGGCCAGCGAGGACATCGACGGCCTGACGCTGACCTTCCCGTTCGACACCCGGCAGCAGGACTACGAGGTGTGGAACGGCAACGTCGGCGAGGCGGTCACCGCCCGCTACGACGGCGAGGACGAGGTCGAGGGCGTCGAGGTCTACCGGTTCCTGCAGTCGGTCCCCGAGACCGTGATCCGCCAGATCGAGGTCCCCGGCAGCCTGGCCGGCGAGTCGAGCGATGCGACCGTAACCGCTGACGTCGTCTTCAGCAGCGAGCGGGAGATCCTGGTCGAGCCGGTGAGCGGCAAGATCGTCAGCTCGGTCGAGAGCCCGGTGACGGTGCTGCGCGGCCCCAGCGGCGACACCGGCGTCACGGTGCTCGCGGCCGAGCTCGGCCCCACCGAGGACGGGCTGCGCGATGCGGCCGCGGACGCCGCCGACACCCGCGACCAGATCACCCTCGTGCAGCGGACCCTGCCGCTCGCCGTCGCCGGGCTCGGCGTGCTGCTGCTGGTCGCCGGCGCCGTGCTGCTGCGCGGGGACCGGGGCGCGCACCGGGCCCCCACCACGGCCGCCGCCCCGCCGACCGCCCCGGTGTCCTTCGCCAAGTGACGCCCGACCGCCGGCGTGACCCCCACCCGGGGTCGTGACCGCCGCTCCGCCGACGACCGAGCCCGCCGAGACCGCCCCGGCGGGCTCGGTCGCGTCGCGGGAGCCGGACCGTCCGCCGCGGGGCCCCGGCTCGACGGCGCTGCTGCGGCGGCTGCGGCTGGCGATCGTCTGCACCGCCTTCCTCGGGCTGGCGCTCACCCAGGCGCCGGGCCGGGTCGTGCCGGACACCAAGCTCGACCTCGCCGTCGACCCCGCCGGGTTCCTCGGCCGCGTCCTGCAGCTGTGGGAGCCCGAGGGCTTCGCCGGGCAGGTGCAGAACCAGGCCTACGGCTACCTGTTCCCGATGGGCCCGGTCTTCGCCCTCGGCGACGCGGCAGGCCTGCCGGCCTGGGTCGTGCAGCGGCTGTGGTGGGCGCTCCTGATGAGCACCGCCTTCCTCGGGGTCGTCGTCCTGGCCCGGCGGCTGGGCATCGGGACGCCGGCCGCGGGGATCGCCGGCGGGCTGGCGTACGCGCTCGCCCCACGCATGGTCACCGCCCTCGGCGCCACCTCGGTCGAGGTGGTGCCCATGGCGGTGGCGCCGTGGGTGCTGGTGCCGCTGGTCGGCGTCGCCGCGGCCCGCTCGCCGCGGCGGGCGGCCACCCTGTCCGGCCTCGCGGTGCTCTGCGCCGGCGGCGTCAACGCGGTGGCGGCCGCCGCCGTCCTCCCGCTGCCGGTGCTCTGGCTGCTCACCCGGCCCGGCGGGCCGCTGCGCCGCCGGCTGGCCGCCTGGTGGGCCGGCGCGGTGCTGCTGGCCACCGCCTGGTGGGCCGGTCCGCTGCTGCTGCTCGGCCGGTACAGCCCGCCGTTCCTGGACTACATCGAGAACGCCGACGTCACCACCGCGCCGACCGACGTGCTGTCGGTCCTGCGCGGCACCGACCACTGGCTGGCGTACCTCGGCTCGGCGACCGGGCCGCTGTGGCCGGCCGGCTGGACGCTGGTGGCCGAGGCCCTCCCGGCGGCCGGGACGCTCGTCCTCGCCGCGGCCGGCCTGTGGGCGCTGGCCCGCCGCGACCTGCCCGCGCACACCTGGCTGGTGCTCGGCCTGCTCAGCGGGGTCGCGCTGGTGACGCTGGGCCACCTGGCGACCGTCGACGGGCTGCTCGCCGCCCCGCTCAACGCCGCCCTCGACGGCCCGCTGGCGCCGCTGCGCAACGTGCACAAGTTCGACCTCGTCCTGCGGCTGCCGCTGGCGCTGGCCCTGGCGCACCTGGTCGGCGTCCTCGCCCGGCGGTCCCGGCAGCGCCCCGGCCGCCGGCCGGCGTGGGTGACCGAGTGGGTGCCCGCGTGGCCCGACCGCTGGCCGCACCCGGCGACGCTGCTGGCCCGCGCCGTCCTCGCGGTCGTGGTGGTTGCGCTGGCCGCCACGGTCTCGCCCGCGCTCGCGGCTCGGCTCGCGCCGCCGACCGGTTTCGAGGAGGTCCCCGGGTACTGGGCGGACGCGGCGCGGTACCTGGCCGCCGAGCAACCCGCCGGCCGCGCGCTGCTGGTGCCGGCGTCGTCGTTCGGCACCTACGCGTGGGGGAGCCCCCAGGACGAGCCGCTGCAGCCGCTGGCGGACTCGCCGTGGGACGTCCGCAACGCGATCCCGCTGACACCCGAGGGGCACATCCGCGTCCTCGACGCCGTGCAGCGGCGGCTCGAGCGCGGCGAGGGCTCGGCGGGGCTCACCCGCTTCCTCGCCCGCGCCGGCTTCTCCCACCTCGTGCTGCGCAACGACCTGGACACCGGGGTCGCGGGGTCGGCGCGGTCGGTGGTGGTGCGCCAGGCGCTGCGGGACTCGCCGGGCATCACCCCGGTCGCCGCCTTCGGGCCGGCGGTCCCGGAGGTGCCCTACCTCGACGGGATCACCCTGGACGCCGGGCTGGTCGAGCCCGCGCCCGCGGTCGAGGTCTACGCCGTCGAGGACCCCGCGCCTCGGGCGTGGACCGCGCCGCTGGCCGACGCCGCGGTGGTCGCCGGTGGGCCCGACGCGCTGCTCGCCCTCGAGGACCGCGGCCTGGTCACCGGCCGGCCCACCGTGCAGGCCGGCGCGGCCCCCGACGGCGCCGGGCCGGCGATGGTCAGCGACGCCCTCGTGCGCCGCGAGCGCACCTTCGGCCGCATCGACGGCGCGGCGTCGGCCGCGCTGTCTCCGGACGACCCGCGGCGCCTGACCGGCCCCGCCCGCGACTACCGGGTCGAGCACCCCGCGCAGGCCGAGACGGTCGCGCGCTACGCGGGCGGCACCCCGAGCGCGTCGAGCTCGGCGTCCGACGCCGGCGCCCTCGGCGGCTCCGACCCGGCCGCCGCGCCGTGGGCCGCCCTGGACGGCGACCCGGCCACCACCTGGCGGCCGGCCCTCGCCTACGGCGGGCAGGGCGCCTCATGGTGGCGGGTCACCGCCGACGCCCCGTTCCGCGCCGCCGGCGTGACGATCACCCTCGCCGCCGACACCGCCGACGACCCGCCGGCCGTCGTCCGGCTCACCACCGACACCGGCACCGTCACCCGGCCGCTGCGCGCGACCGCCGAGCCGCAGGACCTACCGCTGCCCGCGGGCACCACCCGGACGCTCACCATCGGTGCCGACCCCGCCGACGGCGACCCCGGCGACGGGCTCGCGCTGGCCGAGGTGGACCTGCCGGGCGTGACCGTCACCCGTTCCCTCGTGACCCCCGCACCCGACGGCGCGGTGGCGGCCTGGGCGTTCGACGCGCTCGGCCCGGACGGCACCGCCTCCGGCTGCGTCGTCGACGCCGGCGGGGACCCGCGCTGCGCCGCCGTCCTCGCCGCGGCCGCCGAGGAGCCCGCGGGCCTGGACCGGGTGTTCACCGCGCCCGCGCCCACCGACGCCGACCTGGCGCTCACCGCCCGGCCGCGCCCCGGCCCGGCGCTGGACGCGCTGCTCGCCGACGCCGGCGGGGCAGGCGTCCGCGCCACCGCCAGCAGCACCGCCGTCGCCGACCCGCGGGCGAGCGCGCTGGCGGCCGTCGACGGCGACCCGGCGACCGCCTGGCGGGCCGCGGCCGGCGACGACGCCCCGACGCTCACGCTCACCTGGCCCGCGCCGCGCACGGTCGACTCGCTGCGGGTGGTCACCACCCCGGGCCTGGCCGCCTCCTTCCCGACGGCGGTCACCCTCCTCACCGGCGGGCTGCCGCGCACCATCGCCCTCGACGACGACGGCACCGCGCGGTTCGCCCCGGTCACCACCGACCGGCTCGAGGTGCGCTTCGAGCTCCCGCTGGAGCTGCAGACCTTCGACCCGGTCACCCGTTTCGTCACGCCGCTCGGCGTCGGGGTGAGCGAGCTCGAGGCCGGCGGCCCGGCGCAGCCCCTCGACCCCGGCGCAGAGGTCACCGTCCCGTGCGGCGACGGCCCGGTGGTGACCGTCGACGGGGAGCGCCGGGAGACCACCGTGCGGACCACGGTCGGCGCGCTGCGCGCCCTCGACGAGCTGGACCTCGAGCTCTGCGACGACCCCGGCGTCGCGCTGGCGGCGGGCGAGCACCGGCTGGGAGCCACCGGCACCGACCTGCTCGCCGTCCGCTCGGCGACGCTCGCCGCGGCGGGCCCCGGCACCGCGCCCGGCCGGGCGGCGGCCGCCGTGACGCGCTGGGACGCCGAGCACCGCGCCGTGCGGGTGGCCGACCGGGACGAGCCGACGCTGCTCGTCGTCCCGGAGAACACCAACCCCGGCTGGCGGGCGACCCTCGACGGCGCGGTGCTGGAGGCCGTCGCCGTGGACGGGTGGCAACAGGGCTACGTGCTCCCGCCGGGCGCAGCCGGGACGGTGACGCTGGAGTTCACCCCCGGCACGGCCTACCGGGCCGCGCTCATCGCCGGCGCCGCGGCGGTGCTGCTGCTGGTGCTGCTCGCCGTCCTGCCCGTGCGCCGGCCGCGGCCCGTGCCGGCCCCCGGGCGCCGCGGCCGCGGCGCGCAGGCGCTCGTGGTGTTCGCCGCCGTCGCCGGCACCGCGCTGGCCGGCGGGGTCGTCGGCCTCGGGCTGCTCGCGGTCGCGGTGCTGGCCGGGGGAGCGGCGCGCACCTGGCGGGCGGCGGTGCTCGGGGGCGCGGCCGCCGGGGCGGTGGCGGTCGCCGGCGTCCTGCTGCTCGCGGTGCCCGACGGGACCGGCACCGCCCGGCAGGTGCTGGCGCTGGCCGCGCTCGCGGCGGTGGTCGCCGTGGTGCTGCCCGCGGCCCGGGTCCGGTGGCCGCGGCCGCGCGCCGCGGACTGACCCGGCGTCACGGGGCGAGCGTCTTCGCCTCGTCCTCATCCCGGGCGACCGCCCGGTCGGCGGGGCGGGTCGGCGGCCGGTCCGGGACCACGGGGCGCAGCCGCTCCACCAGCGGCCGTTCGAGGAACCGGTAGGAGACGGCCGCCGCGGCGACCGAGACGACCAGCGTCCCGCCGAGGACCACCGGCAGCGGGTGCGCGAACAGGTCCCAGGAGGTGACCAGCAGCAGCAGGTGGAACAGGAAGACGCCGTAGGAGGTCTCGCCGGCCCAGTGCATCGGCCGGCTCGCCAGGAACCGCCGCGCCCGGCCGGTGGTCTGGTCGCCGAACACCAGTGGCACCAGGGCCAGGCCGGCGACGCCGGTGTAGAGCGCGTGCTTGACCACGACCTGCGCCCCGGTCAGCGGCTGGTCGATCTCCACCGAGCCGGTGAGCGGGCTCGCGGCGACCCAGAACAGCGCCGCGGCACCGGCCCAGCAGGTCCACGGGCTCGACGCCAGCACGTGCACCAGGCGCACCGGCCCCCAGCCGGGCGGCGAGACGGTCAGGATCGCGGTGGCCATGCCGGCGGCGAACCAGGACAGGTAGGCCGGCAGCCACAGGGTGAGCGAGGCGAGGACCAGCGGGTCGCTCGCCGCCCACAGGCTCCAGACGGATCCGAGCAGCGAGAGCACCCCGAGGGCGGCGACCAGCCGGGCCGGGCGCCACCCGCCGCACACCGCCAGCAGGCCGCGGACCAGCAGCGGCAGCAGCAGGTAGAAGGCGACCTCGGTGCACAGGCTCCACGCGTGGTCGAGGCCCTCGGCGTGCCAGTCGCGGGAGTAGATCTGGGTGAGGGTCAGGAACCGCAGCCAGTCGTGGGGGGTGGCGTCCTGGTTGCCCGGAAGGAACAGCAGCGCCAGCGTCACGCACAGCCAGTAGGCCGGGAGGATGCGCAGCGCCCGCCGCCACAGGAAGGCCGCGGTCCGCGGGGCCGGGCGGCCCTCGGCCGCGGCGCGGAACAGCGGCTGGGACAGCAGGAAGCCCGACAGCGTGAAGAACACCGCGACGCCGACGTCGAGCCGGGCCAGGGCGAACCCGCCGAGGTCGGGGGTGTAGGACCCGCTCCAGAACGCGGCGTGGGTGGTGACCACGGCGAGCGCGGCCAACGCGCGCAGGCCGTTGAGACCCGGGTAGCGCACCGCGCTCAGCCCCCGCCCGGGGTCAGCGGGCGGGGCGTCCCCACCGTCACCGCGCCCACGCAGACCGGCACCGACGGGTCGTCGACGGTGACGACGACCTCACCGACCGGCCCCTCGGCCTGCAGGAACAGGTCGTGCAGCCCGGCGCCGACCAGCGCGCCGCCGGCCGTGCCGCCGGCCTGCACGGCGACCGCGTTGCCCGCCCCGGCGATGTAGGCGACCTGCACCACCCACCGCCCGTCGGGCACCGGCTCCTCCAGCGGGACGGTCACCGGGCCCTCGGCCACCCGCCAGCCGCAGTCGGGCACCGGGCCGGCCTCCGACGTGCTCACGGGGTTGACGGCGGCGAGCTGGCCGCGGCCCCGGTCGTCGAGCGCGGCGAGCTGGTAGGCGATCTCCCCGACCGACTGGAAGTGCGGCTGGGCGGGCAGGCCGGACAGCACCACCGACGCCCGGTTCGCCGGCGCCAGTGCGGCCGGGACGACGTCCTCAGGCACCGTCGTGTCGGCGAGCACCAGGTCCGGCCGGCCGATGACCGAGCCGCGGGCGCCGTCGACGTAGTCGCGGGTGGCGTTGACCGACCAGTGCTGCGCGAACCCGGCTGTGGACAGCACGCAGCCGACGGCGAGCGCAGCGGCCATCGCGGTGCCCAGCGCCGGGCGGGCGAGCCGGCGGGCCGGCAGCCGCGCGGTCCGCGGGCGCAGGACCGGCGGCGCGCCGCGGACCGGCAGCGTCGCCAGCGCCAGGCCCAGGGCGGCGAGCAGCGCGACCGTGGCCGGCGGGACGGTGTCCGCGGGCAGCCCGCCGGTGACGGCCGGGCCGTCGGGCGCGGCGGCCTCGGCGAGGAGGACGACCGCCCCGGCGACGGCGGTGAGCGCCCACGCGCGGAGCGCGCCGCGCCGCAGCGCGACGCTGCCCAGCACCACCGCGGCGACGACGGCCGCCGCGCCCACCACCAGCGCCTGCGGCGGCGCGGGGACGGCGAACGGCAGGGCGACGGGCCGCCAGACCCAGGGGCCGCCGACCAGGCCGGGCAGCACCGTCCGGGTCACCTCGCCGCCGAGCCCCGGGGCGGCCCCGCGCAGCGCGGCGCCGTCGACGAGCGGCCCGGCGCCGGTCAGCAGGCGGGCGACCAGCCCTCCGGCCACGCCGGCGACCTGCGCCGCCCAGGCGGCGGGCCGAGCGCCGAGGGCGCGCAGCCGGTCGCGGACCAGGCCGGTCGTGCCCCACAGGAGGGTGGCGGCGAGCAGCAGCAGCGGGACCAGCAGCACCCAGCCGGTGAACAGCAGCCCGGCCGCGAGGGCGAGCCCGCCGGCCACCGCCGGCCCGGGCCGGCCGGTGCGCAGCGCGCGGACGTGCCCGGTCAGCGCGGCGAGCATGCACAGCTGCACCGGCAGCTGCACCAATGCGGCGCTCCACCACAGCCCGCCGACCAGGGTCAGCGAGCTGGCGAGGTACACCGTCAGCGGCAGCAGCACGGCCGGGCGGCGGCCGAACAGGTCGACCAGAAGCCGGTAGAGCAGCACGTCGACGGCGAGCTGCCCGGCCAGCATCAGCGTGACCAGCCCCGCCCACGCGTACGGCGCCACCGACGCCACGCCGCCGGCCAGCGCCGCGGCGCCCGGGGGGCCGGGCACCTCGGGGATGAGGCCGAGGAGCTGCGCGGCGGGGAGGAGGTCCTGCCGGGTCAGCCAGCCGCCGGCCGCCGTCCAGGCGCGGGCGGCCAGGGACAGGGTCACCAGCAGCGCGGCCAGCGCGGGGACGAGCGCCTCGCGCTCGACGCGCAGCGACAGGACCGGGCGCCGGTCGGCCGCGGGCGACGCGTCCCCGGCGGAGTCGGTCCCGACGTCCGCCGCTGTGGTCATGGGCCTCCGATCCCCGTGAGCCAGGTCCCGGGGCAGCGTAGATCCCGCCGGTACCGCGCGGTATCCCGGTGGCGGGTGACCCGCTGGGCGGCTCAGCGGCGGGCGACGAGACCGACGAGCACCTCGGTGGCGACGTCGGTGTCCTCGGCCAGCGAGCCGGCCTCGCCGCGCTCGACCCGGGCCAGCATCAGCTCGTTGAGCCCGCCGACCGCGGCGACGACGAGCGCGCGGTCCACCGCCCGCACCTCGTCGGGGTACCGCTCGGCCATCTCGGCGGCGACCCCGCAGATCAGCTCCACGTAGCGGTCGATGACCTGCCGCCGCAGGGTGAGCGCGTGCCGGCCGGCGGCCTGCACCTCCACCAGCGCCGCCCAGGCCACCTCCGGGTTGGCGGCGAGCACCTCCAGGTAGGCCCGCACGGCCGACCGCAGCCGGTCCCGCCAGGCCAACCCCTCGGCGGCCGCCCGGTCCTGCGCGGCGTGCACGGTGGCGAGCATCTTGTCGGTGGCGCGGGTGTAGAGCTCGAGGAGGCAGTGCTCCTTGTCGCGGAAGTGCGCGTAGACGACGGTCTTGGACACCCGGCCCTCGCGGGCGATGTCGGAGATCGTCGTCGCGCGGTAGCCCTTCTCGGCCATGCAGGTGGCCAGCGCGAGGAGGATGCGCACCCGGCGGTGGGCGTCGTCCTCGGTCAGGTCCTCGGGGGAGACCAGTGCTGCGACCACCTCCCGATCGTAGGGCCGGGCACCCCCCGTCCGGGCCGCGCTCGGGCGCGCGCCGTGAGGCGGCTCACCGCGGCCGCGGGAACACCCGGCCGATGGTTGGCGTCGTCCACCAGGTGACGCCGCCGACCGCCGCCCGCACCCCCCTGCGCGCCTACGCCGTCTGGCTCACCGCGCTCGCCGCCTACGTGGTCGCCGTGTTCCACCGCGCCTCGCTCGGGGTGGCCGGGGTGGAGGCGCAGGAGCGGTTCTCCGCCGGGGCGTCGGCGGTCTCGCTGTTCCTGGTGCTGCAGCTGGCGGTCTACGCCGGGCTGCAGGTGCCGGTCGGGGTGGCGCTGGACCGCTTCGGCTCGCGCCGGCTGATCGTGGCCGGCGGCGCCACGATGGCCGTGGGCCAGCTGGTGCTGGCGCTGGCCACCGACGTCCCGACCGCCGTCGCCGCCCGCGTGCTGGTCGGCGCCGGCGACGCCATGACGTTCATCAGCGTGCTGCGGGTGATCGGCTTCTGGTTCCCCGGCCGCACCGTCCCGCTGGTCACCCAGCTCACCGGCATCCTCGGCCAGCTCGGGCAGGTCGTGGCCGCCTACCCGCTGGTCGCGCTGCTGCACACCGCCGGCTGGCGCAGCACCTTCCTCGGCGCCGCGGCGGCCGGCGTGCTGGTCGTCGTCCTGGTGCTCGCCACGCTGCGCGACGCCCCGCCCGGCGTCGCGCCCGCCACCCCCGCGGGGCTGGCCGAGGTGCGCCGCAACCTGGCGCTGACCTGGCGGGAGTCCGGCACCCGGATCGGTCTCTACACCCACCTGGTCACCCAGTTCTCCGGCACGGTGTTCGCGCTGCTGTGGGGCTATCCCTTCCTCGTCGTCGGCCAGGGGCTGTCCCCGGCGACGGCGGCCGGGCTGCTCACGCTGCTGGTCGTCGTCGGCATGGGGGTCGGGCCGCTGCTCGGCCGGCTGTGCGGGCGCTGGCCGCTGCGCCGCTCGGTGCTGGTCCTCGGCATCCTCGCCGTCACCGCGACCACCTGGACCGTCGTCCTGCTCTGGCCCGGCCGCGCGCCGCTGTGGCTGCTCGTGCTGCTGGTCGTCGTGCTCGGCACCAACGGCCCCGGCTCGATGATCGGCTTCGACTACGCCCGCACCTGGAACCCCGCCGAGCGGCAGGGCAGCGCCAGCGGCGTGGTCAACGTCGGCGGCTTCGTCGCCTCGCTGCTGACCATCCTGGCGATCGGCGCGGTGCTCGACGTCCTCACGCCCGGCGCCTCCACCGCCTACGACCTCGGCGCCTTCCGCGCCGCGTTCGCCGTCCAGTACCTGTTCTGGGCGATCGGCCTGGTGGGCGTGCTGCGCCACCGCCGGGCGCTGCGGGCGCGGCTGGCCGGCGACGGCGTCGTCCTCGCCCCGCTGGTGACGGCGGTCGGCGCCCGGCTGCGCGGTGGGTCCGCCTACCGCTGACCGCTGCGCGGGGGACGCCGCCCCGGCGCCCCGTGCGCCAGGATCGGGCGGCGTGGAGGCTCCCGGTCCCGACGCCTACAGCCCCGAGAGCTGGCACGACCTGGCGGTCGCGGCGGTCGGCGCGACCGCGGCGCTGACCGGGCTGCTGTTCGTCGCGGTCTCCATCAACCTCGACCGGGTCCTCGCGTTCCCGGAGCTGCCCCGCCGGGCCGCGGCCACGCTGGTGCTGCTGGTGGGGCTGCTCGCCGCGGGCGTCTTCGTCCTCGTCCCCGGCCAGCCGGTGGCCGCCCTCGCCGCCGAGCTCGCCGGCACCGGTGTCCTGCTCGCTGCCGGCGGCGCGGCCGAGCTGGTACGGGTCCCGGCGGGGGCCGAGGCCGCGCGAGGCCGGCGGGTCCGCGCGGCGGTCCCGGTGCTGCTGCCCGCCGGCGCACTGCTGGCCGCGGCGTCGTCGCTGGCCCTCGGCGCCGGCGGCGGGCTCTACTGGCTGGTGGGGACGCTGGTCGGCGGGATCGCGGCGTCCTGCCTGAACGCCTGGGTGCTGCTGGTGGAGATCCAGCGCTGAGTTCGCGGCCCCCCGCGGCTGTCGGCAGGATCGCCCGCATGGAGGTCGTGGTCGGGCTGGACAGCGGGACGACGGCGACCAAGGCGGTCACCGCCGGCACCGACGGGCGGGTGCGCGACCTGGTGAGCGTCGGCTACCCGCTGTCGGTGCCCGCCCCCGGCCGCGCCGAGCTCGACGCGCACCGGCTCGCCGACGCCGCCGTCGGGGCGCTGGCCGCCGTCAGCCGGGCCGCCCGCGAGCGCGGCGACCGGGTGATCGGGATCTGCCTGTCCGCGGCCATGCACGGCCTGGTCCCCATGGACGACGACGGCCGGCCGCTGGGCCCCGTCGTCACCTGGGCCGACGACCGCGCCGCGGGCTTCGCCGAGGCCCTGCGCGCCGACGGCCGCGCCGGCGGGCTGCACACCCGCACCGGGACGCCGGTGCACCCGATGTCCCCGCTGCTCAAGCTCGCCTGGATGCGCGGGGAGGAGCCCGGCCGGCTGGCCGCGGTGCCGCGCTGGGGCGGGGTCAAGGAGCTCGTCGTCTCCGCGCTGCGCGGCGGGCCGCAGGTCCTCGACCGCGCCTGCGCCTCGGCGACCGGCCTCTACGGCATCCGCACCGGCACCTGGGACGCCGAGGCGCTGCAGCTGGCCGGGGTCCGCCCCGGGCAGCTCGGCGAGGTGCTGCCGACGACGACGGTGCTCGAGGGTCTGCGCCCGGAGGTCGCCGCGGCCACCGGCCTGCCCGCGGACACCCCGCTGGTCCTCGGCGCCTCCGACGGCGTGCTGGCCAACCTCGGCATCGGCGCGGTCCGTCCCGAGGTGGCCGCCGTGTCGCTGGGGACCAGCGGCGCGATGCGCGTCGTCGTCCCGGCGCCGACCGTGGACCCCGCGCACCGGCTGTTCTGCTACGCGCTCACCGACGACCAGTGGGTGGTCGGCGGCGCGGTCAACAACGGCGGCTCGGCGGTGCGCTGGGCCGCCCAGGCGTTCGCCGAGGGGGAGGGGGTCGCGGGGGAGGACGCCGACGCCCTCGACGCCCGGCTGCTCGAGGAGGCCGCCGCGGTGCCCGCCGGCAGCGCCGGGCTGCTGTGCCTGCCCTACCTGCTCGGGGAGCGGGCGCCGTGGTGGCGGTCCGGGCTGCGCGGGGCGTACGTCGGGCTGCGCCGCGAGCACCGCCGGGGGCACCTGGTGCGCGCCGCCGTCGAGGGCGTGTGCCAGCAGCTGGCGCTGGTCCGCGACGCGTTCTCGGCCACCGGCCTGCCCGTCACCGAGGTCCGCGCCACCGGCGGGGCGGTGGCCTCGCCGCTGTGGGTGTCCACCCTCGCCGCCGCGCTGGACCTGCCGGTGCGGGTCGCCGACTCCCCGGAGGGCACGGGGCTGGGCGCCTGCCTGCTCGGCCTGCACGCGCTGGGCGCGCTGCCCGACCTCGACGCCGCCACCGCGCTGGTCGGCGTCTCCGACCCGGTGGAGCCCGACCCGGCCGCCGCGGACCTCTACCGGCACACCCGCCCGCTGGTCGAGCGGTCCACCCGCGCGCTCGAAGACGTCCTGCGCACCCTCGACGCCCTCGACGACGAGGGCTGAACCCCAGGAGGACCCCATGCCCGAGGTCGAACCGGCTCTGGGAGCCGGGTGGCTGCTGCTCATCGCGGCGGCAGCCGTCGGCGTCCTGCTGTTCCTGATCATGAAGCTGAAGCTGCACGCGTTCCTGGCGCTGATCCTGGTCAGCCTGCTGGTCGCGCTGGTCACGCGGATCCCGCTCGAGGACGTCGTCACCACGCTCACCGAGGGGTTCGGCGGGACCCTGGCCAACGTCGCGCTGCTGGTCGGCCTCGGGGCGATGCTCGGGCGGCTGCTCGAGCACAGCGGCGGGGCGCAGGTGCTGGCCGACAGCCTCATCGGGCGGTTCGGGGAGAGACGGGCACCCCTGGCCCTGGGCGTGGCCGCGCTGCTGTTCGGCTTCCCGATCTTCTTCGACGCCGGGCTCGTCGTCTTCCTGCCCATCGTCTTCACCGTCGCCCGCCGGCTGGGCGGCTCGCTCCTCACCTACGGCCTGCCGGTCGCCGGCGCCTTCGCCGTGATGCACGCGTTCGTCCCGCCGCACCCGGGGCCGGTCGCGGCGGCCGAGCTGATCGGGGCCGACATCGGGCTGGTCCTGGTGTTCGGGCTGCTCGTCGGCCTGCCCACCTGGTACCTGGGCGGCTACCTGTTCGGCCTGTGGGCCGGGCGGCGCTTCGACGTCGCGGTGCCGCCGTCCGAGGACGAGCCGGACGCCGGCGCCGCCCCGGAGGCCCCCGAGCCCACCGTGGCCGGGACCGCACCGGGCACCGCGGGTGCCTCCGGCGGACTCCGGACCGGGACGGTCACCCGCCCGGCGCCGCCGCGCTTCGCCACCGTGGTCGGCATCCTGCTGCTCCCGCTCGTGCTGATCTTCCTCAACACCGGGCTGACCACCCTGGCCACCGCGGGTGCGCTCGAGGAGACGTCGTTCGTCGTGCGCGCGGGACAGCTGCTCGGCGCCACCCCGGTGGCGCTGCTGATCACCGTGCTGGTCGCGATCGTGGTGCTCGGCCGGCGCCGCGGGGAGAGCGGCGCGCAGGTCGAGTCGATCGTCAACAGCGCCCTGGGCCCGGTCTGCGCGATCATCCTCATCACCGGCGCCGGCGGCATGTTCGGCGGCGTCCTGCGGGCCAGCGGCATCGGCACCGCGCTGGCCGACGTCCTCGGCGACATCGGCCTGCCGGTGATCGTGGCCGCGTTCGTGGTCTCCGTGCTGCTGCGGGTGGCGCAGGGCTCGGCGACGGTCGCCCTCACCACGACCGCCGGCCTCATGGCGCCGGTGGTCGAGGCCAGCAGCGGGCTGTCCTCCATCGACCTGGCGCTGATCGTCCTCGCGATCGCCGGCGGGGCCACCGTCCTCTCCCACGTCAACGACTCCGGGTTCTGGCTGGTCAGCCGGTTCTTCCAGATGGACGAGAAGACGACGCTGAAGACCTGGACGGTCATGGAGACGCTGCTCGGGACGCTCGGGTTCGTCTTCGCGCTCGTGCTCAGCCTCTTCCTGTAGACCCCGGACCCCGGGCGGCCCACCATGGCTGTCCGGGGTCGGCCCGGGGTGCGCAACGGCGCGGGAGGAGCGGGGTCATGAGGAGTGCGGCACGGGCCGCGGTGGCCGGACTCGGGGCACTGGCGGCGGTGGCCGCGCGGGACCTGGCGCAGCGGGAGCACACCCTGCTGCGCAACTTCCCGGTGATCGGCCACGCCCGCTACCTGCTGGAGTCGATCGGCCCGGAGCTGCGGCAGTACCTGGTCGCCGGCAACAACGAGGAGCGGCCGTTCACCCGCGACCAGCGGCGCTGGGTGTACGCCTCGGCCAAGGGCGAGAACAACTACTTCGGGTTCGGCACCGACAACGACCTCGAGTACACGGCCGGCTACCCGGTCATCAACCACCGCACGTTCGGCCGCGCCGTCCCGCCGTCGCACCCGCACTCGGCGGCCGACGTCGCGATCCCCTCGGCGAAGGTGCTCGGCGGCCCGCGCGGGCGGGCCCACGCGTTCCGGCCGTCGTCGGTGGTCAACGTGTCGGCGATGAGCTTCGGCTCGCTGTCCGGGGCCGCGGTCGAGGCGCTCAACCGCGGCGCGGCGCTGGCCGGCTGCCTGCACAACACCGGCGAGGGCGGGCTGTCGGTGCACCACCGGCACGGCGGCGAGCTGGTGTTCCAGATCGGCACCGCCTACTTCGGCTGCCGCGACGAGGCCGGGCGGTTCGACCTGCAGCGGCTGAAGGACCTCGTGGCGTCCGCTCCCGTCCGGGCGCTGGAGGTCAAGCTCAGCCAGGGCGCCAAGCCGGGCCTGGGCGGCGTGCTGCCGGCGGCCAAGGTGACCGCCGAGATCGCCGCCGCGCGCGGGGTGCCCGAGGGCGTGGACTGCGTCAGCCCGTCCCGGCACGCGGAGTTCACCGACACCGACAGCCTGCTCGACTGGGTGGAGCTGCTCGCGACCGAGACCGGACTGCCGGTGGGGATCAAGTCCGCCGTCGGCGACCTGGTCTTCTGGGACGAGCTGACCCGGCTCATGGCCGACACCGGCCGCGGCGTGGACTTCGTGACCATCGACGGCGGTGAGGGCGGCACCGGCGCCGCGCCGCTGATCTTCACCGACTCGGTGTCGCTGCCCTTCCAGCTCGGCTTCGCCCGCGTCTACTCGACCTTCGCCCGCCGGGGGCTGGCCGAGCAGGTCACCTTCGTCGGCGCCGGCAAGCTGGGCCTGCCCGACAACGCGGTGGTGGCCTTCGCGCTCGGCTGCGACACGGTCAACGTGGCCCGCGAGGCGATGCTCGCCATCGGCTGCATCCAGGCGCAGAAGTGCCACACCGACACCTGCCCGACCGGCGTCGCCACCCAGAACGCGTGGCTGGCGCACGGCCTGGACCCGGCGCTGAAGTCGGTGCGGCTGGCCAACTACGTGGCCACCCTGCGCCGGGACCTGCTCAAGGTGGCCGAGGCGTGCGGCGTCGAGCACCCGGGGCTGATCGACACCGGCTCGGTGGAGGTGCTCACCGGCCGGACGGCGTCGCGGCCGCTGTCCGAGGTCTACGGCTACGAGCCCGGCTGGGGCCTGCCCTCGGCCGCGGACCGGGCGGAGGTCGTCCGGATCATGACGGCGGAGGCCCCGCAGGGCGGCTCCGCGGCGCCGTCGGAGGACGCCGTCCGCTGACCCCACCCGCGGTCACCGTCCGGGGGCCGCCCGTGGCGGCGCGCCACCGCCGGGGTCGAAGGTCCCTCCGGTCCGTCCGGGCCCGTCACTAGCGTCGCCCGCTCCCGACCGGTCCCGACTTCCCCGCGGAGGCCAAGATGGCGGCCTACCTGTACCGGTGCCCGGCGTGCGGCCCGTGGGAGGTGCGGCGGCCGATCGGGACCGCGCAGGCCTCGGAGCGGTGCCCCTCGTGCGGCGACACCGGGTGGCGCGTCTACACCGCCCCGCTGCTGGCGCGCACCCCGGCGCCGCTGGCCGCGGCCCGGTCGCGCGAGGAGGCCAGCGCCGACGCGCCCGCCGTGACGACGGCCGTGCCGCCCGCCGCCCGCCGCCCGGTGCCGCGCGACCCCCGGTGGAGCGCCCTGCCCCGTCCCTGACCAGCCCGCGCGGCGGCCCCCGGGCCGGGCCGCCGTCGCCTCCCCGGCTCCCGCGCGGAGCCGCCACGAACGGCCCGTGGACGCGGGCCGGCCCTCCCGTCAACGCAGATCGGAGTGTGGGGGACATGCCAGACGTCGTCTTCACCGTCGACCAGGCCAAGTCCATGCGTGACCAGGCCGTCCCGGGGCACAACCGCTGGCACCCGGACGTACCCGTCGCCACGATGGTCCGGCCCGGGCAGGACATCCGGGTGGAGTGCCGGGAGTGGACCGACGGCCAGATCGGCAACAACGACTCCGCCAACGACGTCCGCGACGTCGACCTGACCCGGGCGCACATGCTCAGCGGCCCGATCGGCGTCGAGGGGGCCGAGCCCGGTGACCTGCTGGTGGTGGACATCCTCGACCTCGGCCCGGTCCAGGCGCCGCAGGAGCACGGCGACGCCCCCGGCCAGGGCTGGGGCTACACCGGCGTCTTCGCCAAGGCCAACGGCGGCGGCTTCCTGACCGACTACTTCCCCGACGCCTACAAGGCGATCTGGGACTTCCACGGCCAGGTCGCGACCTCCCGGCACATCCCGGGCGTCCGCTACACCGGCCTGACCCACCCGGGGCTGTTCGGCACCGCGCCGTCGGCCGACCTGCTCGCCCGCTGGAACCGGCGGGAGAAGGCCCTGGCCGACACGGACCCCGACCGCGTGCCCGCCCTGGCGCTGCTCCCGCACGAGGACCAGACCCTCGGCGGGACGGCGTCCGGCGACGTGCTGGACGCCATCGCGCGGGACGGTGCCCGCACCGTGCCGGCGCGGGAGAACGGCGGGAACCACGACATCAAGAACTTCTCCCGCGGTTCCCGCGTCTTCTACCCGGTGCACGTCGAGGGTGCGAAGCTCTCCGGTGGCGACCTGCACTTCAGCCAGGGCGACGGCGAGATCACGTTCTGCGGCGCCATCGAGATGGGCGGCTTCATCGACTTCCACATCGACCTGATCAAGGGCGGCATGGAGACCTACGGGGTGACCACCAACCCGGTGTTCATCCCGGGCAACGTCGAGCCCCGCTACTCGGAGTTCCTGACCTTCATCGGGGTCTCGGTCGACCACGAGAACGACCGCAACCTCTACCTGGACGCGACGCAGGCCTACCGCAACGCCTGCCTCAACGCCGTCCGGTACCTGCAGAAGTTCGGGTACTCCGGCGAGCAGGCCTACCTGCTGCTCGGCTCGGCGCCGATCGAGGGCCGCGTCAGCGGGGTCGTCGACATCCCGAACGCCTGCTGCTCGCTGTACCTGCCGACGGCGATCTTCGACTTCGACGTCAAGCCGTCGGCGTCGGGGCCGGTCCGTGCCGACCGCGGGCAGTGCGCCGTCACGTCCTGACCGCCCGGCGGGTCCCGGCGCACGCCGGGACCCGTCCGCCCGGGCCGGGCGCCGCCCTCAGGCGGCGTCCGGCTCCGGGAACGGCTCGGGGAACGGCCGGCGGACGGAGGGCCGGGCGGTCACCACGACCGGCCCGCCGCAGTTCCAGCAGGTCGGGTCGTCGTCACCGTCCTCCGCCACGTCCTGCCCGCCGACCTCGCACGGCGCGCACGTCCACACCACCTCGACCCGGAGTTGCACGGATCGCTCCTCACACGAGCACTGCGCGGCTCCCGGCTGTTCGAGGCCCGGAGGTGGGATACCCGGCGCGCCGTCCGCCCAACCGGGGCCGGGGGTCACCGACCGTGCCGAGGAGGACGGGGAGGAGGCGAGCGGTGAGCGAGGAGGTGCCGCGGATCGAGCGCCACGAGGCGGCCGACCGCGCCGGCAAGGCCGCCCTGCGGGCGGCGCACGACCTCACCGAGGGCCTGTCCGCCGACGAGGACGACGTGCCCGAGCCGGTCGTCGTCCGCCGAGGCGGTCCGCACCGCTCGGTCGGCGGCCTCGCCGACCTCATCGACAGCGCCCTGCAGGAGAACGAGGCACTCGAGGAGGACGAACGGGAGCCCGGGGAGCCCGGCTCCCGACCGTCGGCGTGACCGTCGCCGGCACCGGCCACGGGGGACGAACGCACCGTCGCGGGACCCGAGGAGATGACCGCACATGGGAGCCGTGGGACTGCTGTACGTGGGAGCCGTCCTGGTCGTCAACGGCCTGATGCTGCTGGGGTTGGTGGACGCCCGCGCCGCCGCCCCGCTCAACCTGTTCGTCGGGGCGCTTCAGGTGGTGACACCGACCGTCCTGATCATCACTGCCGACGGGGACCCGGCCACGATCCTGGCCGCGTCGGGCCTCTACCTGTTCGGCTTCACGTACCTGTACGTCGGGATCAACCTGCTCGGCGGCCTCGACGGCACGGGGCTCGGCTGGTTCTCGGCGTTCGTGGCGGCGTGCGCGCTGGTGTACGCCGGGCTCAGCTTCTTCTACGTCGTCCCGAGGGACCCGGGCTTCGGCGTGATCTGGCTGTACTGGGCGGTGCTCTGGGCGCTGTTCTTCGTCGTCCTGGGGCTGAAGCGGGAGGAGTTCACCCGGTACACGGGCGCGATCGCCGTCGTGGCCGGGCTGCTCACCGCCGCCCTCCCGGCGTTCCTGCTGCTCACCGGCTCGTGGGCCGACTACACCGGCACGTGGGCGGTGATCCTGGCCATCGCCCTGGCGGCCAGCCTCGTGCTGGCCTACCCGCGGCTGCGGGGACGGCCGGAGCCGGCCGTGCCGCCCGCCGCGCCGGTGCCGGCCGGGCCGCCGGCGGCGCCGGAGGGCGTGCCGGTCGCCCGGCGGGCCCCCGAGCACGACACGGCGCGGCACGCGGACCCGCGGGGCGGCGGGTCCTCCCAGGCGCCGGTGCAGGACCGCTCCTAGGCGGTGCCCCGCAGCAGGTCCTCGAAGGAGGGCACGTCGGCGAACGGGTCGGCCGGGCGGGCCGACGCCGGCCGGCCCGTGACGACGTCGGCCAGCTCGCCGGCCGCGCGGGTGATCCGCGCGGCCAGCTCCTGGCCGGCGCCGTCGCCGCCGGCCCAGTCCTCGCTCGCCGCGAAGACGGCCGTCGGCACGGTCACCGCGCGCAGGTAGGCGAACAGCGGCCGCATGGCGTGCTCGAGCACCAGCGAGTGCCGGGCGGTGCCGGCGGTCGCCGCGAGCAGCACCGGCGTGCCGGTGAGCGCGTCCTTGTCCAGCACGTCGACGAAGGACTTGAACAGGCCGCTGTAGGAGGCGGTGAACACCGGCGTGACCGCGATGACCGCGTCCGCGCCGGTCACCGTCCCGACCGCCGCGCGCAGCGCCGCGTTCGGGAACCCGGTGACCAGCGCGTCCGCGACGTCGCGGGCGTGCTCGCGCAGCTCGACGACCTCGACGGTGGCGTCCTCGCCGCGCCGGCGCAGCGCGGCGACGGTCGCCGCGGCGAGCCGGTCGGCCAGCAGCCGGGTCGACGACGGGACACCGAGCCCCGCGCTGACGACGGCCAGGGTGCGGGTGGTCATCGGACGGACACCTCCTCGCGGGCCTCGTCGGTGGCACGGCCCGTGACGTCGTCGCCCGCGGCGTGCACCGTGGAGTCCTGGGCGCCGCCGCGCGCCGCCACCCGGGCGGCGTGGGTGGGGGCGTCGGGCACGTGCGCCGGCTTGAGCGCGGCGAACTCGCGGCGCAGCACCGGCACGACCTCCTCGCCGAGCAGGTCCAGCTGCTCGAGCACCGTCTTGAGCGGCAGCCCCGCGTGGTCGATGAGGAACAGCTGCCGCTGGTAGTCGCCGACGTAGTCGCGGAAGCCGAGCGTCCGCTCGATCACCTGCTGCGGGCTGCCCACGGTCAGCGGCGTCTCCCGGGAGAAGTCCTCGAGCGAGGGCCCGTGCCCGTAGACCGGCGCGTTGTCGAAGTAGGGCCGGAACTCGGCGACGGCGTCCTGGCTGTTCCGGCGCATGAACACCTGCCCGCCGAGGCCGACGATCGCCTGGTCGGCGGCACCGTGGCCGTGGTGCTCGAACCGGGACCGGTAGAACGCCACCATCCGCTGGGTGTGCTCCTTCGGCCAGAAGATGTGGTTGTGGAAGAAGCCGTCGCCGTAGTAGGCGGCCTGCTCGGCGATCTGCGGGGAGCGGATCGAGCCGTGCCACACGAACGGCGGGACGCCGTCCAGCGGCCGCGGGGTGGAGGTGAAGCCCTGCAGCGGGGTGCGGAACCGGCCCTGCCAGTCCACGACCTCCTCGTCCCACAGCCGGCGCAGCAGCGCGTAGTTCTCCACCGCCAGCGGGATGCCGTTGCGGATGTCCTGGCCGAACCACGGGTAGACCGGGCCGGTGTTGCCGCGGCCCATCATCAGGTCGACGCGGCCGTCGGCCAGGTGCTGCAGCATCGCGTAGTCCTCGGCGATCTTCACCGGGTCGTTGGTGGTGATCAGCGTGGTCGACGTCGACAGCTGCAGCCGGGAGGTCTGCGCCGCGACGTAGGCCAGCGTGGTCGTGGGGGAGGACGAGAAGAACGGAGGGTTGTGGTGCTCGCCGAGCGCGAACACGTCGAGGCCCACCTCCTCGGCCTTCTTCGCGATGGTGACGACGGCCTTGATCCGCTCCGCCTCGCTCGGCGTCCGCCCCGTCGTCGGGTCGGTCGTGACGTCGCTGACCGTGAAGACCCCGAACTGCATCTCGCGCTCCAAGTGGTTGAGAGTGCAACTACTGTACCGGGCCCAACGACCGGTCCCCGCCGGACATTCCCGCCCGGCCCGTGACCGTACTGAGACCAATCGACCGCACACGGTGACCGGCCCGGCACGTCCGGGCGCGACCGGTCCGGAGGCCTTCCGCGGGTCCGTGTCGGCCCGCTCGGCCGCACCCGGCGGGTGCGAGTCTGTGATCACCCCCACCGGCGCGCCGGCGGGGGACCGGATCGGACGGCGCACCGAGGGGGAACCGGGATGTCGCTGCGGGGACAGGGAGCTGCTCCGGACGGGGCCGCGGACGGCACCGCGGAACCGCCCCCGGGACGCGGGCTCGACGGCCTGCTGGGCACCGGGCCGGTGTTCACCGGGGCGGTGCGCGGCTACGACCGCCTGCAGGTCGACGACTACGTCGCCTGGGCGGAGACCGAGCTCCTGGTCCTGCGCCGGGAGAACGAGCACCTGCTCAGCCGCTACGCCGCCGCCTCGGCCGAGCTGCAGAACGCCCGCCGCCGGCTCGCGCAGCTGGTCCGCGAGCGGCAGAGCCTGCCCGGCCCCGAGGACGCCGCGGCGATGATGCGCCGGGCCGAGGAGGCGGCCGCCGCGCTGACCGCCGCCGCCGAGGAGGAGGCGCAGCGCATCCGCGCCGAGGCGGCCACCGAGGCGCAGGCCCGGCTGTCCGGGGTGGCCGAGATGCGCGAGGCGGTCCTCGCCGCCCGCGAGCAGACCCGCAGCGAGGCCGCCGCGATCCTGGAGGCCGCGCGCCGCGAGGCGGCCCGGCTGGAGGAGGGGGCCGCCGCCGAGCGCGCGCGGCGGGACCGCGAGGCGGCCGAGGCGCGGGCGCGGGCCGACGCCGAGGCGCTCGCGCGCCGGTCCGCCGTCGAGGCGGAGCTCGGGCCCCTGCGCGACGAGCGCGACCGGGCGCGCGACTGGCTGCGCCTGCTGACCGGGCAGCTAGACGAGGCGCTCGCCGTCGTCGCCGGGGTCGTGCCCGACGACGTCCCCGCCCTCGGCGACAAGCGGGGGCTGGCCCGCCTCGGGGAGCCCGCCGGTGACCCCCGCGCGGGGTCGCGTCCGGCGCCGTCCGGGACGGACGTGTCCGACGTGACACCGCTGCACGGGCCCGGCCGGGCCGAGGTCGCGGCGGCCTCCTGACCAGCGGCGACGCGGGAGCGGGATCCGGTACGGCGGGGTCCGCCCCACGCGTCACGGCCGCACCACCGGCCACGGCGGTTGTCACGAACCGATAACGACCGTACGGTGGCTCGCGTCCGGCAGGTCGTCAGGTCCCCGTCCCGGGGAGCCCGGCCGGACGCCGCCGAGTCGTGTCCGCACCCGTGGACGCGAGCCGGGGACCCACCGCAGTACTGGGGTGAATCGCGCCCGCCGAGCTCCGGCCCGGCGCGCGTAGGGCTCCTTCCCGCCCGAACCCGTCAGCTAACTCGGTAGGCGGCTCACGGAAGAAACGGAGAGTCCCCGCATGCCCCGCCTCCGGGCCGAAGCGGCCCGCAGGTGCAGCTGCCCGCGCGCACACCGCGCTCCCGCGTCCGCCTGACGCCTGCTGCCCCTGCCCTGCCGCTCCCTGCGACGACGTCGCCGGGGACCCCGTAGTCCGCGACACCCGTAGACCCGCGCCGCACCCGCATGCCCGGAGTCCGCCTCCGGGCCGCTGCCGCGCGCACTCTCCCTCGGAGCCCTCACCCCCTCATGTCCCGCCACGTCCCGAACACGCCTGCCGACGCCCCCGTGACCGTCGAGCTCGCCACTCCCGACACCGCCACCCGCGAGCTGCCCGCGCTCGCGGACGCCGCCGAGCCGGCCGCCGAGGCCCCCGCCCGCCGGCGCCTGTTCCGCCGCGGCAGCCCGCCGCTGGGCCCGCGCCGCCCGGCCCTCCTGCTCGGCGCCGCGGCCGCCGGCGCGCTGATCGTGGGCGTCGTCTCCACCAGCGGCCCGGCCGCCTCCGCCGGCACCGACACCGCCGGCACCGCCGGCCCCGCGGTCAGCGTCGCCGACGAGCTCGGCATCCCGCAGCAGCAGGCCGCCGAGCAGGCCCCGGCCACCCCCGACCTGACGTCGCTGGCCGACGTCGCCGCCTCGCGCGCCGAGCGCAGCGCGCAGGAGGCCGGCGCCGCCCACGCGCAGCTCGCCGCCGAGCAGGCCGAGCGTGACCGCCTGGCCGCCGAGGCCGAGGCCGCCCGCGTCGCCGCCGAGCAGGAGGCCGCCCGCGTCGCCGCCGAGCAGGAGGCCGCCCGCCAGGCCGCCGAGGCGCAGGCCGCCGCCGAGGCCGCCGCCGCGCAGCAGGCCGCCGAGGAGCAGGCCGCCGAGGAGGCCGCGCCGGCCGCGCCGTCCGGTTCCTTCAAGGACTACGCGATGAGCAAGGTCGGCAGCGGCGAGCAGTTCTCCTGCCTGGAGAAGCTGTGGGGCAAGGAGAGCGGCTGGAACCCCAACGCCCAGAACCCCACCAGCACCGCCTACGGCATCCCGCAGTTCCTGGACTCCACCTGGGCCAGCACCGGGATCGCCAAGACCTCCGACGGCTACCGCCAGATCGACGCCGGCCTGATCTACATCGAGCAGCGCTACGGCACGCCGTGCGACGCCTGGGCGCACTCGCAGGCGACCGGCTGGTACTGATCCCCAGGTGAACCAGCGAGGGCCGGCCACCCGGGTGGTGCCCGCGGGCTTCGTCCGCGCGCACACCCAGGTGCGCCGGCCCTCGCTCGTCCCCGAGGTGCGGTTGCACGTCGCCGACGACGTCGTCGCCCTGTGGGAGGCGATGGAGACCGCGGCCGGCGGGGCGGGGGAGGAGCCGCCGTTCTGGGCGGCCGCATGGCCCGGCGGGCAGGCACTGGCCCGCCACCTGCTCGACGCGCCCGCCACCGTCGCCGGCCGCACGGTGCTCGACCTCGGGTCGGGCAGCGGCCTGGTGGCCGTCGCCGCCGTCCTCGCCGGCGCCCGGTGGGTGCTGGCCAGCGACGTCGACCCGTTCTCCCGGACGGCGGTCGGCGTCAACGCCGGCCTCAACGGCGTCGCGGGGATCGGCGTCACCGGCGACGTCCTGGACCGCGAGCCGCCGGCCGTCGACGTCGTCGTCGCCGGGGACGTCTGCTACGACCGGGCGATGACCGAGCGGGTGCTGCCCTTCCTCGACCGGGCGCGGGCGCGCGGCTGCGAGGTGCTGGTCGGCGACCCCGGCCGCCCCTACCTGCCGCACGAGCGGCTGGAGCCCGCCGCCGTGTACGAGGTCCCCGAGACCGAGGGGCCCGGGCTGCGCCGGACGACGGTGTGGCGGCTGCCCTGAGGGGCGCCGGATACGGTCGCCGCGTGCGCCCCTACGCCTTCACCGGTACCGCCGTCGTCACCGGGGCGGCCAGCGGCATCGGCGCCGCGCTCGCCCCGCGGCTGGCCGCCCGCGGCACGGACCTCGTGCTGCTCGACCGCGACGCCGGGCGGCTCGAGGGCGTCGCGGCGGCGGTGCGCGCGTCCTGCCCGGGCCGGTCGGTGACCACCGTCGTCGCCGACCTCGCCGACGCCGGGCAGCTGCGCGAGGCCGCCGACCGCATCGTCGCGGACCACCCGGCGACGACGCTGCTGGTCAACAACGCCGGCGTCGCGCTGGGCGGGCGGTTCGACCAGGTGACCCTCGAGGAGTTCGAGTGGGTCGTGGACGTCAACTTCCGCGCCGCCGTCCGGCTCACCCACGCGCTGCTGCCCACGCTGAAGGCGAACCCCGGGGCGCACCTGGTGAACGTCTCCAGCCTGTTCGGGCTCATGGCGCCGGCCGGGCAGGCGGCGTACGCGTCGAGCAAGTTCGCCGTCCGCGGGTTCACCGAGGCGCTGCGGCACGAGCTGGCCGGGGACGGCGTCGGCGTGACCAGCGTGCACCCCGGCGGCATCGCCACCCGGATCGCCGAGACCGCCCGGGTGGCCAGCGGGGCGGACCCCGCCGAGGCCGAGCGGGGCAAGCGGGAGTTCGCGCGGCTGCTGCGCTACCCGGCCGACCGCGCCGCGGAGCGGATCGTGGCGGCGGTGGAGCGGCGCCGGCCGCGGCTGCTCATCGGCGCCAGCGCCGTCGTCCCCGACGTCCTGGTGCGCCTGGCGCCCGGCTCGTACGGGCGGGTGCTCGCCGCCGCGACCCGGCTGGCCGGCCTGCGCCGGGCCTGACCGCAGGGGCGCCGGTGGCCGTCCACGTCGGCACGTCGGGCTGGAGCTACGACCACTGGGAGGGCGTCCTCTACCCACCGGGGACGCCGTCCCGGGACCGGCTGGCCCACTACGTCCGCCGGTTCGGCACCGTCGAGCTCAACGCCAGCTTCTACCGCTGGCCGCGCACCGCGACCTTCGCCGGGTGGCGGCAGCGGCTGCCCGAGGGGTTCGCCCTGTCGGTCAAGGCCCCCCGCGGGCTGACCCACGCCAAGCGGCTCTACGCCCCCGAGGCGTGGGTCGAGCGGATGACCGCGGCCTGGCACGAGCTGGGTCCCCGGCGGGCGGTGCTGCTCGTCCAGCTGCACCCGGCCGCCGCCCGCGACGACGCCCGGCTCGACCACTTCCTCGGCCTGCTGCCGGACTGGATGCGGGTGGCCGTGGAGTTCCGCCACCCCAGCTGGCACGACGACGGGGTGTTCGCGCTGCTCGAGCGGCACGGCGCCGCCTACTGCGTGATGAGCGGCGCCGGCCTGCCGTGCGTGCTGCGCGCGACGGCGCCGTTCGTCTACGTCCGGCTGCACGGGCCCGACGCCGCGCACCTGTACGCCGGCTCCTACCCCGACGCCGACCTGCGCTGGTGGGCCGACCGGATCGGCGAGTGGGCCGGGCAGGGCCGCGACGTCTACGCGTACTTCAACAACGACGGGTACGGCCACGCCGTCCGCAACGCCGAGACGCTGCGCGCGCTGACCGGCGGCTGAGGTCCGCAGCCGCGAGACTGGGGCGGTTCCCGCCCACGGGGGCGGGTGGGCCGGGGAGGTGCGCGTGAGCGAGTCCGAGGACAGGCCCCGCGACGGCGGGCTGGTGGCGCGGTCGGTCGAGGAGTTCGTGGCGCAGCTGCGCGGCTTCACCGACCGGGCCACCCGGCTGGCCGCCGGCGCCGTCCCGTCGGGGTTCTCCCTGCCGCGGCTGCCCTCGCCGCCCGGGGCGATGTCGGCGGCGCAGGTGCGGTCGATCGCGGCGTCGGTGCGGGCGCAGCGGCAGCTCGTCGAGGGCCTGATGGGGCAGCTGCAGGCCTTCGACGAGCAGCTCGCGGTCTTCGAGCGGATCCTCGAGCCGCTCGTCGAGTGGAGCGGCACGTGGGCGCGGCTGGAGGAGTCCCTCGCCGACGTCCTCCGCCGCTCCCCGGCCGACCGCCCTCCCGGCGGACAGGAACCGCCGCCCGCTCAGTCCTCGTAGCAGGCGGTCAGCGCGGCCACCGTCGACGGGACGTCCAGCGCCGAGGCGAGCTCGCGGCAGGAGTGCATGGCCAGCATCGGCGCGCCGACGTCGACGGTCGCCACGCCCAGCCGGGTGGCGGTCAGCGGGCCGATCGTCGAGCCGCAGGGCAGGTCGGCGCGGGACACGAAGTACTGCACCGGCACCCCGGCCTCGGCGCACCGCTCGGCGAACCAGCCGCCGCCGGCCGCGTCGGTGGCGTAGGCCTGGTTGGCGTTGACCTTCAGCACCGGGCCGCCGCCGAGCTGCGGGGCGTGCGCGGGCTCGTGCCGGTCGTAGCGGGTCGGGTGGACGGCGTGCGCCATGTCCGCCGAGACCAGCCGGGACCGCGCGAGCGCCCGGGGCAGCGCCTGCGGGTCCCCGGGGTCGGTGACGGCGACCAGCCGGCGGACGACGTCCTCCAGGAAGCTGCCCCGCGCCCCCGACATCGAGCCGCTGCCCACCTCCTCGTGGTCGTTGGCGACCAGCACCTGGGTGCGCGCGCCGGGCGCCGCGCCGACCAGCGCGGTGACGCCGGCGTGGCAGCTGGCCAGGTTGTCCAGCCGCGGCGCGGCGACCCACGTGCCGTCGGCACCGGCGGGGGCCGCGGGCTGGGTGTCGGCCAGCACCAGGTCGTGCCCGACGACGTCGCCGGGGGTGGCGCCGGCGGCCGCGGCGAGCGCCGCGGTGAGCCCCGGCTCGGTGTCCAGGTCCCGCGACCAGACCGGGACCAGGTGGCGCTGCGGGTCCAGCGTCAGCCCCTCGCGAACGCTCCGGTCGAGGTGGATGGCCAGCGACGGCAGCCGCAGCGGGGCGCCGTCGAGCCGGACCAGCGCGGTGCGGCCACCGCGCAGCGCCACCCGCCCGGCCACGGTGAGCTCCCGGTCCAGCCAGGTGTGCCACAGCCCGCCGCCGTACGGCTCGACGCCGACCAGCCGGTACCCGGCCTGCCGGACGTCGGACCGCGGGCGGACCGTGAACGTGGGGGAGTCGGTGTGCGCGCCGACCAGCCGCATCCCGGCGTCGGCGAGCGGGGCGCTGCCCAGCCGGAACGCGACGAGGCTGCCGTGCCGCACCACGACGTGCGCCGCGCCGGGGGCGAGCTGCCACGCGTCGGCCTCGGCCAGCTCGGTGAACCCGGCGGCGGTCAGCCGGCGGGTGAGCTCGGCCACGGCGTGGAACCGGGAGGGGGAGGCGTCGACGAGAGCGCGCAGGTCGTCACCCAGGGAGAGGTCCGGCACTCCTGCGATCCTGCCCCACGGGCCCGGGCGCCCGACCCCCCGCCCGTGAATGGTCATGCGTGGTCGTGCATAATCTCTCTCGTGTCCAAGGTGCTCACGTCCCTGCCCGTCGGCGAACGCGTCGGGATCGCCTTCTCCGGTGGTCTCGACACCTCCGTGGCGGTCGCCTGGATGCGCGACCGGGGCGCGGTCCCCTGCACGTACACCGCGAACATCGGGCAGTACGACGAGCCCGACATCGCCTCGGTGCCCGGCCGGGCCACCGCCTACGGCGCGGAGATCGCCCGGCTGGTCGACTGCCGGGAGGCGCTGGTCGAGGAGGGCCTGGCGGCCCTGACCTGCGGCGCGTTCCACATCCGCTCCGGCGGGCGCAGCTACTTCAACACCACCCCGCTGGGCCGCGCGGTCACCGGCACCCTGCTGGTGCGCGCCATGCTCGAGGACGACGTCCAGATCTGGGGCGACGGCTCGACGTTCAAGGGCAACGACATCGAGCGGTTCTACCGGTACGGCCTGCTGGCCAACCCGTCGCTGCGGATCTACAAGCCGTGGCTGGACGCCCGGTTCGTCGAGGAGCTCGGCGGCCGCAAGGAGATGTCGGAGTGGCTGACCGCGCACGGCCTGCCCTACCGGGACAGCGCGGAGAAGGCCTACTCCACCGACGCCAACATCTGGGGCGCCACCCACGAGGCCAAGCGGCTGGAGCACCTCGACGCGAGCATCGAGATCGTCGAGCCGATCATGGGCGTCCGGTTCTGGGACCCCGCCGTCGAGATCGAGACCGAGGACGTGACGATCGGCTTCGCCAACGGGCGGCCGGTCTCGGTCAACGGCAAGGAGTACGCCTCCGCCGTCGACCTGGTGCTCGAGGTGAACGCGATCGGCGGCCGGCACGGGCTGGGCATGTCCGACCAGATCGAGAACCGGGTCATCGAGGCCAAGAGCCGCGGCATCTACGAGGCGCCGGGCATGGCGCTGCTGCACGCCGCCTACGAGCGGCTGGTCAACGCCATCCACAACGAGGACACCCTCGCCACCTACCACACCGAGGGCCGGCGGCTGGGCCGGCTCATGTACGAGGGCCGGTGGCTGGACCCCCAGGCGCTCATGCTGCGGGAGTCGCTGCAGCGCTGGGTCGGCATGGCCGTCACCGGGGAGGTCACGTTGCGGCTGCGGCGCGGCGAGGACTGGTCGGTCGTCGACACCACCGGCCCGGCGTTCAGCTACCACCCGGACAAGCTGTCGATGGAGCGCACCGAGGACCCCGCGTTCGGGCCCACGGACCGGATCGGCCAGCTGACCATGCGCAACCTCGACATCGCCGACTCCCGCGCCAAGCTCGAGCAGTACGCGCGGCTGGGCATGGTCGGCGGCGGAGCGGAGCCGGCCGTGATCGGCGCCGCGCAGGCGGCCGCCACCGGGCTCATCGACCGGATGACCGAGGGCGGCGCGCGGGCGATCGCCGGCCGGACCACCCCGGTCGACGACGAGCTGCTCGACCGCGCCGCGATGGAGTCCGGCACCGACTGACGAAGGACCCTCCTGCCCCCACCCCTCGCTGGCGCACGGCGCGGGCCCCTGCAGGAGGGCCGTTCCGGTCCGACGGTCAGCCGGGCGGTCGGACGTCGACCCGGAGCGGGTGGTCGGCGGGGACCTCGACGAGCACGAGCGCGACGCCGTCGGGGTCCTCGACCGTCGCCTCCAGCAGCCCCCACGGCTTGCGCTCCGGCTCCGCGGCGACGGGGACGCCGGCCGTGGCCAGCCGCGCGACCTCGGCGGCCAGGTCGCGCACCTGCACCCACAGCGCCAGCCCGCGCGGGCGCCCGTCGGCCCGCCCGGACACCTCGAGCAGGCCGTTGCCGAGGAAGAAGACGACGCCGCGGTGCCCCGGCGGGCCGAACTCGCGGTACACGGCCAGCCCGAGGACGTCGCGGTAGAAGGCCTGCGAGCGCCCGGTGTCGGTGGGCCGCAGGAGCACGCGGCTGCTCAGCACGTCCATGCCCGCGACATACCCTCGGCCGGTGACCCCTCCCGCCCCGCCGGCGGTGGCCCCCGCCGACCGGCGGCGGGACCTGGCCGCCGACTGCTCGTCCTGCGCCGGCCTGTGCTGCGTGCTCCCCGCGTTCGCCGCCTCGGCCGACTTCGCGATCGACAAGCCGGCCGGCCGCGCCTGCGTCCACCTCACCGCCGACGCCCGCTGCGGCATCCACGCCGACCTGCGGCAGCGCGGCTTCCCCGGCTGCACGGTCTTCGACTGCTTCGGCGCCGGCCAGCGGCTGGTGCGGGCCGCGGCCGTCGAGGACCCGGCCGCCGACCCCGACGTCGCGGCGGCGTTCCCCGTCCTGCGGCAGCTGCACGAGCTGCTCTGGTACCTCACCGAGGCGGCCGCGCTGCCGCTGCCGGCCGGCCTGCACGAGGAGGTCACGAGCGCCTTCGACCGCACGGAGCGACTGGCCGCAGGCTCACCGGCCGAGCTGGCAGCGGTCGACGCCGGAGCGGTCCGCGCCGAGGCGGGGGAGCTGCTGGGCCGGGTCAGCGCCGCCGTCCGCACCGGCGGGAGGGACCGGCGCGGCGCCGACCTCGTGGGCGCCGACCTGCGGCGGACCGACCTGCGCCGGGTGAGCCTGCGCGGCGCCTACCTGATCGGCGCGGACCTGCGCGGCGCCGACCTCACCGGCACCGACCTGCTCGGCGCGGACCTGCGCGCGGCCGACCTGCGCGGCGCCGACCTCACCGGCGCGCTGTTCCTCACCCGCCCGCAGGTGGCCGCCGCCCGCGGCGACGGCGGCACCCGGCTGCCCGCCGTCCTCGAGCGCCCGCCGCACTGGGCGGCGGGCGCACCGGACGTCAGCCGGCCGCGTCCGCGTCGTCGGGGCGGTCGTCGGGGCGGCCGCGGCGGCGCAGCAGGCCGGTGACCCCGGCGACCCGCGACTGCGCCTGACGCAGCGTCGCGATCATCGGCATCAGGTCCTCGTCGATGGTGCGGATGATGTCCGGCACCGCCTCGACGGCGGGGTCGTCGAGCACCCGCCCGACCCGCTCCAGCCCCGGCTTGAGCGCCCGCACCGGCTCCTCCAGCTCGCCGACCAGCCCCTCCAGCCGCTCGGCCGTGCGCTGCGCCGACGCGATGGCCGACGTCGCCGTCGAGGTCGCGGCGATGAGCTCCCGGACGGCGGCGTTCAGGTCGGTCAGCGTGCGCGGCAGCTGGGCCAGCGCCTCGGTCTGCGTCTGCAGGAGCCCGAGCAGCTCCGTGAGGCCGGGGATCTTCGGCATGCCGAGGCGGAAGGGGTCCACGTGGTCCACCGTCGCTCCCGTGCCGACCGCGCCGCAACTCAGCCCGGCAGCACCTCGCGCCAGCGCCGCCCGGCCGCGCGGCCGTCGCGGACGTCGGCCAGCCCGCGCAGCGCGTCGAGGTCGGCCAGCACGTGCGGAGGCAGCGTCCCGGTGAGGACCCCGACGGTGCCCACCGACGACGCCAGCATCGACGGCTGCGGCGGCGGCATGCCGTTGGGCCGGACGAACGTGACCTTCCACCGCTGCCCGGCCGCGGTCAGCTGCAGCCCGCCGCCGAACCACCACCACGGCCAGGACACGTCGGTGACCGCGCCCAGCGGCACGTCGAACACCGGGGTGTCGCTGACGAACGCCAGCCCCCGCCCGTCGGTGGCCAGGAAGCCCGGCACGTTGCGCAGCCCGCCGATCAGCCACGCCGGGCTGACGAGCACGCTCACAGCGCCCGCAGGATGTCCTCGACCCGCTCGCGCGCGTCGCCGAACAGCATCCGGGTGTTCTCGCGGAAGAACAGCGGGTTCTGCACGCCGGCGTAGCCGGTGCTCATCGACCGCTTGAACACGACGACGTGCTCGGCCTCCCACACGTGCAGCACCGGCATGCCGGCGATCGGGCTGCCCGGGTCCTCGGCCGCGGCCGGGTTCACCGTGTCGTTGGCGCCGATGACCAGCACGACCGACGTCTTCGGGAAGTCGTCGTTGATCTCGTCCATCTCCAGGACGACGTCGTAGGGCACCTTCGCCTCGGCCAGCAGCACGTTCATGTGCCCGGGCAGCCGCCCGGCGACCGGGTGGATGCCGAAGCGCACCGGCACGCCCTTGTCCGTCAGAGTGCGGGTGAGGTCGGCGACGGCGTTCTGCGCGTGCGCGACCGCCATGCCGTAGCCGGGGGTGATGACGACGCTGTCGGCGTCGCGCAGCAACTGTGCGACCTCCTCGGCGGTGGTCTCGGTGTGCTCGCCCTCGACCGCGCCGGACCCGGTGGTGCTGCCCTCGTTGCCGAAGCCGCCGGCGATGACGGAGATGAAGGAGCGGTTCATCGCCTGGCACATGATGTAGGAGAGGTAGGCACCCGAGGAGCCGACCAGCGCGCCGGTGATGATCAGCAGGTCGTTGTCGAGCAGGAAGCCCGACGCCGCGGCCGCCCAGCCGGAGTAGCTGTTGAGCATCGACACGACGACCGGCATGTCGCCGCCGCCGATCGAGGCGACCAGGTGCCAGCCCAGCGCCAGCGCCAGCACGGTGACCGCGGCGAGCACACCCAGGCTCGGCGAGACGACGAAGACGACGGTGAGGACGGCGAACGCCGCGAGCGCGCCGAGGTTCAGCGCGTTCTTGCCCGGTAGCACCAGCGGGTTGCTCCTGATCCGGGCCGACAGCTTGAGGAACGCGACGATCGAGCCGGTGAAGGTGACCGCGCCGATGAAGACGCCGATCGCCACCTCGGCGGAGTGGATGCCCACCGGCAGGCCCAGCTCCTCGGCCTCCCCGGCCGGCGCCCCCTCGACCGAGAGGTAGCCGTTCCAGCCGACGAGCACCGCGGCCAGGCCGACGAAGCTGTGCAGCAGCGCGATGAGCTCGGGCATGCCGGTCATCTCGACGATGCGCGCCCGCCACAGGCCGATGGCCGCGCCGAGGGCCATGGCGACGGCGATCAGCCCGACGGCGAGCGCGTCGCCGTCGTGCCAGGCCAGCCCGACGGTGGCGACCAGGGCGATGGCCATGCCGGCGATGCCGTAGGCGTTGCCGGCCTTGGCGGTCTCGTGCTTCGACAGGCCGGCCAGGCTCAGGACGAACAGCAGGCCGGCGACGATGTAGGCCGCGGACGCGGCGCTGGTGGCGGTCATGGCGGTCATGGCGGTCAGGCCCTCCGGAACATGCCGAGCATGCGGCGGGTCACCGCGAAGCCGCCGAACACGTTGATGCTGGCCAGCAGGACGGCGAGGAACGCGAGCACGGTGACCACGGTGCTGACGTGGCCCAGTTGCAGCAGGGCGCCGACCACGATGATCCCGGAGATGGCGTTGGTGACGCTCATCAGCGGGGTGTGCAGCGCGTGGTGCACGTGCCCGATGACGTAGAAGCCGACGACGACGGCGAGGGCGAACACCGTCAGGTTGCCGATCAGCTGGTCGGGGGAGAAGGCGGCCAGCAGGAACAGCAGCGCGGCGGCCAGGCCCACCAGCGCGGCCCGCCGCTGGGGCGGGGGCGCCTCCTTCCCCGGTGGCGGCAGCGGCGCCGGTGGCGGTGCGGCGGCGGCCGGGGCGGCGGAGACCTGCACCGGCGGCGGGGGCCACAGCAGCTCGCCGTCGCGGGTCACGGTCATCGCCCGCTGGACGACGTCGTCCGTGTCGAGGACCAGCCGCCCGTCCTTGCCGGGGGTGAGCAGCGTGAGCAGGTTGACCAGGTTGGTGGCGAACAGCTGGGAGGACTGCGCCGGCAGCCGGGCCGGCAGGTCGGTGTAGCCGATGATCGTGACGCCGTTCGGCGTCACCACGACCTCGTCGGGCACCGAGCCGGCGACGTTGCCGCCCTGCGCGGCGGCCATGTCCACGACCACCGAGCCCGGCTTCATGCTCGCCACCATGTCCTCGGTGAGCAGCCGGGGGGCCGGGCGGCCGGGGATGAGCGCGGTGGTGATGACGACGTCGACGTCGCGGGCCTGCTCGGCGTACATGACCGCGGCGCGGGCGTCGAAGTCCTCGGACGTGACCGTGGCGTAGCCGGTGCCGCTGGCCTGGGCCTCGGTCTCGTCGGCCGGGACGCCGACGTACTCGCCGCCCAGCGAGCGCACCTGCTCGGCGACCTCGGGCCGGACGTCGGTGGCCCGCACGATCGCGCCCAGGCTGCTCGCCGCGCCGACGGCGGCCAGTCCCGCGACGCCGGCACCGGCCACGAAGACCTTCGCCGGCGGCACCTTGCCCGCCGCGGTGACCTGCCCGGTGAAGAACCGGCCGAAGGCGTGCGCGGCCTCGACGACGGCCCGGTAGCCGGCGATGTTGGCCATCGAGGACAGCACGTCCAGCGACTGCGCGCGGGAGATGCGGGGGACGGCGTCCACGGCCAGGGCGGTGACCCCGCGGGCGGTGAGCGCGGCGAGCAGCTCGGGCGCCAGCGCGGGGGACAGCAGGCTGACCAGCACCGCGTCCGGGCGCAGCCGGGCGACCTCGTCGAGCGTCGGGGCGTTGACGTGCAGGACGACGTCGGCACCCCACGCCTCGGCCGCCGACCCGATCCGCGCGCCGGCGGCGACGTAGGCCTCGTCGGGGGAGCTCGCGGCCTCCCCGGCGCCGGCCTGGACGAGGACCTCGTGGCCGAGGGCGCACAGCCGGCCGACGCTCACGGGCGTCGCGGCCACCCGCGTCTCGTTCCGCCGGGTCTCTGCGGGCACACCGATGAGCACGCGCACTCCAACGACAGCTCGGGCCGGCGTCGTTGCCGGCGGGCCTGGGTGGTGCTGCGGGGGAGGCGGGCTCTGCCACCCCGGGGCTGCATCGTGACAGGCACACCCGGCATCCCTAACCCCCCGGGACCCGATCGTGACGCGGATCGCAGGCGCCCCGGCCCCACCCCTCCGGGTGAGGGGACGGCGGCCCCGGCTGGAGTCCGGCCCCGCGGGTGCCGAGGCAGCGGGGGCGTCCCCGTGCGGGGACGCCGACCACGCAGGCCGCCGCAGCCAGGAGGACGCCCGTGCCCGCCAGCCCGCCCGTGACGGGTCCGGCCGGTGCCGTGACCCCCGAGGTGGTGGCCGCGGTCTTCTCCGCCGCGGCCGGCGGCCAGGGGACCGCCCTGCTCGTGGCCGAGACCGTCGGCGGGACGCCGCGGGTCACCTGGGCGAGCGAGGGCGCCGTCCGGCTGCTCGGCCCCGCCCCGGAGGACCTGGCCGGGCGGCCGGTCGCGGACCTGGTCCCCACGCTCGCCGCCGGCGAGCTCCCGCTGCTGCTGCGCCGCGAGCACACCTCCCGGCTGGCCCTGCAGGTCCGCACCGCGGACGGCGGCCTGACCGACGCCGTCGTGCGCGCGACCCCCGCGCCGGCCGGGGACGCCTGGACGCTGGCGATCACGCCCGGCGCCGGGGACGCCGACCGGGTGTCGCGGGCCACCGCCGACGCCGCCGAGCGCCGCTTCGCCACCCTGAGCGAGCGGTCGCCGGTCCCCACCCTGCTGTCCGAGCAGGGGATGCGCCTGGCGCACGTCAACGACGCGTTCTGCCGGCTGACCGGGCGGCCCGCGGAGGACCTGCTGGGCACCGGCTGGACCGGCTGCGTGCACGGGGACGACCTGGGCGCCGTCGTCGAGGTCGTCGCCGGCGTCCTCGAGGGCGGCGACGGCGAGGTGCGGGCGCGCGTGGTGCGCCCGGACGGCACCGAGCGGGCCACCGTGCTGCGCTTCGGCCACGTCTTCACCCCGGGCGCGGGCGCGGGCTTCCTCGGCACCGTCGAGGACGTCACCGACCGGATGGCCTTCGAGGCGCGGCTGGCCCACCAGGCCCAGCACGACCCGCTGACCGGCCTGCCCAACCGCACGCTGCTCGACCAGCACCTGGCCGGCCGGTTCACCGCCGGGGGCCGCGGGCTGGCCTGCCTGTTCCTGGACCTCGACGACTTCAAGGTGGTCAACGACTCCCTCGGCCACGAGGCCGGCGACGAGCTGCTGGTGGAGGTGGCCGGGCGGCTGCGCGCCACGGTCCGCCCCGGCGACCTGGTCGCCCGCTTCGGCGGGGACGAGTTCGTCGTCGTCTGCGAGGACGTCGACGAGGCCGACGCCGCCGCGCTGGCCGAGCGCATCGTCGCCGCGCTCGCGGTGCCGGTGCACCTGGCCGGCGTGCGGTTCCGGCCGCACTGCAGCGTCGGCGTCACCGTTCAGGCCCCCGAGCACGCGGACGCCGCGGACCTGGTCCGCGACTGCGACATCGCCATGTACCAGGCGAAGGCCGGCGGCAAGGGCCGGGTGCGGGTGCTGGACCGCGCCGGCCGCGCCGAGGCGCGCGACAAGCTGCGGCTGGTCGCCGACCTGCGCGACGCGATCGAGCGGCGGCGGATCGGCCTGCACTACCAGCCCATCGTCTCCGCCACCGACGGCGCGCTGGAGGCCGTCGAGGCGCTGGCCCGCTGGGTGCACCCCGAGCGCGGCCCGATCAGCCCGGCGACGTTCGTGCCGCTGGCTGAGGAGAGCGGGCTGGTGGGCGCGCTCGGGCTGCTGGTGCTCGACGAGGCCTGCCGCCAGGTGGCCGAGTGGGACCGCGCGCTCGGCGCGGCCGCGCCGCCCCAGGTCAACGTCAACGTCTCGGCGCTGCAGCTCGACGCCGGCCTGCCCGGCGAGGTGGTCGCCGCCCTGGACCGGCACGGCGTCGCCCCGGCCCGGCTGTCGATCGAGATCACCGAGTCCGCGCTCATGACCGACCCCGTCGCCGCCCGCGCGCTGCTGCAGCAGCTGCGCGACCTCGGGGTGGCGCTGGCGATCGACGACTTCGGCACCGGCTACTCGTCGCTGGCCTACCTGCGCCACCTGCCGGTCGACTGCCTCAAGGTGGACCGGTCCTTCGTCGCCGAGCTCGCCGACGGGCACGTGGAGATCGCCAGCGCGGTCATCGCGCTGGCCCGCAGCCTGGGGCTGTCCACCGTCGCCGAGGGCGTGGCCACCCCCGCCCAGGCCGTGGCGCTGCGCCAGCTCGGGGCCACCTACCTGCAGGGCTTCTCCCTGGCCGAGCCGATGGACGGCGCGGCGGTCGCCGCCTGGGTGGGTGCCCGGTGACCGCGATGCCCCTGTCCCGCTCGGCGGTGGACCTGGACCGGCTGCTCGCCGGCATCGACACCATGGCCGCGCAGCGCCCGGTCGCCGCGCAGGTGGTGGCCGTCGCCAACACCGAGGACGCCAGCGCCCGCACCCTCGCCGACGTCCTCGCCGCCGACGTCGCCCTGGCCGGCCGGGTGATGAAGCTGGCCAACTCGGCCTACTTCGGCATGAGCGGGCGGGCGACGACGCTGCAGTTCGCCGTCACCGTCGTCGGCTTCACCGCGGTGCGCACCATGGCGACGGTCGCGCTGACCTGCCTGGACGACGAGTCGCAGCTGCCCGAGCGGTTCTGGGAGACCAGCACCGGCATCGCGCTGGCCGCCTCCGCGCTGGCGCCGCGCTTCGGGAGCCGGCCGCAGGACGCGCTGTGCCTCGGGCTGCTCGCCCAGGTCGGCGTGGCGCTGCTGCACGCCGACGACCCCGAGGGCTACCGGGAGCTGGCCGCCGCGCAGCGCCCGTTCGCCGCCCGGCGGACCGCGGAGGTGTGCCGGTACGGCATCTCCGCGCTCCGGCTGTCCGCGGTGGCGCTGGAGCAGTGGGGCTTCCCGCCGGCGATGGCCGCCCCGCTGGCCGCCGTCGACGACCCCGCCTCCGCCGAGGGCACCCTGCTGCGGATCGCGTTCGAGCTCGGCGCCCGCTACGCCGACCCGGAGCACGTGCCGGTGCCGGTCGAGCGGCTCAGCGGCGGGCTGCTGCGCGAGGACGGCGTCGCCGCGGTGCTCGACCAGGTGCGCGTCGACGCCGACGACCTGCGCCGCGCCGTCGTCGGCGACTAACCCACCCGGTCCGCGACGTCGCGGAGCACCGCCGGCCAGTCCTCGACGCCCTCCTCGCGGCCGAGCCGGACCACGACGACGTCGGTGGCCGGGTCGACGTAGACGTACTGGCCCTTGTTGCCGCGGGCGTAGAACCGTCCCTCGCGCTCGGTGTCGACCCACCACCAGTACTGGTAGTGCTCGGCCGGGTCGGCGGAGGTGTCCCGGGCGGTGGCCTCGGCGACCCACGCGGCGGGGACCACCTGCCGGTCGCCGGCGCGGCCCTCCCGGGCGAACAGCAGGCCGAACCGGGCCCAGTCCCGCGCGAGGGCGTTGAACCCGCTCTCCAGTTTCGGGAACCCGCTGGCCGCGCTGTCGGCGCTCCAGCTCGCGTCGGCCTCGGCGCCCATCGGGCCCCACAGCGCCTCCGCGGCGAACTCCTCGACCGGCCGGCCGACGGCCCGCTCCAGCACCAGGCCCACCAGCAGCGGGTTGTAGTTGCAGTACAGCCACTCCCGCCCCGGCTCCTGCGCGACCTCGGCCGACAGGGCCAGCCGCCGCAGGTCGACGTCGTAGTAGGTGAGCGCGTCGTCGCTCCAGGGCAGGCCCTGCTCCTCGTAGGACAGGCCCGACGACATGGTCACCAGGTGCCGCAGCGTGATGGCGCCGAAGCGCGGGTCGCGGTCGAGCAGCTCGGGGACGTAGTCGGTGACCGGGTCGTCCAGGCCGCCGATCGCGCCGCGGTCGATCGCCAGGCCGACCAGCGTGGACAGCACCGACTTGGCCACCGAGAACGACGTCATCGGCGTCTCCCGGGAGCCGCCGGCGCCGTACCGCTCGAGCAGCACCTCGTCGCCGCGCAGCACGACGAAGCCCGTCGTCCGCGTGCGGTCCAGCAGCGCGGCGAGGTCCTCGGTGCCGCCGCCGGGGACGGTCACCTCGTCGAGCACGCCGCCGGGCAGGGAGCCGGCGGTCAGCGGCAGCGGGGTGTCCCCGGCCGGGACCGGCAGCTCGGGGAAGCGGAGCCGGTCGTCGACGTCGGCGTCCATCCACACGAGCGCGCGGGCGATGCCGGAGGAGCCCAGGGACGCCCGCGCCCACACCTGCAGCCCGCCCGCGGCGACGGCCAGCCAGACGAGGACGGCGACCAGGACGGCGGCGACCCGGCCGGCGCGGCGACCCCGGGTGCGCCGGCGGACCAGCCGCGCCGCGGCCCAGGCGAGGACCGTGGCGAGCACGGCGGGGAGCAGGAGCCAGGCGAGCACCCGCCGGACCCTAGGTGGTCGGCCGCCGGGAACGGCGACGGCCGGCGCCCCCGGCAGAGGGGACGCCGGCCGTCGCCGTGGTGCGGTCGCTCAGGCGCCGGTGTAGGGCGCGCCGAGCGGGTCGACGGTCGGGTACGAGTCGACCGCCGCGGCCAGCCGGTCGGCGGCCCAGTCGCCGTCGCCGAGCAGGTGGTCGATCGCGGTCAGCCGGCTGGTGTAGTGGCCGACCGAGTACTCCGCGGTGACGCCGATGCCGCCGTGCAGCTGGATGGCCTCCTTGCCGACGTGCCGGCCGGCGCGGCTGGTCTGCAGCCGGGCGCGGTCGGCGGCGGTGACGACGTCGCCGCCGGTGTCGGCCACCATGCTCGCCCACAGCGCGGTGCTGCGGGCCAGCTCCAGGGACACGTACATGTCCGCCGCGCGGAAGGTCAGCGCCTGGAAGCGGTTGAGCGTGACGCCGAACTGCTTGCGGGTCCTCAGGTACTCCGCGGTCGTCTTCAGCGCGGTGTCCATCGCCCCGACGGCCTCGGCGCTGTAGGCGATCCGGGCCAGGGCCTGCGCGCGCTCGACGTCGGCGGTGCGGTCCGCGGTGCCCTCGCCGAGCAGCTCGGCGGGGGTGCCGTCGAGGGTGACGTTGGCCGCGCGGGTGCCGTCGTGGGTGCGGTAGCCGGTGCGGGTCAGGCCCTCGGCGTCGCCCTGGACGAGGAAGAGGGCGGTGCCGCCCTCGGTCACCGCGCTGACCACGAGGACGTCGGCGCGGGCGCCGTTCGGCACCGGCTCCTTGACGCCGGTCAGCCGCCAGGTGCCGCCGTCCTGCGTGGCGGTGACGGCCGCCGCCGCGGGGCTCCACCGGGTGCCGGGCTCGGCGTGCGCGAACGCGAGCACGCCGGCGCCCTCGGACAGCGGCCCGAGGACCGCCGCCCGCTGCTGCGCGGTGCCCACGGCGGCGACGAGGCCACCGGCCAGGACCACGGCCTCGACGAACGGCTCGGGCGCGAGCACCCGGCCGATCTCCTCGGCGACGAGGGCCACCTCGATCGGGCCGGCGCCCATGCCGCCGTCCTCCTCGGCGAAGGGCAGCCCGAGGACGCCCATCTCGGCCAGCTGCGCCCAGGTCTTCTCGTCGAAGCCGGGGTCGGTGGCGACCACCTGGCGGCGCCGCTCGTTGTCGCCGTAGGCGCGGCCCAGCAGGCCCGCGACGGCCTCGCGGAGGTCGTTCTGCTCGCTGTCGTACTGGAAGTCCACTGCTAGCTCACAGCCCCAGGATCGTGCCGGCGATGATGGTCCGCTGGACCTCGTTGGAGCCCCCGTAGATGGAGACCTTGCGGTAGTTCAGGTACTCCGGCGTGGCCACCCGGGCCCACTGGGGCACCTGCGAGCCGCCGTCGGCGAAGGACGCGACCGACAGCGGGCCAGCGATGTCGACCAGCAGCTCGGTGGCGGCCTGCTGCAGCTCCGAGCCGCGCAGCTTGAGCACCGAGGAGGCCGGGTGCGGCTTGCCGTCGGCGGAGTTGGCGACCACGCGCAGCGCGGTCAGCTCCAGGGCCAGCAGCTCGTTCTCGAGCTCGGCGATCCGCGCGGTCAGCCGCGGGTCCTGCGACAGCGGCCGGCCGGCGACGACGACCTCGCGGGCGTGCTCCTTGGCCTGCGCGATCAGCTTCTTGGTGGCGCCGACGCGGGCGATGCCCACGCGCTCGTTGCCGAGGAGGAACTTGGCGTAGTCCCAGCCGCGGTTCTCCTCGCCGATCAGGTTCTCGGCGGGCACGCGGACGTCCTCGAAGAAGACCTCGTTGACCTCGTGGCCGCCGTCGATCAGCTGGATCGGGCGCAGCGTGACGCCCGGGGTGTCCATCGGGAAGACCAGCATCGAGATCCCGCGCTGCTTCTTCTCGGCGGTCGGGTCGGTGCGGACCAGGCAGAAGATCCAGTCGGCGTACTGGCCGAGGGTGGTCCAGGTCTTCTGGCCGTTGACCACCCAGTCGTCGCCGTCGCGGACGGCGGTGGTGCGCAGCGAGGCGAGGTCGGAGCCGGCGTCGGGCTCCGAGAAGCCCTGGCACCACCAGATGTCGAGGTTCGCGGTCCTGGCCAGGAAGCGCTCCTTCTGCTCCTGGTTGCCGAAGGCCGCGATGACCGGGCCGATCATGCTGGCGTTGAACGCGAGCGGCTCGGGGACGTTGGCGAGCTGCATCTCCTCGCGCCAGATGTGGCGCTGCAGCGGCGTCCAGTCCCGGCCGCCCCACTCGACCGGCCAGTGCGGCACGGCCAGGCCGGCCGCGTTGAGGACGCGCTGGGCCTCGACGTACTGGTCGCGGGTCAGGTGGCGGTGGGCCGCGACGGTGTCGCGGATCTCCTGCGGCACCTGGGTGGTGAAGAAGGTGCGCATCTCATCCCGGAAGGCCTCCATCTCCGGGGAAAGCTGCAACCGCATGGGACCTCTCTCCTGACGGCGGTGTGACGCCGTCTCGACGTGTTCCCCGACGATCCCACATCTGTTACCGATCAGTAGATCCGGCTCTCGGGGCGTGGGACGGGTGGGGCGGGACGTGCCCCGGGCCCCGGGTGGCGGTCACCGGACGTGCCGCCCCCGGGGCCCGGGGTGGTGCTCGGGTGTCTGCTGTTCAGGTGCTCAGCGGCCGGACCAGAACGCGCAGTGCGCGTCCGCGGCGACGTCGACCGGCCCGACGCCGCCCTGCGCGGCCACGTCCAGGCCCTGGACGTCGGCGGGGGTGCGGTAGGCGTGCCACGCCGGGACGCCGCGGCCGTTCGGGTCCCCGGTGGCCGCGAAGTTGGTCCAGTAGCGGACCATCGTCGTCGACAGCGCCTGCTGCTCGGCGGTCAGCGGGCCGCCGAACAGGCCCGGGAACAGGTAGGGCAGCTCGCCCGCGTGCTGGGCG
The DNA here is from genome assembly GCF_054050415.1 of Geodermatophilus sp. SYSU D01180. Taxonomy (NCBI): domain Bacteria; kingdom Bacillati; phylum Actinomycetota; class Actinomycetes; order Geodermatophilales; family Geodermatophilaceae; genus Geodermatophilus; species Geodermatophilus sp. SYSU D01180. The sequence continues at coordinate 64,158 of NZ_JBJGZH010000012.1, read as the reverse complement.
CCCTCGTCGTACCGCGCCGGGTCGTACGGGAAGTCCAGCAGCGCCGGCGCGTCCTGGTCGCGGAACGAGTAGGCGAAGACGGCCGGCTGCTGCGCGCGGAGCAGGTCGTAGGCGCCCACGTGGGTGCACGTGGACAGCGCGCTGCCGACGTCGCTGGCCACGGCCGCCAGCACCCGCAGCGTCGAGCCGTACTCCGCCAGCGGGTAGCGCTCGGCGACCGCCGCGGCCCGGGTGCCGAACCGCTGCTGCAGGGTGGCGGTGTGGACGGCCGGGTCGGCCGACAGCAGCGCCTGACGCTGGGGCTCGGCCAGCGACAGCGGGGTGAACAGCGTGTTCTCGTCCTGCAGGTTGCCGTGCACCACCGGCACCCGGTTCCACCGGCCGGCCGCGATCGCCGTCCCCGGCTGCTCGGGCAGCGACGACCCGCCGACGACGAACGAGCCGCCGGGCCAGGCGCGCAGCAGCGCCTCGGCGGGCACCGCGCGCAGGCAGGCGGCGACGTCGGCGGCGCCGGCGCAGCCGACCGTGGTGGCGACGGTCTGACCGGTCGCCTCCTCGGTGGCCAGCGTGTCGTAGGTGGCGGTGCAGCTGTAGCTCTGCGCGATCGCCTTGTGGAACAGGCCGGCGGCGGTGGGGGAGGCCAGCTGCGCGCAGACCGACGAGGCGCCGGCCGACTCGCCGAAGACCGTCACGTTGTCCGGGTCGCCGCCGAAGGCGTCGATGTTGCGCTGTACCCAGCGCAGCGCCTCCTGCTGGTCGAGCAGGCCGGCGCTGCCGGAGCCCACCGTGCCGTTGGCGGCGGACAGGTCGCGCTGGGCCATGAAGCCCATCGGGCCGAGGCGGTAGTTGATCGTCACCACGACGGCGTCGCCCTCGACGGCCAGCTCCGCGGCGTCGTAGTTGGCGCCGTTGCCGTAGACCCAGGAGCCGCCGTGGATCCACACCATGACCGGCAGGTCCGAGCGGGCCGCGTCCAGGCCCGCCGGGGTGGTGACGTTGAGGAACAGGCAGTCCTCGTTGGAGGTCTGGAACGCGTTGGTCGTGCCGTTGGCCAGCTGCGCGCACGGCTCGTGCGGGGCGGTGGCGTCGGCGATCCCGCGGAACGGCGCGACCGGCACCGGCGGGCGGAACCGGAGGTCGCCGACCGGCGACTCGGCGTACCGGATGCCCTCGAAGGTGCGGTACCCGTCGAGCCGGGTGCCGCGGAGCTTGCCCTCGTCGGTCTGGACCAGCGTCGGGGCGGCGTTGCCGACCCCGCCGCCGTTGCCGTTGCCGGGCACCGCGGCAGCCGGGCCGGCGGTGACGACGGCGCCGGTGACGAGCGCGGTGCCGGTGGCGAGGGCGAGGACGGACCTGCGAGAGGATCGTGGGACGGGGATGCGCACGGGACCTCCTGGTCGCCCGCGAGCTCACCGCTGTGTGAGCTGGACCACGGGCTGCTGGGACACTAGCGACTCGTGTTTCACGATCCGCACGGGGCCCGGAACCGGCGGGTCCGCGGGCGGCGGCGCAGGATGGGCCGGTGCCGGCCGCGTCGCCCGGCGGCCGGCTGCTGCTGGCCGCCGTCCTGCTGACGGCGCTCAACCTGCGGGGCGCGATCGCCGCCGTCGGCCCCGTCCTCGACGACGTCCGCGCCGACCTCGGCCTCTCCGCGGCCGCCGCCGGTCTGCTGACCACGCTGCCGGTGCTGTGCTTCGCGCTGCTGGCGCCGGCCGCGGCCGCCGTCGGCCGCCGGGTCGGCGCGGGCGCGGCGGTCCTCGGCTCGCTGGTGCTGCTGGCGGTCGCGCAGGGGCTGCGGGTCCTCGACGGCGCCCCGGTCCTGCTGGCCGGCACGTTCCTCACGGGCGCGGCGATGACGGTGGGCAACGTGCTGCTCCCGGCCGTGGTCAAGGCGGGGTTCGGCCGGCGCGCGGGCACGGTGACCGGCCTGTACACCGCGGCCCTGGTGGCCGGCGCCGCCGCGGGTGCCGCGTTCACCGCGCCGCTGGCGGCGGTGCTCGGCTGGCGGGGCGCGCTCGCCGCGGAGGGGGTGCTCGCCGTCGTCGCGGCGGTCGTGTGGGCGGTGGCCGCGCGGCACGCCGACACCGCCGGCCCCGCCCCGGCCGCCCGGAGGGACGCCGGCACGCGGCCGCTGTGGCGCTCGCCGGTCGCGTGGGCGGTGGCCGCGGTGCAGGCACTGCACTCCACGCTGTACTTCTCGCTCACCGCGTGGCTGCCGACGCTGCTGGCCGACCGCGCCGGCACCGACCCCGCCACCGGCTCGGTGGCCGCGTCGGTCTACCAGGTGCTCGGCATCGCGGGCAGCCTGCTGGTGCCGGCCGTGCTCGCCCGCACGTCCGGGCAGGCGGGGCTCGCGCTCGGGGTCGCCGCGCTGTGGGTGGTGCCGGTGGCCGGGCTGCTCGCCGCACCCGGGGCGTGGCCCGCGTGGGCGGCGGTCGGCGGGCTGGCGCAGGGCGCGGGCATCGCGCTGGCGGTCACCCTCGGGGTGCTGCGCGCGGCCGACGCCGACGCCGCGGCCCGCCTGTCGGGGATGAGCCAGCTGGTCGGCTACGGCGTCGGCGCGCTCGGGCCGGTCGTCGTCGGCGCGCTGTCGGAGGCGACCGGCGGGTGGACCGTGCCGCTGCTGCTCCTGCTCGCCGTCGGCCTCGGCCTGGCGGCGGCCGGTCTGGTCGCCGCCCGGCCGGTGCGGGTGGGGTGAGCGGTCAGGGCAGCCGGACGACGTCGGCCAGCACGCCGCCGTCGGCGGTGAGCCGCGCGGGCGCCGGGCTGTCGTAGACGACCAGCAGCCGGCCGTCCCCGGCCGGGCCGAGCAGGCCGATGCCCTCGGCGTGGTCGTCGCCGTCGCCGAAGGGCAGCGCCAGCTCGCGGGTGAGCAGGTCGCCGCGGACGACGGTCGGCTCCTCCGCCGCGAGGGCGCCGTGCCAGCGGTAGACGTACACCGGGCCGTCGAGGTCCATGGTCGGGCCGGCGAGCACCAGCAGGTCCTCGCCCTGCGGGCACAGGTCGCGCACGCCCAGGCCGGCCAGCCGCAGCACGTGCTTGCGGTAGCGGCGGCCGTCGGGGAACCGGCGCAGGCGCAGCCGGGCGGGGTCGCGCCGGTCGACCTCGGGCCGCAGCTCGAGCACCACCGCCCAGCCGCGCAGCACCGGGCCGCGCAGGCCGAGGTAGACCCGCTCGCCGGAGACCGCGACGCCCTCGACGTCGAGACCGTTGTCCTTGCCCGGGATGGGGAGGAACGGCGCGAGGTGCTCGTCGTCGGCGAGCAGGTCGCGCAGGTCCTTCCCGCGGGTGCCGAAGACGGCGGCGCTGCGGGTGCCGTCGTCCTTGACCAGGGTGGGCAGCCCGTCGACGTCGACCACCGGGATGCGCACCAGCACCTGCCGGCGCGGCTGGCCGGTGACCCGCGCCAGGCGGCGCAGCGCCTGTTCGCCGTCGTGCTCGTCGCGGATGCGGCGGCGGCGCAGGCTGTGCGAGCCGACCGCCCACAGCGCGTCGCCGGTGCGCGCGAGGCCCTCGACGTCGGCCTCCTCCTCGACGCCGGGGCCGGTGCCGCCGGGCAGCGGCACGAGATCGGCGAGGGAGAAGGTGGTCTGGTCCCCGTAGGAGGTGGGCTCGGCGGGGTCGTCGGCGACCAGCCGCTCGATCGTGGCGGTCTCGTCGCCGGCCACCCAGAGGACCGGCCCGTCGCTGCGGACGGCGGAGAGGTTGGTGTGGGTGGCGCTCCGCCGGGAGGCCGTGCCGAACCGGAGGGTCACCGTGCGCTCTGTGCTCACGGGCGCGCACCCTGGCACGCGGTCCCGGTCTCCGGGGGTCCCGCGTGCGTCGTACCGTGCGGCATGGATCTCGTCTGTCCCAAGTGCCACGGCACGATGCGCACCTACGAGCGCAACGGCGTCCACGTCGACCAGTGCACCGAGTGCCGGGGCATCTTCCTCGACCGCGGGGAGCTCGAGCGGCTGATCGACGCCGAGAACTCCTGGCACGCCGCGCCGGCCGCCGCGCACTCCGGCGGCCACGGTGCCCAGCAGCCGCCACAGCAGCACGGCGCACCGCAGCAGCACGGGGGCCAGTACCCGGCCGCCGGCGGCGCGGGGCTCGGTGCCGTCGTGAACGAGGTGCTCGGCGCGGTGCGCGGCTCCTCGCACTCGTCGTCGCACGGCTCCTACGGCTCGCACGGCAAGAAGCGCAAGGAGTCCTTCCTCAGCGACTTGTTCGGCTGAGGCCGGCGGTAGCGTCGCTGGGGTGGCGGCGCGGGAGCTGGTCGTGCTCGGCACCGCCAGCCAGGCGCCCACCCGCACCCGCCACCACAACGGCTACCTGCTGCGCTGGGACGGCCGCGGCTTCCTGTTCGACCCCGGTGAGGGCACCCAGCGGCAGATGCTGCTGGCCGGGGTGCCGAGCAGCGCGGTGCACCGGATCCTGCTCAGCCACTTCCACGGCGACCACTGCCTGGGCCTGCCCGGCGTCGTGCAGCGGATGTCGCTGGACGGCGTCGCGCACCCGGTGGTCGCGCACTACCCGGCGTCGGGGCAGGTCTTCTTCGACCGGCTGCGGCACGCCACCCCGTTCGCCGACGTCGCCGAGATCCGGGAGGAGCCGGTGTCGGGGGACGGGCGGCTGGCCGAGGACCCCGCCGGCGTCCTGGAGGCCTGCCGGCTCAGCCACCCGGTCGAGTCCTTCGGCTACCGGCTGACCGAGCCCGACGGCGTCCGGATGCTGCCGGACCGGCTGGCCGCGGCGGGCGTCACCGGTCCCGACGTCGGACGGCTGCAGCGCGAGGGCGTCCTCCGGGTGGGGGAGCGGACGGTGCGGCTGTCCGACGTCAGCGTGCCGCGGCCCGGGCAGCGGTTCGCCTTCGTCATGGACACCCGCATGTGCGACGCCGTCCCCGCCCTCGCCGACCGCGCGGACCTGCTCGTCGTCGAGGCGACCTTCCTCGCGGCCGACGCGGCGCTGGCCGAGCGGTACGGCCACCTCACCGCCCGCCAGGCCGCCCGGGTCGCCGCGCAGGCGGGGGTCCGCACGCTGGTGCTCACCCACTTCTCCCAGCGCTACGCCGACCCGCGCGCCTTCGCCGACGAGGCGCGGGAGGAGTTCGACGGCGACCTCGTCGTCGCCGCGGACCTGCAGCGCGTGCCGGTGCCCGCCCGGGCGGGGTAGGAGGAGGTCCCGTCCCGGACCCCGAGGAGCGCCGATGACCCGGCTGAGCGCCGCGACGCTGGCCGAGCTGTCCGCGTCGGTGTCGACGCCGCGCTACGACCGCGCCGCGGTGCGGGCGGGGGTGGTCCACCTCGGCGTCGGCGGGTTCCACCGTGCGCACCAGGCGGTGTACCTGGACCGGCTGCTGGAGGCCGGCGCGGGGCAGGACTGGGGGGTCTGCGGGGTCGGCGTGCTGCCCGCGGACCGCCGGATGGCCGAGGTCATGGCCGCGCAGGACCGTCTGTACACGCTGGTCGAGAAGCACCCGGACGGGCACCTCACCGCCCGGGTGGTCGGCTCGCTGGTGGGCTACCGGCTCGCGCCGGACGACCCCGGCGCGGTGGTCGAGGCGATGGCGGCGCCGGCCACGCGGATCGTCACGCTGACCGTGACCGAGGGCGGCTACAACGCCTCCGCGGCCACCGGCGAGTTCGACGCGACGGCGCCCGCCGTGGTCGCCGACCTGCGGCCGGGCACGGCGCCGGCGACGGTCTTCGGCCTGGTCACCGAGGCGCTGGTGCGCCGCCGCGCCCGCGGGCTCCCGCCGTTCGCCGTCGCCTCCTGCGACAACGTGCCCGGCAACGGGGACCTGGCCCGGCGGAGCTTCGCCGCGTTCGCGGGGCTGCGCGACGAGGCCCTCGGCGAGTGGGTGGCCCGGGAGGTGCCGTTCCCGTCGTCGATGGTCGACCGGATCACCCCGGTCACCACCGACGACGACCGCGCCCGGCTCGCCGCGACCTCCGGCGTCGAGGACCTCTGGCCGGTGGTGTGCGAGCCGTGGACGCAGTGGGTGCTCGAGGACGCGTTCCCGGCCGGGCGGCCGCCGCTGGAGGACGTCGGCGTGCAGGTGGTCGGCGACGTCGCGCCGTACGAGCTGATGAAGCTGCGGCTGCTCAACGCCGGCCACCAGGTGCTCGGCCACCTCGGCCCGCTGCTCGGCCACCGGTACGTGCACGAGGCGGTCCGCGACCCGCTGCTGCGCGAGCTGCTCGTCGGCTACCTGGAGGAGGAGGGGACGCCGACGCTGCCACCGGTCCCGGGCACCGACCTGCGCGGCTACCGCGCCGAGCTGCTCACCCGCTTCGGCAACCCGCACGTGGGCGACACCCTCGCCCGGATCGTCGAGCACGCCTCCGACCGGCTGCCGCAGTTCCTCTTCCCGGTGCTGCGCGCGAACCTGGACCGGGGCGGCGAGGTGCGGCGCTCGGCGGCGGTGGTCGCGGCGTGGGTGCACGCGCTCGAGCGGCGCGGGGACCCCGCCGGCCTGGTCGACGCCCGCCGCGACCGCCTGGTCGCCGCCGCGCGCCGGTCCCGCGAGGACCCGCTCGCCCCGCTGGCTGACCGCGAGCTGTTCGGCGACCTCGGCGACCGGTCCCGCTTCACCGCCGCCTACCGGGCGGCGCTGGGCGCGCTGCGCACCCGCGGGGCCGCGGCCACCGTGCAGGCGCTGCTCCGCGGACCGCTCCCGGAGGGGTAGTAAGGAGGGGTGTTCGACAGCGTCACCTCCTTCGACGGCTTCTCCGACGGCTCCTCCTTCGACGTCGGCTGGTTCGGCCTGCTCGGCCGCGAGGTGCTCCGGGAGCGCCGCGCGGCGCTGATCGCGGAGGCCTGCGCCTGGGCGGTGGGCCTGTCCGACCGGCCGCACCACCTGCGGCGGCGCGGCCGGCTGGTGGCCACCGGCTCCACCATCGGCGACCGCGCCGCCACCGGGCAGCCGCTGTCCGGTGAGGAGGACGGCCGGATCGAGCTCGGCGACGCCCGCCCGGGCAGCTTCCAGGACGCGCTCAACGCCGTCGACGCCGACGGCACGGTGTTCGCCGACCGGTTCGACCGCGAGGTGGTCGAGCCGTTCGTGCGCGAGACCTGCGTGCTCGCCGCCGACCGCGCCCGCCGCACCCGGCCGGCGCAGTGGGCCGAGCTGCTCGACGAGCTCGGCGAGGACGGCGCCGACCTGGGCGAGGTCGTGCGCGCGATGGAGTGGGAGGAGCCGCTGCGCACCGAGGCCGAGCACCTCGTGCTCGCCGCGCTGGGCCGCACGCCGCTGCTGGAGGTCGAGTCGGAGGGGCTGCCGCTGTCGCTGGTCCGCGCCGCCGAGGCCGCCACCCGCGCCGCGGCCGCGCCGGGCCGGACGGGCGGCGGTCGGGAGCCCGAGCCGGACGAGGGGCTCTCGGGCGCGCTGTTCCTCGCGCTGGCCGCCGTCCGGGAGGCGGGCCTGCCCGCCCCGGTGCCCCCGGCCGACGCCGGCCGGCTGGTGGCCGCCCTGGCCGAGCAGGGACTGGAGCCCGAGGAGGTGACCGGCGTGCTGCCGCACCTGCCGCTGGCGCCCGGCACCGCCGACGCCGTCGCGGCTCTCCTCCACGCCGACGGGTGACGCTCCTCGTCCGCCTCCCGCGCGCGGGCGGCGGTCGAGGAGCGTCGGGCCGCGCGGTGGGGAGGCCGGTGTAGTTATCGGCCATCTAGCGGGCGGCGGCCTCCGACGACCACACGCGGCGCAGCTGCGACAGCTGCAGCTCGGCGTCGAACGGGTCGCCGGTGGTGTGCAGCATCGAGGTCATCCACCAGGAGAAGTGGGTGGCCCGCCAGACCCGCCGCAGCGCGGTGTCGGAGTAGGCGTCGGCGAGGTCGGTCTCCTTCTCCTGCAGCAGCCGCACCAGCGCGCGGGACAGCAGGACGACGTCGGCGACGGCGAGGTTGAGGCCCTTGGCGCCGGTGGGCGGCACGATGTGCGCGGCGTCGCCGGCGAGGAACAGCCGGCCGCGGCGCATCGGCGCGCTGACGAAGCTGCGCATCGGCAGGATCGACTTCTCCAGCACCGGGCCGGTGCTGATCTCCCAGCCCTCGTGCGCGAACCGGGTGGCCAGCCCCTCCCAGATCCGGTCGTCGGACCAGTCCTCGATCTCCTCGGACGGGTCGACCTGCAGGTACAGCCGCGACACCGACGGCGAGCGCATCGAGTACAGCGCGAACCCCTCGGGGTGCCAGGCGTAGATCAGCTCGTCGGTGGCCGGGGCGGCGTCGGCCAGGATGCCCAGCCACGCGTAGGGGTAGGTGCGCTCCCACAGCCGCTGCTGCGTGCCCTCGGCGACGACGGCGCGCGACGGGCCGTGGAAGCCGTCGGTGCCGGCGACGACGTCGCACTCGAGCACCTGCGCCGTGCCGTCCGCGTCGGTGAACCGGACGCGCGGGCTGTCGGTGTCGACGTCCTCGACCGCGACGTCGGAGACCTCGAAGTGCAGCGGCGGGCCGCCGGCGAGCTGGGCGGCGACCAGGTCCTTGACCACCTCGGTCTGGCCGTAGACCCACACCCGCCGCCCGCACAGCTCGGGGAAGTCCAGCGTGTGCCGCGTCCCCGGGTACTGCAGGTGGATGCCGCGGTGCTCGAGGCCCTCGCGGTGCAGCCGGTCACCCATGCCGGCCTCGGTGAGGACGTCGACGGTGTTCTGCTCGAGGATGCCGGCGCGGATGCGCGCCTCGACGTACTCGCGCGAGCGGTTCTCCAGCACCACCGAGTCGATGCCCTGCAGCGCGAGCAGCCGCGACAGCAGCAGGCCGGCCGGGCCGGCGCCGATGATCCCCACCTGGGTGCGCATGCCGGCGAGTGTGACCCGGGCTACCCGCGGGTGGACACCTCGGCCTGCCGCTCAGCGGAAGTGTGCGGCGCGGGCCAGCGCCCGGCCGATGCCCCGGGCGGCCACCTCGAGCACCGGCACCAGCCGGGGGAGGTCGCGCCGGTGGCTGGGGACGACGATCCCGAGTGCCGCGGCCACGGCGGTGCTGCCGCCGCGCTCCACGCGCACCGGCACGGCCACCGACAGCGTGCCCAGCGACATCTCCTCGGCGGTGCGCGCCCAGCCGCGGCGGCGCACCTCGGCGAGCTCCCGGCGCAGCCGGGCCGGCTCGACGACGGTGTGCCGGGTGGCGCGGGCCGGCGCGGCCAGGGCCTCGGCGACGACGTCGTCCGGGGCGGCGGCGAGCAGCACCTTGCCGACGCCGGTGGCGTGCAGCGGCAGCCGGCTGCCCACCTGGCTGACCACCGGCACCGACTCGCGGCCGGAGATGCGCTCGACGTACAGCGCCGACAGCCCGTCGCGGACGGCGAGGTGGACGGTGTCCCGCGTGGCCGTGTGCACGTCGAGCAGGTACGGCGCGGCCACCTGGCGCAGCTCGAGCGAGACGGGCGCGAGCAGGCCGAGGTCCCAGAGCTTGCGGCCGATCTCGTAGCGGCCGTCGGCGCGGCGGGCCAGCGCGCCCCAGCCGGTGAGCTCGGCGAGCAGCCGGTGCGCGGTGGTCAGCGGCGTGCCCGACCGCTCGGCGATCTCGGTGAGGGTCAGCCGCGGTGCGCTCGCGTCGAAGGCGTCGAGGACGGCGAGCGCCCGGGAGGTCACCGACCGCCCCCGCTCGCCCGCGCCGCCCGCCACCCCGCCAGTCTCCCACCCAGCGGAAGCCGGGGGACCTCGGACCCTGCCGGTGCGCGTCCCGGCCCGGTGAGCTGGGGTGCGTGACCGATCCCGTCCGGCTGCCGCTGGCCTACCACGACGCGGCGGTGGCCAGCTCCTACCACCTGGCCTCGGCCGGTGCGGTCGCCGCGCTGCTGCCCCGGGACGGCGGCCGGCCGCTGCTCCGGCCGCTCGCGCTGCCCGGCGGCCGCACGCTCGTCGCCGTGCACGCCTTCCGCTACCGCACCGTCACCTGGACCGACGCCGACGGCGGCACGCACGCGCTGGCGCCCTACGGCGAGGTCGGCGTGACCGCCGCCGTCGTCGCGGGCCGGTCGGGCCGCGGCGCCCGCCCGGCGGTCGGCGGCTTCGTGCTGCAGCTGCCGGTGACCTCACGCGAGGCCCGGGACCTCGGCCGCGCCGAGTGGGGGCTGCCCAAGTGGCTCGGCGACATGGACTTCCTCGACGAGCCCGGCCGGCAGCGGGTCCGGCTGTCCGAGGCCGGCACCGACGTGCTGGTGCACACCGTGCGACCCCGCGGACCGGCGCTGCGCGGCAGCCCGGCCCGGACGCTGTGGTCGGTGCGCGGCGGGCGGCTGCTGGAGACGCGGATCCCGGTGCTCGCCCGGTGGCAGGCCCGGCCCGGGCCCGGCGGCGCCGAGCTCGCCCTGGGGGAGCACCCGGTCGCCGACGCCCTGCGCGCGCTCGGGCTGTCCCTCGCGGCGCTGGCCGCCTTCCGCGCCGTCGAGTACCGCAGCACGCTGCCGGCGGGCCGGCCGCTGGGCGCCGCGGACGCCGCCCCCGCGCCGGTGCACCCCGGCCGGGACGACGAGTTCGGCCGGTTCACCGTGGCCCACCCGGGGACCGAACCGCTGCCGCAGTACCCGCCGGTCACCGTCGGCTGACCGCGGCGTCGTCGTTCACGAGGGGCGCGCCAGCTCCTCGTCCAGCGCCGCCCAGGGGCCCAGCGCCGCGCCGGCGGCCCGCCCGCGCGCCTCCTCGTCGTCCCCGAGCGCGGCGCGCAGCGCCTCCCTCAGCCGGTCGGCCAGCGCCTGGTGCGGCGACCAGCGGGCCACGCCGAGGCCGGCGCGGGCGGCGTCGGCGGCGCCCACGAGCCGGGCCGCCGCCGCGTGCCGGCCCTCGGCGAGAGCCAGCGCGGCCAGCACCTCCAGGCAGGTCGCCGCGCCCTCCAGGTCGCGGGTGCGCCGGTGCAGCGCCACCGCCTCGTCCAGCCGGGCCCGCGCCCGGGGCAGGTCGCCGGCCAGCAGCGCGGCCAGCGCGAGGGCGTCGCCGAGCAGCGCGGCGAGCTGGTCGTCGGCGGCCGCCGCGGCCAGGTCCCGCGCCTCGCCCGCGACCCGCTCGGCGGCGGCCACGTCCCCGCCGGCCAGCGCGACCGCCACGCGCAGCATCCCGCTGAACGCGACCGACCAGCCGTCGCCGCTGCGCCGCAGCTGGGCCAGCGCCTCGTCGAGCTGCGGGACGACGCGCGGGTCGGCCGGGGACAGGCACATCGCCCGCGCGCCGAGGGCGTGGCCCAGCAGCCAGGCGTCGTCGCGGCGGCGGGCGTCGTCGACGACGCCGTCGAGCAGGCCGGCCGCGCCCGCCCGGTCGCCGAGGGCGATCCGCAGCGAGGCCCGCGCCCAGGTCAGCCGGCCGGCCAGGTCCGGCGGCAGCGCGGCGGCCGACGGCAGCGCCGCCGTCTGCTCGGCCAGCCCCGCCATGGCCGGGAGCAGCCCGCGCGCCCACCACCAGCGGACCAGCGGCGCGGTCAGCCGGACGGCGAGGTCCGCGCGGTCGGTGGCCACCGCCCAGCGCAGCGCGGCGCGCAGGTCGGCGGTCTCGGCGTCCAGCCGGTCGCGCCACAGCCGCGCGGCCGGGCCGGCCAGCCCCGCGCCGGCCTCGGCGCCCAGCCGGGCCAGGTGCTGCGCCCAGCGGACCCGGGTCGCCTCCTCCTCGCCGCGCTCGCGCAGCCGCTCGGCGGCGAACGCGCGGACCAGCTCGAGCATGCGGAACCGCGGCTCGCCGTCGCCGGTGTCGGTGGGGGTGACCAGGCTGTGCCCGACCAGGTCCGACAGCGTCTCCAGGACGTCGAGGTCGCCGGCGCCGTCCCCGCCGGCGCCCACCACCTCGGCGGTGTCGAGGGTGCAGCCGTCCGCACACACCGACAGCCGCGCCAGCAGCGCCCGGCCGCGCTCGTCGAGCAGGTCGTGGCTCCAGGCGATGGTGGACCGCAGGGTGCGCTGGCGGTCGGGGACGTCGACGTCGGGGTCGCCGAGGTCGAGCGCGCGGTCCAGGCGGGCCAGCAGCAGCCGCGGGGGCAGCGTGCGCACCCGGGCCGCGGCCAGCTCGACGGCCAGTGGCAGCCCGTCGAGGCGGCGCACCAGCTCGGCGACCGGGCCGGCGGTGGCGGCAGTGAGCGCGAAGGCGGGGTCGGCCTGGCGGGCGCGGGCCACGAACAGCTGCACCGCGGGCGCCGAGCCGGGGTCGTCGTCGGCGGCCGGCGTCCGCAGCGGCTCGATCGGCACGTCGTGCTCGCCGCGCAGCCGCAGCACGGTGCGGCTGGTGACCAGCAGCTGGGTGAGCGGGCAGCGGGCCAGCAGGGCCGCGAGGTCCGGGGCGGCGCCGGCCACCTGCTCCAGGTTGTCGACGACCAGCAGCGCCCGGCGGCCGGCCAGCCGGTCGGCCACCTGGTCGAGCAGGGGGCGGCTGCCCTCGGCGGACACCCCGACCGCCTCGGCCACGGCCGCGGGCACGTCGGCGCGGTCGCGGACGCCGGAGAGGTCGACGAACCACACGCCGTCCCGGCCGGGCTCCACCGCCGCGGCCGCGGCCAGCGCCAGCCGGGTCTTGCCGATGCCGCCGGGCCCGGTGAGCACCACCAGCCGCACCGCCGGGTCGCCGAGCAGCCCGGTGACGGTGGCGAGCTCCGCGACGCGGTCGACCATCGGCGTGGGCGGCGTCGGCAGCCACCCGGCGGCCAGCCCGGGCGGCGCCGGGGCCGGCCGGGTGAAGCGCTCGCTGAGCAGCACCGCGAGGTCGTCGGCGACCAGCTCGGCGAGCTCGGCCGGGTCGCGGTAGGGGGTGGTCGAGACGCCGCCCTCGGCCTGCACCCGCTCCAGCAGCCGGGCCAGCCGGGGGTCGCGGCCGGGCGCCGGCGTGCGGACGTAGAGCAGCCGCGGCATCCCCTCGGACAGGACCAGCTCGTCCTCCAGGCCGGACACCGCCATGTCCGGGCCCACCCAGCCGTAGCGGTCGCCGTAGACGCCGACGAAGACGTCGCTCTGCGCCAGGTAGGCGCGGTAGAGGTCGCGCGGCGGGTGCGGGCGCGCGCCGAGCTCGAACATCACCGGGGTCAGCCGCAGCCGGGCGACCGCGTCGCGGACCGCGCGCCGCTCGGCCGCCAGCTCCTCGAGGGTGGAGGAGACGAACACGCGCAGCCGCTGGTCGGGCGTCGCGATGGTCCGCGGCATCCCGGGCGTCCCCGCCGGAGCGGCCACGTGCACCTCCTGCCGAGGTCGCCGACGTCGCGGAGTCTAGGGACGGCGGAGGCGCCCCGGAACCCGGTGACAGCGGGCCCGGGGGAGTGGTTGCATGGCCGCGCCCACGGTCCGCACGGGGGATGCGCGCACCCGGAGAGCCCCGTGCACGGTGCCCTGACCCCCGTCCCCGCCCGCCCGCGCGGAGCGGCGTCGTGACCGGCACCGCCCTGGCCGTCGTCGCCCGGGACGCCGGCCTGCGCACCTCGACCACCCGCGAGCTCGAGCGCCGCTACGGCAGCGACTACCGCGTCGTCTCCGGGACCGACCCCGGCGAGCTGGACGCCGCGCTCACCGCCGCGGGTGACCCGGCGGTCGCCGTGCTCCTCGGCGGCCTCGGCGAGGACGACCCCGACGGGCTGGAGGTGCTGCGCGCCTGCCACGCGCGGCACCCCGGCGCGATCGCCGTGGCCCTGGTCCGGTGGGGCGCGTTCGAGACCGCCCGGCCGATCTTCGAGGCGATCACCGTCGGCCAGCTCGACCGCTGGGTGTACGCCCCGCAGGGCCGCCCCGACGAGGAGTTCCACCGTTCGGTCACCGAGATCCTCGACGAGTGGTCCTCCCGGCGCGGCGGCGGCTTCGAGGCGGTGCGGATCATCGGGCACCGGTGGGACCCGCACGCGCAGCACCTGCGCGACCAGATGACCCGCAACCGCATCCCGCTGGGCGTCTACGAGGCCGGCTCGCCCGAGGGCCGCGCGATGCTCGCCGACCTGGACCTGGAGCTGGAGCGGTCGCGGCTGCCGGTCGTCGTCGTCCGGTTCCGGCCCGAGCAGACCGTGCTCGAGGCGCCGACCGACCTCGAGGTGGCCGAGGCGTTCGGTCTGTTCGACCCGCTGGACCCCGACGCCGTCCACGACGTCGCGATCGTCGGCGCCGGGCCCGCGGGCCTGGGCGCGAGCGTGTACGCCGCCTCCGAGGGCCTGGACACCCTGCACCTGGAGTGCGAGGCGGTCGGCGGGCAGGCGGGCACCAGCTCGCTGATCCGCAACTACCTCGGGTTCCCCACCGGCGTGAGCGGCAGCCGGCTGGCGTTCTCCGCGTACCTGCAGGCCTGGGCGTTCGGCACGACGTTCTCCTTCATGCGCACCGCCGCGTCGCTGCGCACCGAGGACGGGCTGCACCGGGTCACGCTGCACGACGGGACGGCGGTGCGGGCGCGCAGCGTGGTCATCGCCACCGGCGCGGCCTGGCGGCGGGTCGGCGTCCCGGAGCTGGAGGCGTTCACCGGCCGGGGCGTCTTCTACGGGGCGGCGGTCAGCGAGGCGCCGGCGATGGCCGGGCGGCACGTGTTCGTCGTCGGCGGCGGCAACTCGGCCGGGCAGGCGGCGGTGTACCTCTCCCGCTACGCCGAGCGGGTGACCGTGCTGGTCCGCCGGCGCTCGCTGGCCGAGACGATGTCGGACTACCTGATCCGCGAGCTGGAGGCGCTGCCGCGGGTCGACGTCCGGTACCGGGTGCAGGTGGTCGGCGGGCGCGGCAGCGACGTCCTGGAGACCGTCGTCCTGCAGGACCTCGACACCGGGGCGGAGGTCGAGGAGCCCGGGATGCTGTTCGTGATGATCGGCAGCGAGCCGCGCACCGACTGGCTGGCCGGGACGCTGGCCCGCGACCGCTGGGGCTTCCTGCTCACCGGGGCGGCGCTGCTGACCGGCGACGACGTCACGCCGGCCTGGCCGCTGGACCGGCCCCCGGCGATGCTGGAGACGAGCACGCCCGGTGTCTTCGCGGCCGGCGACGTGCGGCAGGGCTCGGTCAAGCGGGTGGCCTCGGCGGTCGGCGAGGGAGCGCTCGCGGTGACGCTCGTGCACGCCCACCTGGCCTCGATCGCGGCGTCGTCCGCGGCCCGCTGACCGGGCGGCCGCCCTTCCACTGGGCGGGACCCGCCGCTCGCCCGGCGTCGCCGCCCGGACGTACGTTCCCGGTATGACCGGGACCACGTCGGAGGGCAGGCTCGTCCTGCCGCGGTACCTGCGCGAACCCGACGGGACGCGGACGCCCGTCGGCTTCCCGGACTACCGGAGCACCGCGCTGCGCGCGCCGCTGCGCACGCCCGTGGACCTGCCGCACCGGCTCACCGAGGTCACCGGCCCGGTGCTCGGCGAGGACCGGGTGCTGCCGTCGGACGCCGACCTGACGCTGCGCAACGGCGGCGAGGCGATCGGCCAGCGGATCCTCGTGTACGGGCGGGTGCTGGACAGCGGCGGCCGCCCGGTGCCCGACGCGCTGGTCGAGGTGTGGCAGGCCAACGCGGCCGGCCGCTACCGGCACGTCGTCGACAACTGGCCCGCGCCGCTGGACCCGCACTTCGACGGGCTGGGCCGGGTGGTCACCGACAGCCTGGGCCGCTACGAGTTCATGACGGTCAAGCCCGGCGCCTACCCGTGGGGCAACCACCACAACGCCTGGCGGCCGGCGCACATCCACTTCAGCCTGTTCGGCCGGGCGTTCACCCAGCGCCTGGTCACCCAGATGTACTTCCCGGACGACCCGCTGTTCGGCCAGGACCCGATCTTCAACGCCATCCCGGCCGCGGCGCGGCACCGGGCGGTCAGCCGGTACTCCCTCGACCGCACCCAGGTCAACTGGGCGCTGGCCTTCGAGTGGGACATCGTGCTGCGCGGCACCGAGCAGACGCCGTTCGAGACCGACGACGACGGAGACGTGGCGTGAGCGTGCCGAACCCCCTCGACGTCCCGCCGGACCCGGCCGTCCCCTTCCAGCCGCGCTCCGGGCAGCGCGGCACCGGCTTCCTCACCGGGCCGTTCCGGCTGGGCACCACCCCCAGCGCCACCGTCGGGCCCTACCTGGCGATCGGCCTGACCTGGCCGGACGGCGAGTGGGCCGCCGCCGAGGGCACCCCGGGCGGCTTCTGGATCCGCGGCCGGGTGCTCGACGGCGCGGGCGACGTCGTCCCCGACGCGATGGTCGAGACCTGGCAGGCCGACCCCGACGGCCGCTTCCCCTCGCCGGAGGACCCCCGCGGGCCCTCGGCGTACCCCGGCTTCCGCGGCTACGCGCGCGCCTCCACGATCACCGGTGAGTTCGCGGTGTTCACCCTCAAGCCCGGCCGCGTGCCCGACGGCGAGGGCGGCCTGCAGGCGCCGCACGTCGACGTCTCGGTGTTCGCCCGCGGCCTGCTCGACCGCGTCGTCACCCGGGTCTACTTCGCCGACGAGGCCGGGGCCAACGCGACGGACCCGGTGCTGGCCGCGCTGCCGGAGGACCGCCGGGCCACGCTGCTCGCGCAGCCGGCCGAGGACGGCTACCGCTTCGACGTGCACCTGCAGGGGGACCGCGAGACGGTCTTCTTCGCCGTCTGAGGTGCGCCGCCGTCCGAGCGCGACCCCGCGGCCGCCGGTAGGAAGGACGTCGTGACAGGTCTGTTCGCCGGCACCTTCGCCCGGGGCGGGACGGCGGCGGCCGTGTCCGACGACGCCTGGTTCCGCGCGCTGCTGGAGGTCGAGGCGGCCCTCGCCCGCGCCGCCGCCGCGGCGGGCATGGTGCCCGCGACGGCGGCCGACGCGGTGACCGCCGCCTGCGCCGACCCCTCGCGGCTGGACCTCGCGGCCGTCGTCGCGCACGCCGCCGACGCCGGCAACCCGGTGCCGCCGCTGGTGCGGGCGCTGCAGGCCGCGGTGGGGGAGCGCGACGCCGTCGCGGTGCACGTGGGCGCCACCAGCCAGGACGTGCTGGACACCGCGCTGCTGCTGCTCGCCCGCCGGGCGGTGGCGGCGCTGGACGCCGACCTGGCCGCGGCGGCGGACGGGTGCGCGGCGCTGGCGCGGGCGCACCGCGACGACGTGCTCGTGGGCCGCACGCTGATGCAGCAGGCCCTGCCGACGACGTTCGGGCTCAAGGCCGCCACGTGGCTCGCCGGGCTCGACGGCGCGCGGCTGCGGCTGGCCGAGGTGGTCGCCTCGCTGCCGGTGCAGTACGGCGGCGCGGTCGGGACGCTGGCGGCGTCGCGGGGCGCCGGGATCGCGGTGCGGGCGGCGCTGGCGGAGGAGCTGGGGCTGGTCGCGCCCGCCGTCCCGTGGTTCACCACGCGGCTGCCGGTGGCCGACCTGGCCGGCGCGCTGGGCGCGGCCGCGGGCGCGGTGGCGACGGTCGCCGTCGACGTGGTGCTGCTCGCCCAGTCGGAGGTGGCCGAGGTCGCGGAGGTCGGCGAGGGGCGCGGCGGGTCGTCGGCGATGCCGCACAAGCGCAACCCGGTGGCGGCGATCTCGGCGCGGGCGTGCGCGCGGCGCGCCCCGGGCCTGGTGGCGACGCTGCTGGGCGCGATGGAGCAGGAGCACGAGCGGGCCGCCGGCGCGTGGCACAGCGAGTGGCCGACGCTGACCGACCTGCTGGTCACCGTGGGGTCGGCCGCGGCCTGGCTGGCGGAGAGCCTGCGCGGGCTGCGACCCGACGTCGGCCGGATGGCCGAGGCCGTGTCCGCGGCCGGCGAGGGGTCGCTGGCCGGCGCGCTGGCCGAGGCGCTGACGCCGTCGCTGGGGCGGGGCGCGGCGCACGACGCGGCCGCGGAGGCGGCGCGGCACGCGCGCGAGACGGGCCGGACGCTGGCCGAGGTGGTGGCCACCCGGACCGACGTCGACGTCGCCGCGGTGCTGGCCGCGGGCGCGCCGGACGTGGGGGAGGCCGGTGCGCAGGTGGACGCCGCGCTGGCCGAGCACGAGCAGCTGGTGGAAGGGGCACCGTGACCGCGGTCGAGGTCAGCTACACCGAAGACGGGCCGGCCGACGCGCCGGTCGTCGTCCTGTCCAACTCGCTGGGCGCCACCCGGGGGATGTGGGACCCGCAGGTGCCGGCGCTGGCCGAGCGCTACCGCGTGGTCACCTACGACACCCGCGGACACGGGGAGTCGCCCGCGCCGGCCGGGCCGTACACGGTCGACGACCTGGTCGACGACGTCCTCGTGCTGCTGGACCGGCTCGGGGTGCGGCGGGCGCACGTGGCCGGGCTGTCGCTGGGCGGGATGACGGCGATGCGGCTGGCCGCGCGCGAGCCCTCGCGCGTGGGCCGGCTGGCGCTGCTGTGCACCTCGGCGAAGCCGGAGCCGCAGGGCTTCCTCGACCGGGCGGTGCAGGCCCGCTCCGGCGGGACCGCACCGCTCGCACCCGCGATCGTGGGCCGCTGGCTGACCCCGGGCTACGCCGCGCAGCACCCGGACCTCGTGGCGCGGCTGGAGGCGATGATCGCCGGCGCCGACGACGAGGGGTACGCGAACTGCTGCGAGGCGGTCGGGCACTTCGACGCCCGCGCGGACCTCGCCCGGATCACCGCGCCCACGCTGGTGGTGTCCGGCGCGGAGGACCCGGCGCTGCCGCCCCCGCACCAGCAGCTCATCGCCGACGGGATCGCCGGCGCCTCGCTGCTGTCGGTGAGCCCGGGCGCGCACCTGCCCAACCTGGAGCAGCCGCTGGAGGTCACCGGCGCGCTGCTCGGCCACCTCGACGCCGCCGGGGGGCACGCGTGAGCGACGCGCCGCTCGACCCGGACGGCCTCTCCACCGACGACGCCCGCCGCGAGGCGGGGATGCGCACCCGGCGCGAGGTGCTCGGCGACGCGTGGGTGGACCGGGCGGTGGCGAACACGACGCCGTTCACCGCCGGGTTCCAGGACTTCATCACCCGGGTCGCCTGGGGCGACGTCTGGCAGCGGCCGGGCCTCGAGCGGCGCGAGCGCAGCATCGCCACGCTGTCGATCTGCATCGCGCTGCGGCACTGGGACGAGTTCGCGCTGCACGTGCGCGCCGCGGTGCACAACGGCCTGACCGAGGACCAGATCGCCGAGGTCATCCAGCACGCCGCCGTCTACGCCGGCGTCCCGGCCGCCAACCACGCCTTCAAGGTCGCCGGCCCGGTCCTCCAGGAGATGCGCGCCGGCTGACCCCGGCCCTCAGTCGCGTCCGGCGGGCTCCGCGGGACTGGGGGTGAGGGCGATCGCGGCGACGGTGACGAGCCCGACGAGGACCGTCGCGGTCACCTCGTCGTCCAGCCAGTAGTGGAACAGCGCGGCACCCAGGCCGACGAGGACCGCGAGCAGCAGCCGGCTCCGGATCCCGTCCAGGTACGCCCCTCCCGCCTGCACTCCCACGGCCCTCATGAGCAGAACGGTAGGTAGGGATCGGGGCGGTCCCGGGCCGTTCGGGGACGTGCCGCCGAGGCGTTCGGCGGGCGCGGTGCGTCGTCACGGGGAGGAGCGCCCCGGTCGCCGCCCGCCGCCTGAGGGCGCCGGGTCCCGTCACTGCCCGGGTGCAGTCTGCCGGGCATGGCCGACCCCTCGTCCCAGCACCGGCACCACGCCATCGACTACGTCGAGCTCGCCGTGACCGACCTCGACCGGGCCCGGCGCTTCTACACCGACGCGTTCGGCTGGCGGTTCACCGACTACGGCCCCGGCTACGCCGGCATCCAGGACCCCGGGGACCCGGCGGCCGAGGTGGGCGGCCTGCGCCTGGACGACGAGGTCCGTCCCGGCGGCCCGCTCGTGCTGCTGTACTCCGCCGACCTGGACGCCTCCGTGGACGCCGTGACGAGCGCCGGCGGCCGCGTCGTCGACGGCCCGTATGCGTTCCCGGGTGGGCGCCGGTTCTCCTTCACCGACCCGAGCGGCAACCAGCTCGGCGTCTGGTCCGAGACCTGACGGCGGGAGGCGCGCCGGGGCTCCCCCGGGGCGCGGTCAGGCCGCAGGCGCCAGCAGCGGCGCCGGGGTGGTGATCTCGGTGCCGTCGGGCCGGTAGGTGCGCCAGGTGGCGGTCGGTTGTCGCTCGACGCGGAACCCGTGGTGCACCTTGGTGTGGTGGCGTTCGCACAACAGGGCGCTGTTGTCGAGTGAGGTGTCGCCGCCGTCGATCCAGTGGACCAGGTGGTGGACGTCGCACCACCAGGTCGGCGCCCCGCAGCCGGCGAACACGCAGCCGCCGTCGCGGAGCTCCGCCGCCTTGCGGATGTGGCGGCTCATCAGCCGCTGCTCCCGGCCCAGGTCCAGCGGGGCGCCGCCGGGACCGAACACCACCCGGGACACCGCCCCCTCACAGGCCAGCCAGCGGGCCCGGGCGGCGGAGATGGCGGCGCCGGAGCCCAGCCGCCCGGCGTTCGGGCTCCCGGCCGGGTCGACCAGATCCTCGAGGTCGACCCGCACGGCGATCTGCGGCTTGTGCCCCCGCAGCACCGGCAGCGACCCGGACGCCAGCACGTTGTCGGCCACCTGCACCAGCGCATCCCCCAGCCGCTGGGCGCGGCTGCGCTCGTCCCCGGCGGGCCGGTCGGCCTGCACGTGCGCCTCCAGGGCGGTCTGCAGCTTCTCCCCGCCCACGGCGTCGAGGTGGAACCGGCCGGACAGCGAGCCGTCGGCGTGCCGGGCCAGCGTCAGCGACCGGCCCTCGGTGGGGTCCGGCTCGGGCCCGTCGGGATCCAGGTCGGTGCAGTAGTGCTGCACCACCTGCACCAGGTCCGCGTGCGCGCGCTCGACCGCCACGCCGGTGACCACCGCATCGATCACGGCCAGGTCCACGCGCTGCTCGAGCGCCGAGGCCAGCCGCTCGGGGGTCACGGCGCGGGCGGCGACCGCGACCTGCTCGGCCGACACCAGACCGGCGTCATGCGCCTCGGCGAGTGCCGGCAGGTGCTCCAGGGCCCGGCCGTTGCGCACCAGCCGCGACGCCTCCGCCGCCGACAGGCGGCAGTGCCCGCGCAGCCACGAGGCCATCGACCTCAGCCCGTCCCGCTCCGGCGCCTGGGACAACTCCGCGGCGCGCACCGCGCGGGCCAGCCGGGCGTCGATCCGGTTGCGCTCGGCGACCAGCGCGGCGACGTCGTCGAGGACGTCACCACTCCCCGAGGCACCCGAACACATGACCGAAGCTTACTGGTCCCGG
Source organism: Geodermatophilus sp. SYSU D01180 (assembly GCF_054050415.1). Taxonomy (NCBI): domain Bacteria; kingdom Bacillati; phylum Actinomycetota; class Actinomycetes; order Geodermatophilales; family Geodermatophilaceae; genus Geodermatophilus; species Geodermatophilus sp. SYSU D01180. Next base: position 43,105 of record NZ_JBJGZH010000012.1, on the reverse strand, counting down.
CGACCTCGTGCAGCATGAATCCGCAGCTCAGGCGCCTGTCCACAGACCTCGCCGACCCCTTGCGCAGCGGTCAGCAGACGCCTCCGCGAGGATCGCAGGCGCACGGGGAACAGCGGGACCAGCAGCAGGACGAGGAGAGGGGACGACGTGGCACTCCTGGACGACGGCGCGTGGCAGGGCAAGGTCTGGACCGGCGCCTGGACCGACGGGTCCGGCGGCACGTACGACGCGGTGGAGCCGGCCACCGGCGACGTCATCGCGCCGGTCGGCAAGGCGACCCCCGAGGACGTCCACGCGGCGGCCGAGCGGGCGGCGGAGGCGCAGCGCGCGTGGGCGGCCGCCCCGTTCGAGGAGCGCGCGCGGGTGCTGCGCCGCGCCGGCCAGGTGCTCGAGGACAACGCGGACGAGATCAAGGGCTGGCTGGCCCGCGAGTCCGGCGCGATCCAGCCCTTCGGCGACTTCCAGGTCCACACCAGCGCGCAGGAGTGCTACGAGGCGTCCGCACTCCCCAGCCACCCCTACGGGGAGCTGCTGCGCTCCGCCGCCCCGCGGCTGAGCTTCGCCCGCCGCGTCCCGGCCGGCGTCGTCGGCGTCATCGCGCCGTTCAACGTGCCGACCATCCTCGCCATCCGCGCAATCGCCCCGGCCCTGGCGCTCGGCAACGCCGTCGTCCTCAAGCCCGACCCGCGCACCGCCATCTCCGGCGGCGCGGTGTTCGCCCGGGTCTTCGAGGAGGCCGGGTTGCCGGCCGGCGTCTTCCAGGTCCTGCCCGGCGGGGCCGACGTCGGCGAGGCGCTGGTCACGGCGCCGCAGGTACGGGTCATCGCCTTCACCGGCTCCACCCGCGCCGGCCGCGCAGTCGGCGCGCTGGCCGGCCAGCACCTCAAGCGGGCGCACCTCGAGCTCGGCGGCAACTCCGCGCTGATCGTGCTGCCCGACGTCGACGTGACCGCCGCCGCCGGCGTCGGCGCCTGGGGGACCTTCGCCCACCAGGGGCAGATCTGCATGGCCACCAGCCGGCACCTGGTGCACGAGTCGATCGCCGAGGAGTACACCGCCGTCCTCACCGAGAAGGTCGAGAAGCTCCCCGTGGGCGACCCGTTCCGCGAGCAGGTGGCGCTCGGCCCCCTCATCGACGCCGGCCAGCGCGACCGCGTGCACGGGCTGGTCACCGCCAGCGTCGACGAGGGCGCCACCGTGCGCACCGGCGGCACCTACGAGGGGCTGTTCTACCGGCCGACCGTCCTCGGCGACGTCGCGATCGACCACCTGGCCTACCAGGAGGAGATCTTCGGCCCGGTCGCCCCGGTGACGCCGTTCTCCAGCCTCGACGAGGTCGCGCAGCTGGCCGCCGGCACCGAGTACGGCCTGAGCCTCGGCATCCTCACCCGCGACGTCTACGCGGGCCTCGAGCTGGCCGAGCGCATCCCGTCCGGCCTGGTCCACGTCAACGACCAGACGGTCAACGACGAGGCGGTCGCCCCGTTCGGCGGCGTCGGGGCGTCCGGCACCGGCTCGCGGCACGGCGGCCCGCAGGCCAACATCGAGGCGTTCACCGAGACCCAGTGGGTCACCGTGCGCGGCGACCTGCCCGCCTACCCGTTCTGAGCGCCCGGGGCCGTGCACTTCCGCGGAGGTGCACGGCCCCGGGAGAGTGGCCCGCATGCACGAGCTGTTCAGCGAGGAGCGCTCGGCCGACGTCGTCGCCGCCAGCTTCGCGGGCACCCCGGACCCGCGGCTGCGGCAGGTGGTGACGTCGCTGGTCCGTCACCTGCACGCCTTCGTCAAGGACGTCGAGCTCACCGAGGAGGAGTGGGCGGCGGCGATCGACTTCCTCACCCGCACCGGGCACACCAGCGACGCCGTGCGCCAGGAGTTCGTCCTGCTCTCCGACGTCCTCGGCGTCTCGATGCTGGTGGAGACGATCAACCACCGCAGTGGGGGCACCGGCACCGAGTCCACCGTGCTCGGCCCCTTCCACGTCGTCGGGTCGCCGCCCCGGCAGCTCGGCGACGACATCGCCCTCGACGGCAAGGGCACCCCGTGCCTGGTGTCCGGGCGGGTCACCGGCCCGGACGGCGAGCCGCTGGCCGGCGCCACCGTCGACGTCTGGCAGGCCAACGCGGACGGCTTCTACGACGTCCAGCAGCCGGACGTCCAGCCGCCGGGCAACCTGCGCGGGCTGTTCGCCGCCGACGACGACGGCCGCTTCTGGTTCCGGTCGGTCGTGCCGCGCTGGTACCCGATCCCGCACGACGGCCCGGTCGGCCAGCTGCTCGCCGCCACCGGCCGGCACCCCAACCGCCCCGCGCACCTGCATGTCATCGCCGCGGCCCCCGGGTACCGGCCGGTGACCACGCACGTGTTCGTCGCCGACTCGCCCTACCTCGACTCCGACGCGGTCTTCGGGGTCAAGGAGAGCCTCGTCCGGGACGTGCCCGAGGTCGACGACCCGCAGCGCGCCGCCGCGCTCGGCCTGCCCAACCCGTTCCGCACCCTGGCCGTCGACGTCACCCTGCTGCGGGCCTAGCGCCGGAGCCGCAGCACCTGCCCGGGGCGCAGCTGCGCGCAGCGGTCGACGTCGTCGTCGGCGACGTAGCCGGCCACCGGGTAGCCGCCGGTCACCGGCGCGTCGGCGAGGAACAGCACCGGCTGCCCCGACGGCGGCACCTGCACCGCGCCGCGGACCAGCCCCTCGCTGGTCAGCTCGCCCCCGGCCGCGCGGTCCAGCCGCGGACCGGCCAGCCGCAGCCCCACCCGGTTGCTCTCCGCGGTGACCGTCCACGCGGCCGACCCCAGCGCGTCCAGGGCCGAGGAGCTCAGCCAGTCGGCGCGCGGACCGGGCAGCAGCCGCACGGTCACCTCCCCGGCGGGCGGGTCGGCGACCGGCGCGAGGTCGACGCCGGGCAGCGGGCCGGCGGCGTCCCCGACCGGCAGGACGTCCCCGGCACGCAGCGGCGCCGGGCCGAGGCCGGAGAGCACGTCGGTGGACCGCGAGCCCAGCACCGGCGGGACGGCGATCCCGCCGCGGACGGCGAGGTAGGTGCGCAGCCCCGCGGCCGGAGTGCCGAGCGCCAGCGTCGCCCCGGCGCGGAGCGGGCCGGGTGCGGCGTGCACCGCCGACCCCGGGCAGCGCGCGCCCGTGGTGACGACGAGCAGGTCGGCCCCGGCGCGCACCACCAGCCCGCCGAGGGTCACCTCCAGCACCGCGGCCGCGGGGTCGTTGCCCACCAGCCTGTTCGCCAGATCGGCCGCGGCCCGGTCCGCGGCCCCGGACCGGCCGACGCCGATCCCGCCGAGCCCCGGCCGGCCGCGGTCCTGCACCGTGGTCAGCGGGCCGGGGGACAGGACGGTCAGCACGGTACGAACCGCACCCGCACGCCGGGGCGCAGCAGCGCGGCCGGGTCGCGGGCCAGGTCGAACACCGCGACGTCGGTTCGCCCGAGCAGCCGCCAGCCGCCCGGCGACGCGCTCGGGTACACCCCGGTGAAGCCGCCGGCCAGGCCCACCGACCCGGCCGGCACCCGCGTGCGCGGGGTGGCCAGCCGCGGCACGTCCCACGGGTCGGCTCCAGGCTCCAGGGACGGGACGCAGTAGCCGAAGCCGGGGGAGAACCCGCAGAACGCCACGGTCCACTCCCGCCCGCTGTGCGCCGCGACGACGCCGTCGGGGTCGGTGCCGAGCAGCTCCGCGACGTCGGCGAGGTCGGCGCCGTCGTAGCGCACCGGCAGCTCGACCCGCTCGCCGGTGCCCGCCCGGCCCGGCCGCCACGGCAGCCGCTCCAGCGCGGCCTGCACGTCGGCGAGGTCCCCGTCGGCCACCACCAGCACCGTTCGCGCGGCCGGGACGACGTCGACGACGCCCGGCAGCGCCCGCTCGCGCAGCGCGGCGGAGAACCCGAGGACGGCGTCGAGGTCGTCGAGCTCCACGAGCAGCGCGGCCGACCCGCTCGGCAGGACGCGCATCAGGCGAACGGCGCCAGCGCGACGCCGGCGTCCGTGAGCGCCGCGCGCACCTCCCGGGCGATGGCCACCGCGCCGGGGGTGTCGCCGTGCACGCAGATCGAGTCCGGCGCCAGCACCAGCGGACCGCCCTCGACGTCGGTCACCGGCTCCCGGGCGGCCATCGCCACGCACCGCCGGGCGATCTCGGCGGCGTCGGTGAGCACCGCACCCGGCTGCCGGCGGGGGACCAGCGTGCCGGCCGGGGTGTAGGCGCGGTCGGCGAACGCCTCGGCCACCGTGGGCAGCCCCGCCTCGCCGGCCAACCGCAGGAACGCCGAGCCCGGCAGCCCCAGCACGGGCAGCGACCGGTCGTACGCCGCGACGGCGGACACCACGGCCGCGGCCTGCTCCTCGTGCGCGACGACCGCGTTGTACAGCGCCCCGTGCGGCTTGACGTAGCGCACCCGCGTGCCCGCCGCCCGCGCCAGGCCGTCGAGCGCGCCGAGCTGGTACAGCACGTCGGCGGCGAGCTCGTCGGGCGCGGCGTCGAGGAACCGGCGGCCGAAGCCGGCGAGGTCCCGGTAGGACACCTGCGCGCCGATCGCGACGCCGGCGTCGGCGGCCTGCGCGCACACCCGCCGCAGCGTCAGCGGGTCCCCGGCGTGGAAGCCGCAGGCGACGTTCGCACTGGTCACCACCTGCAGCATCGCGGCGTCGTCGCCGAGGGTCCACGCACCGAAGGACTCCCCGAGGTCGGCGTTGAGGTCCATGGCGACATCCTCGCGGTCGACCCGCGCACGCCACGCGGTCAGCCGACCGGGAGGCAACTACCGTTCCGGTGACGCCCCTGTGAGCCGGGAGCGCGCCCAGCACGGGAGGAGGCGGTACCGGATGCACCGGGACCTCGTGGTGATCGGCGCCTCGGCCGGCGGTGTCGAGGCGCTGCGCGACCTGCTCGCCGGCCTCCCCCGGGACCTGCCCGCCGCGGTCCTGGTGGTGCTGCACATGCCCTCCACCGGCCGCAGCGCCCTGCCGGCCATCCTCGGGCGGGTGTCGGCGCTGCCGGTGTCCGCGGCCCGGGACGGGATGCGGCTGGAGCCCGGCACGGTCGTCGTCGCCGTGCCCGACCGGCACCTGATGGTGGCCGACGGCCACGTGCAGCTCTCGCGGGGGCCGCGGGAGAACGGCCACCGGCCGGCGGTCGACGTCCTGTTCCGCTCGGCCGCCCGCGCGCACGGCCCCCGGGTGGTCTCGGTCGTCCTGTCCGGCGCGCTCGACGACGGCACCGCGGGCACGATCGCCGTCCGCACCCGGGGCGGCGCGGCGCTCGCGCAGGACCCGGAGGAGGCCCTGTACCCGAGCATGCCGCTGCACGCGGTGGATGTCGGTGGGGCCGACCACGTCGCCGGGCTCGCCGAGCTGCCGAAGCTGCTGGACCGGCTGGTGCGCGAGGAGGTCGACGCCGTCGCCCCCGCACCCACCCACCTGATGACGACGGAGACGGAGATGGCCCGACTCGACGGCGAGGCGATGGACGAGGACACGCGGCCGGGGACGCCGTCGGGCTTCGGCTGCCCCAGCTGCCACGGCGCGCTGTTCTCGATCAGCGAGGGCGGGATGGAGCGGTACCGGTGCCGCGTCGGCCACGCCTGGTCGCCCGAGGCCCTGGCCGCCGAGCAGGCGCAGGCGCTGGAGGGCGCGCTGTGGATGGCGCTGCGCGGCCTGGAGGAGCGGGCGGCGCTCAGCCTGCGCATGGGCCTGCGGGCGGAGGACAGCGGACACCGGCACAGCGCGCTCGCCTTCCGGCGCCGGCACGACGAGGCGCTCGGGGCCGCCTCGCTGCTGCGGGAGCTCCTCGAACGCGGTGCGCTCAACGGCGAGGGTCTCCCGGACCAGGTCGACGACAGGCTCGGCGACCCCACCGACAGCGCGACGGGGGCCTGAGCCGTGGCGGAGGACCAGCGGCGCGGCGTCGACGGCCGGGCGCCCGACGAGGAGCCCGGCCGGCGGCCGGCCACCGCGGACCCGGGGAGCCCCGCGCTGGACGGGCGCGCGCCGGCCGGTGCCGCGCAGGACGGCCCGGCCCCGGACGCCCCGGCCCTGGACGACCCGGAGACCGACGACGCCGTGCTGGAGGACGCCGACGACGCCGAGGCCGACGCGTTCAGCGACGCCGCCGCGGGCCTGGACCCCGACTTCGAGTCGCTGCTGGTCTACCTGCGCGAGCGACGCGGCTTCGACTTCACCGGCTACAAGCGGCCGAGCCTGGTCCGCCGGGTGCGCCGGCGCATGGCGGAGGTCGGCATCGCCTCGGTCGCCGAGTACGAGGACTTCCTCGAGGTCCACCCCGACGAGTTCGCGCCGCTGTTCAACACGATCCTCATCAACGTCACGAGCTTCTTCCGCGACCGCCCGGCCTGGGACCACCTGCGCGACCGGCTGCTGCCGGACCTGCTGGCCACCGCCGGGCCGGTCATCCGGGTGTGGAGCGCCGGCTCCGCGTCGGGCCAGGAGGCCTACAGCCTGGCGATCCTGCTGGCCGAGGCGCTCGGCGTCGACGAGTTCCGCGAGCGGGTGAAGATCTACGCCACCGACGTCGACGAGGAGGCCCTCGCCCAGGCCCGCCAGGCGCTGTTCACCGAGCGCGAGATGGCGGGCCTGACGCCCGAGCAGGTGGAGCGGTACTTCACCCAGGAGGGCACCCGGTTCGCCTTCCGCAAGGACCTGCGCCGCTCGGTCATCTTCGGCCGCAACGACCTCGTGCAGGACGCGCCCATCTCGCACGTGGACCTGCTGCTGTGCCGCAACACGCTCATGTACTTCAACGCGGAGACGCAGAACCGCATCCTCGGGCGGCTGCACTTCGCGCTCGCCCCGCACGGGCTGCTGTTCCTCGGCAAGGCCGAGATGCTGCTCTCGCACACCCAGCTGTTCGTGCCGGTCGACCTCACCCGCCGCTTCTTCCGCAAGCGGGACGGCGCGGTGGCGCCCGAGCGCCGGGTGGTGCCGGCGGTGCCGCGCGGCGACCTCGACAGCGGCCTCGGCGACCTGTCCCGGCTGCGCCGCCAGGCGATGCTCTCCTCGCCCGGTGCCCAGCTCGTCCTCGACGCCGAGGGACGGCTGGCGATGGTCAACCACCAGGCCGAGCGGCTGTTCCGGGTCGACGAGCGCGACGTGGGCCGGCCGTTCCAGGACCTGGAGGTCTCCTACCGGCCCGTCGAGCTGCGCGGGGCCATCGCCGAGGCGGTGGGCAGCCGCCGGACGGTGTGGCTGCGCGGCGTCGAGCGGCACCAGGCCGGGGCCGAGGCCCTGGTCTTCGACGTCCAGGTGATGCCCCTGTCCCGCGAGGACGGCACCCCGCTCGGCAGCACGGTCATCTTCGAGGACGTCACCCACTACCGGCGGCTGCAGCGGGAGCTGGAGTTCGCCAACCGGCAGCTGGAGACCGCCTACGAGGAGCTGCAGTCGACCAACGAGGAGCTGGAGACCACCAACGAGGAGCTGCAGTCCACGGTCGAGGAGCTGGAGACCACCAACGAGGAGCTCCAGTCGACCAACGAGGAACTGGAGACGATGAACGAGGAGCTCCAGTCGATGAACGACGAGCTCCACACGACCAACGAGGAGCTGCGCGCCAGCACCGACGAGGTCGCCACGCTCAACCAGTTCATGACCGGGGTCCTCTCCAGCTTCCGCGCCGGGGTCGTCGTCGTCGACCAGGACCTGCGGGTGCTGGCTTGGAACGCCGCGGCCGAGGACCTGTGGGGCATGCGGCAGGACGAGGTGGCCGGGCAGTACCTGCTCAACCTGGACATCGGGCTGCCGGTCTCCGACCTGCACCCGCTGCTGCGCCGCCAGGTGGCCGGGGACGGCTCGGCGCACGAGACCGTCGAGCTCGGCGCGGTCAACCGCCGCGGCCGGCCGGTGCGGGTCCGGGTGACCGTCAGCGCCTTCGCCCCCGGCCCGGGCCAGCGCGGCGGCGCCGTCGTCCTCATGGACCCCACCGAGTGAGCCCGTGACGGAGGTCAGTGGGCGGCGGCGATGACCTCGTCGGCGTGGCCCTGCACGACCAGCTGGGCGAGGTCGCGGACCTTGACGTTGAGCCGGTTGCTCAGGGTGACCAGCCGGGCGAACGCGTCGTCGGCGTCGACGCCCAGGCGGCCCATGAGCACGCCCTTGGCCTGGTCGATGACCGCCCGCGTGGACAGCGCCTGCTCCAGGTTGAGCGTGAGCCGGCGCAGCGCCTCCCGCTCGCCGACCTCCTGCAGCACGGCGGCGACGGCGACCGCCACGAGCTCGGCGATCCGCCGGTCGGCGAGGCCGAACGCGTCGGCGTGGCGGGAGTAGACGTTGAGCACGCCGGCCGGCTCGCCCGACAGCGCCAGCGGCACCGCGAGGACGCTGCGCACCGGCCCGGCCGCGGCCAGCCGCGCCAGCGCCGGCCAGCGCGGGTCGGTGCGCAGGTCGCCGGTCACGACGACCTCGCGCCGGGCGGCGGCGTCCCAGCACGGGCCCTCCTCCGCGCGCATCTGCCGCCCGTCGGCGTCCTGGGCGGCGGTGGAGTCGCTGCCGATCGACCGCGGTGAGGCGGGGGAGCCGACGGTGACGCTGACCCAGTCCGCCGCCGGGACGGCGCTCGTGGTGAGCGCCGCGATCCGGCCGAGCAGCTGCCGGCGGTCCACGGAGGTGCCGGTGAGCCGGGTGAGCTGGGTGAGCGCCTCGGCGACGGTGACCGGTGCGCTCGCGCCGGGTCCGTCGTCGCCGGCGGCCCTGCCGGCAGGCTCCCCGTCGGCCGCCTCCGGGGTGCCGAGCGGGATGCCGCTGCTCTCGGTCACCAGCACCCAGCGGATCCGCGCCCGCAGCGCGTCCGGGTCCACCACGTCCGGCGCCCCGAACAGCTGTCCCGGGACGGGCGCGCCGTCGCGGCCGCGGACCGTGACCGGCCCGCGGTACTCGGCCGTCTGGCCCGTGCCGAGCGCCCGCAGCGCGGAGCGGAACGCGGAGACGTCGTGCGGGTCGAGGTAGACGGTCAGGGGCTTGCCGGCCAGCCGGGGGAGCGAGACGCCGACGGCCGCGGCGAGCGCCGGGTTGACCTCGACGAGCTTGCCCACGCCGTCGGTGACGAACAGGCCGACGGGCAGGACCGCCGCGACGTGCTCGTGCCACCGGCGCTCGTCCTCGTAGCGGTGCACGAGCCGGGCGATCTCCTCCTGCTGGGCCCGCAGCTCCTCCTCGGCGACCCGGAGCTCCTCCTGGACGACGTCGAGGTCGGCGAGGTCCTCGACGACGTGCTGCGCGCCCAGGGGTGGCGGCCGCCCGGGCTCGGTCACGTCGCCGCCTCCTCGTGCGCCTCGGCGGCGTCCTCGGTCGCGAGCCGCCGGTCCTCCTCCGCCTCGTCGCGGTGCCGGGCCGCCTGGCGCCGGTGCTCCTCGGGGTTCCCGACCCCGTGCTCGGCGGCGATCTCGTGCACCCGGGCCGTGTGCTCGTGCAGCCGGGAGGAGTGCTCGTGCCGCGCGGCGGCGCGGCGGTGGGCCGCCTCCGCGCGGGCGGCGGCGTCCTCGGCCGCCTCCCGCGCCGCCCGGACGTCGTCCTCGGACGGCAGGTGGCCCGCGTTCAGGCGGTCCAGCCGCTCGGCCAGCTCGCGGGTGCGCCGGCCGGCGGCCTCCGCGCGCTCGGCCGCCTGGCGCGCGGCGTCGTCTGCGGTCATGGGCCCATGGTCCTCGCCCGGGACCCGCCCCGCAGCGGTGTCGGGCACGGTGACCGGCTCTCAGGTCCGCTGCGCGGCCCGCTCCCGGGCGGCCGCGCGCACCCGGGAGTGCCGGTAGCCGTAGGCGGCGTACACCAGCATCCCGAGCGCGAGCCAGGCCAGGAACCGCAGCCACGTCTCGATGCTCAGGTTGAGCATCAGGTAGAGGCAGGCCAGCGCGGCGACGGCCGGGAGCACGGGGGAGAACGGCACCCGGAAGGGCCGCTCGAGCCGCGGGCGGGTGCGGCGCAGCACCGGCACCGCGACCGCCACCAGCAGGAAGGCGAACAGCGTCCCGATGCTCACCAGGTCGGCCAGCGTCCCGAGCGGCACGAACGTCGCCAGCACCAGCACCAGGACGGCGAACAGCAGCGTGACCCGCGCCGGGACGCCGGTGCGCGGGCTGACCCGGGCCACCGCCGGCGGCAGCAGCCCGTCGCGGCCCATGGCGAACCCGATCCGGCCGATGGTGATCAGGTCGACCAGGATCACCGAGGTCAGCCCGGCCACCGCGGCGATCGACACCAGCGACGACGCCCAGCCCAGCCCCACCTGGTCGAACGCGTCGGCGATCGGCGCGCCCTCGTCGATGTCGGTGTACTCGACCATCCCGACGACGACGAAGGCGACGCCGACGTAGAGCGCGGTGGCCACCCCCAGGGTGCCGAGCAGGCCGAGCGGCACGTCCCGCGCCGGGCGCCGGGTCTCCTCCGACAGGTTGGCCACCGCCTCGAAGCCGGTGTAGGCGAAGAAGACGACCGCCGCCGCGGTGAGCACCCCGCCGACGCCGAACGCGACCGGCTCCAGGCCGGCGAGGACCTCGATGAGCGGCCGGGCCAGCCCGCTGCCGCTCTCGGCCGGCTCCGACGGCGGCACGAACGGGGTGAGGTTGGCGCCGCGGACGAACCAGACCCCGGCCAGGATCACGAACAGGCAGACGGCGACCTTGACGACGACGAGCACGCCGGTGACCCGCGCCGACTCGCGGATGCCCAGCACCGCCACCAGCGTCAGCACGACGACGATGAACGCGGCGCCCACGTTCACCGTGGAGGTCTCGCCGAACACCGACGGCGGCAGGTCCAGCAGGTTGCCGACGTAGCCCGACCAGCCGCGGGCGACCACGGCCGCCCCGAGGGCGAACTCGAGGAACAGGTCCCAGCCGATGATCCACGCGACGACCTCGCCGACCGTGGCGTAGGTGTAGGTGTACGCGCTGCCCGCCGTCGGCACGGCCGAGGCCAACTCGGCGTAGCAGACCGCCGCGAGCAGGGCGACCACGCCCGCGATGGCGAAGGAGAGCACCACCGCCGGGCCGGCACTGTTCTTCGCCGTCACGCCGGTGAGGGTGAAGATCCCGGTGCCGATGACGATGCCGATGCCGAACCCGACCAGGTGCCGGGCGGACAGCCGCTTGCGCAGGTGCCCGCCGCGGTCGGGCGCCCCCTCGTCGTCCCCGGCGTCCGCGCGGACGGCCTCCACCGACTTCGTCCGGAACAGGTCCACGGGGGGACGCTAGGTCGGTGCGCGCCGGCCCGCTGGGTGAGGGGACAGGTGGTCCGCCGTCAGACCTCGTCGACGGGGAAGGTGCGCGACGGGGACACGAACTCGTCCTGGGCGGCGACCAGCAGGATCTCCCGCGAGCCGGCCTCCTCGGTGCGCCGCAGCAGCCCCCAGACGCTGGCCGCGGCCCGGCCGAGCGCCTCGCCGGCCGAGCGGGTGTCGAGCCAGTGCGCGAGGAACAGCGCCGCGATCGCGTCGCCGGCGCCGTTGACCGACACCGACAGCCGCGGCGTGCGCACGCGGAAGTGCCGCCCGCCCTCGGAGGCGAGCAGGTCGACGGCGTCGTCGGGGGTGTCGTCGGCGACCAGCGACGTCGTCAGCACCACCCGCGGGCCCAGCCCCTGCACGGCGGCCACGGCGTCCTGCACCTCGGCGAGGGTGCGGGTCGTCGTCCGCGCCAGCAGGTCGAGCTCGTAGTGGTTGGGCGTGACGACGTCGGCCGCGGGGACGGCGACCTCGCGCATGAACTCCTCGATGCCCGGCCGCACGAACACGCCGCGGCCGACGTCGCCGATGACCGGGTCGCAGGCGTAGACGGCGTCGGGGTTGGCCGCGCGCACCCGCCCGACCGTGCCGACCACGGCGTGGCCGATGTCGGCCGACCCGAGGTAGCCGGACAGGACGGCGTCGGCGGTGCCGAGCACGCCGCGGTCGGCGATGCCGTCGACGACCTCCTCGATGGCCTGGCCGTCGAACACCCGGCCGGTCCACGCGCCGTAGCCGGTGTGGTTGGAGAACTGGACGGTGTGGACCGGCCAGACCTCGACGCCGAGGCGCTGCAGCGGGAAGACCGCCGAGGAGTTGCCGACGTGGCCGTAGGCGACGTGCGACTGGATCGAGAGGACGTTCACCACGGGCACACACGCTGCCATGCGCCCGCGGTCCGGTCAGCCGAGGGTGGCCACCAGGTCGCGGCAGGCCTGCTCGCACCGCCGGCAGGACTCGGCGCAGACGCGGCAGTGCTCGTGCATCTCCGCGTGGGACGCGCACTCGTCGCCGCAGGCGCGGCAGGCGGCGGCGCACGCCTCGAGGACGGTGCGGGTGAGGTTCGCGTCGTAGCCGGTGTGCCGGGACAGCACCCGCCCGGTCGCCGCGCAGACGTCGGCGCAGTCCAGGTTCGTTCGGATGCACTTCCGCAGGTCGGCGACCATCTCCTCGGACAGGCAGGCGTCGGCGCACGCGGTGCACGCCTGCGCGCACTCCACGCACGCCTCGATGCAGGCGGCGAGCCGCTCGCGGTCGATGCCGCCGAGGTCGGCCGGGTAGGTGTCGAGCATCTGCGCGGCGACGGTCACGTCGGTCTCCGTTCCCCGGGTCGGGCCGGGGCGGCGGGCGCCGTCCCGGGCGGCGGGTCCCGGCGCGCCGTCCGGTCGAGCCGGGCGACGACGAGCGCGTGCGGGAGCGTGAGCGCCGCCAGGACCGGCAGGGCGGTGGCCAGGGACCCGCGCCAGCCTCCCGCGGCCGGCCACAGCAGCGCCAGGACCGCGAGCACCGCGAGGGTCGGCAGCGCCGCGGCTGCGGCGAACCGGCGCAGCGGCCCGCGCAGCCGCCCGCGGGCCAGGTCGTCCGCGTTCGCCGGGTCCGCGGCGACGAGGCGGGCCACGTGGCGGACGGCGTGCCAGCAGCCGAACCACACGCCGAAGGCCGCGAACGGCGGGACGACGAGCACGAGCACCAGCAGGACCGCCACCTCGGCGGCCTCCAGCCACCGGCCGGCCAGCAGCCGCTCGGCGCCCAGCGCGGCGGCTGCCGGGAGCACCGTGACCAGCACCGTCACGACGAGGGCGGTCGGCAGGACGCCGCTGCTCCCGGGCACGACCGCGGCCACGACCGGCGCGGCCGCGTCCGCCCCGCGTGCCAGGGGGACGAGCAGGACCAGCGCGCCCAGCACGACCGACGCCGTCGCCTGCCGCTGCACCGGGCGTCCCGCCCGCAGGTCGGCGAAGGCGGTCTCCCCGGTGCCGAAGTGCCAGGTCGACACGAGCACGAAGACGACCAGCGCCGGCCCCGGCGCCGCCCGGAACAGCAGCCACCCGGCGGCGGCCACGGCGGCGTAGCCGAGGGCGACCAGCGTCGGCCGCTTCAGCCGCCCGCCGGTCCCCAGGTGGTCGGCCGCCCCGTGCGGCAGGCCCAGCAGGAGGCCGGCCACCAGCGGCAGCCAGGCCAGGTCGCCCCAGCCGACGGCGACCTCGACGGCCACCACCGCCGCCACCGCCGTCAGCGAGACGGCGGTCGCGGCCCGCGCGGGGGCGGCGACCGGACCGGCGGGCGACGGCACGCTCAGGTCCGGTCGGCCGTCCAGGCGGCCACGTACCGGCCGGCGGAGACCCGGCTGCCGGGGTCCCGCCCGGGCAGGTGCTCGACCTCGTGGTGCTCGTGCGGGTAGGCCGGGTGCGTGGCGAACACCGGGGCGTCGTCGACGGCGTTGTCCTCGAAGCGGGTGGTGCGGTGCTCGGTCTGCGTGCGCGGCAGCACGGCCTCGCTCTGGTGCACGTTGCTCACCCACACCGACTGGGGGTGGGTGTCGACGCCGGCGGCGACGTCCTCGGCGGTGCGCAGCTTGGCCACCTTGTGCACGAGCACCCCGAAGCCGACCTTGGCCAGCACGTCGGCGGCGGAGTAGGCCACCTGCATGCCGGTGAACCAGGCGGGCGTGACGTCGACGAACACCGGCACCGCGTAGACCAGCGGGTACACCCCGAAGCCGGCCAGCAGCACGATCGCCGCGTTGCGCAGGCTGGTCCCGGCCTCGACGCTCATCGACGCCGTCGAGGAGCGGACGGCGCCGATCAGCGCGACGTACAGGTAGGCGTAGAAGACGGTGCTGACGCAGCCCCACAGCACCAGCGCGCCGACGTCGCGGCCCTGCGCCAGCACCTGGCTGCCCAGGAAGCCGGTGAGGATCATGAGGAAGGCCGCGGCCGTCGTGGTGAACCGCAGGTTGCGTGCCCGGGCCCCGGTGAGCGAGCAGACGGCCAGCAGCTCCGCGGTCAGCAGCGGCACGGTCACCGACCAGTCGGCGTAGCGCGGGTACAGCGTCGCGCGCGCCTCGGCGTTCGGCACGTACCCGGCGTCGGTCAGCGTGAAGCCGGTGTCCCACTTCAGGTACAGCACCAGGTACGACAGCGCCGCGACGCCCGCGACGCACAGGCCGGCGAGCACGGCGGGCCGGTAGCGGGCGCCGACCTCGTCCCGGCTCGTCCACGAGTAGAGGAGGTAGGCGACCAGGGCGAGGCCCGCGCCGGCGATCGAGTAGGTGACCAGGTCGTACAGGCCGGGCGGCATGGTCTGCAGCTCGGGGGTGGGCGTGTCGGGCACGTCGGCGGGACCTCCGGGGAGCCGGGGCTGCGGGGCCGCGGCTCGACCCGCGGCGGGGTTACCCCGCGTCACCCGGCCGAACCGGGCGTGCCCCGCCGGGCGGGTGGCCGTGGTCGTCGGCGCAGGCGGCGACCCGGACCGGGTGCTCCCGCCGGGCGCCGGGAGGCGCGTGCCGGCGCGTCGCGCGGCGGGGCGCGCGGACCGACTTGTCGCGGAACCGGGGCGGCGGGATCCTGCGGTCACCGCCGCGGACGCCGGGCTCCCGGGCTGTGCGGCGCGGTCCAGGGGAGGGCCGCCATGGGCTGGGCTGTCGTCAGCGTCGTCGGGTTCGTCGTGCTGACCGCGCTGGTCACCGCGATGGCACGGAGCAACACCGCCCGCTGGGAGCGGGACCACCGCGCGGCCCAGGCCGCGGCGCGGGCGCGGGCCGCGGCGGCGCGCAGCGCCTGGACGGCGGCCCTCGGCCGGGCGCGGCCGCAGTCGCCCGAGGAGCCGCGCCGCGGTTCCCTGCACCTGCCGCACGTGCGGCTGCCTGCCGCCCTGGTGGACCGGCTGCCGCACCCGCACGTCCCGCTGCCGCGGCACCTGCCGCACCTGCACCTGCCGGTGCTGCGCCTGCCGGGCCGCGTCCGGTCCGACCGGGAGCCGGAGGAGCCGCCGCGCGCCGAGGCGTCCTAGACCGCCACCTCCCGGCCCGGTGCCTCCCGCTCCGCGACGGGGAAGGTCAGCTGCTCGAAGCCGGGCCGCTCCGCGCCGCGCGCGGCCCGGCCCGCCCGCCGGGCGGCCGCCTCCCGCTCGGCGGTGCGCCGGGCGTGCCGGGCGCGGGCCTCGGCGAGGCCGGGGACGTCGAGCCCGTCGGCGGTCAGCCGGCAGGCGGCCAGCCGCACCCAGCGGACCGCCGCGCCGGTGTCCCTGACGCCGACCATCAGGCCGCGGTCGTGCCGGCGCACCACCAGGGCGGCGCCGCGCACGCGCGCCTCGGCGGCCGCGGACACCTCGGCGTCGGGGCCGTGCAGCCAGGTGACCCGCCCGCTCGTGCGCCGCAGCACGTCGTCCCGCTCCCGCCAGGCGTCGTCGGCGAGCGGGGCGAGCTGGACCTCGAGGACGCCCGCGCCGGGGACGGCGACGTGCAGGCCGGGGTGGCCGCCCGGGTCGGGCGCCCGCACCATCCGGGCCTCGTGCCCCAGGCCGGTGAGCCACGCGGTGAGCGGACGGCGGTAGCGCAACGCGTCGTAGGCGGGGCCGGCCGCCGCACCGCGCCGGGCGAACGCGCACGCCGCGGACCCCACGTGCGCGAACGCGGGCCGCGGCCCGTGCGCGACCTCGAGCCGGCCGCCGCAGCCGCCGGCCTCGCGCGCGCACCAGAAGCCGCCGCGGGCCTGCTGCCCGAGGCGCCACGCCTCGTCGTCGTCGCGGGGCAGCTCGACGGCCGCGGTGCCGTCCGGCCCGTCGGTGACCGCCCAGCGCAGCTCACCCGTCACGGCGCCGACGGTAGGAGCGGGGTCCGACGGTTCCGCCGTCCGCGCGCGGCCCCCGTGCAGGGCCCGCCGCGAGCCTGCGAGCGGTGGGGGGCACGGGGGTCCTTCAGCGGGCGATCGAGCGGAAGAGGTCGACCAGGCGGTCGGCGTGCGCGTCGAAGACGTGCCGCTCCCGCGCGGCCAGGGCGGCGGCGTGCCCCGCCCGCGTCCCGAGCTCGGCGTGCAGGGCCGCGGCGACGTCGTCGGCGGAGCGGTAGAACAGCCCCGTCCCGTCAGCGCGCAGCACCCGCTCCACCGAGACCAGCGAGCCGGGGTTGGCCTGCTGGAGCAGCGGCAGCCCCGCGGCCAGGTACACCGGCAGCCGGGCGGGGGAGTTGAGGTCGTCCCAGCCGGCCCGGCGCAGGTCGCCGCCGTTGGCCGAGTCGAAGCGGTGCAGCCACCCGGCGTCGTGGCGGGACAGCTCGCGCACCCAGTCCTCCGGCCCGACGGCGGGGTGCACGTGCACGAACCCCGGTGCGCGGGCCAGCGCCTCGTCCAGCCAGCCGGTCCACGACCCCTTCGCCCCCGGCGCCCGGACCTGCCCGTACAGGTGGGTGTGCACGCCGCGGTCGGCCAGCGCCAGCACCCAGTCCAGGTCCAGCCCGGAGGGCCGGCCGGCGAGGGCGGCGTGCGGCTGCCCGTCGGCGTCCGAGAACCGCGGCGAGAACGGCGCGTCGAGCCAGTCGCGCTTGGGCAGGTCGCCGTCGAGGACGCCGAGCCGTGCCGGGTCGACCCGGCCGGACAGCGCGAGGGCGAACCAGTCGCGCTCCTCCTCGGTGGCGAACAGGCAGGCGTCGGCGCCGCAGACGAGGTCGGCCAGCAGCGGCCACTCCCCGCGCACGACGCTGCGCTGCGGCGCCTCCTTGAAGTGCCACACGAACGGCAGGCCGGGGAACGCCTGCTGCACGGCGTGCGCGAACGGCACCGCCCGCCAGTTGAGCTGCGCCCACACGACGTCGGGGGCGAGCGCGCGGACCTCCTCCCGCCAGCGGTCGCGGTCGAGGTCGGGGACGGAGCCGAACGGCAGCGGCCCGACGGTGGAGTCGCCGAGGCCGTCGGCGGTCCACAGGCCGGTGAGGGAGTGGCCGCGCTCGGCCAGCGCCAGTACCCGCTCGGGGTTGAACGCGAGCTCGCCGACCACGAGGACCCGCAGCCCGTCCGGCGACGGCGGGTACCCCCGCTCCCGGAACCGGGCGTACCGGGCGACCTCGTCGGTCCCCCCGCCGTCGGTGGAGGCGAACCGCAGCGGCCCGGCCACCCGGTAGCGGCTGCGGAACACGTTGAGGCCGCCGTCGGACGACTCGCGGATCGCCCGCGACCGCTGGCCCGGGTGCCGCGTCCACGCGCAGGTGGCCCGGCCGGTGCCGGTCGTCGTCCCGCGGGCGGCCACCCGCGACCACATCAGCCGGTCGAGGTCGTCGGTCTCCAGCTCGGCGCGCTCGGTCCAGCGGTCACCGGTGCGCCGGTGGGCCACCTGCACCAGCTGCGCGTAGGGGGGATCGGCCGGCTCGTCGAGGTCGGCGCGGGCCAGCACCACGCCGTCGTCGGCCAGGGCGGCGAGCAGCGTGGCGAGGTGCGCGGGGAACCAGACGTCGTCGGCGGGCAGGTAGGCGACGACCGGGGCGGTGGTCTCGTCCAGCGCCCGGTTGAGCGCCGCGCCCAGGCCGCGGTTGTGGTCGGTGCGCACCAGCCGCAGCCGGGGGTCGGCGGGGACGGCGACCGGCTCGCGGGACCCGTCGTCGACGACCACCGCCTCCCACGCCGCCTCCTCCTGGGCGAGCAGCGACTCCAGCGCCCGGGGCAGGAACGCCGCCTGGTCGTGCACCGGGACCAGGACGGCGACCCGCGGGGTCACGCGGCGGGCTCGAGGTCGGAGTCGACGCCCAGCACCCGGTCGTAGACGGCGGCCACCCGCCCCGACAGCGCCGGCCACCCGTACTCGGCCGAGCGGGCGCGGGCGCCGGCGGCCAGCCGGGCGCGCAGCAGGTCGTCGCCGGCCACCCGGTCCAGCGCGGCGGCCAGCGCGCCGGCGTCACCGGGCGGCACGAGCAGCCCGGTGCGCCCGTCCTGCACCACCTCGGGGATCCCGCCGACGTCACTGGCGACGACCGGCAGGCCCGCGGCCATCGCCTCGGTGAGCACCGAGCCCATCTCCTCGTAGGCCGAGGGCAGCACGAGCACGTCGAGGGAGGCCAGCACCGCGGGCACGCGGGCGTGCTCGACGAAGCCGGCGAGCATGATCCGCCCGGCCGCGGGGCTCTCGGCGGCCAGCCGGTGCACCAGCGCCCGGTCCGGCCCGTCGCCGACGACGACCAGCGACGCCTCCTCCCGCATCCGCCCGAACGCGCGCACCAACGTGGCCGGGTCCTTCTGCGGCGCGAGCCGGCCGACGTAGCCGATCCGCGGCCGCGCCACCCCGGGGAACACGTCGGGGGTGCCGCCGGAGAACAACGCCGGGTCGA
This sequence comes from Geodermatophilus sp. SYSU D01180, assembly GCF_054050415.1. Lineage (NCBI taxonomy): Bacteria > Bacillati > Actinomycetota > Actinomycetes > Geodermatophilales > Geodermatophilaceae > Geodermatophilus > Geodermatophilus sp. SYSU D01180. The sequence continues at coordinate 24,555 of NZ_JBJGZH010000012.1, read as the reverse complement.
AGCCGGAGGGGATGGTGGACAGCCGGTCGGCCGGCACGCCGTCCGCGCGCAGGGCCGCCGCGGTCCGCCCGGTGAGGACGACGACGGCGTCGGCGCGGCGGAGGGTGCTGCGCTCGATCCAGCCGCCGAGCGCCCGCAGCAGCCGCACCCTCGGCCCCCGGCCGGTCAGCGTGTGCCCGACGCTGCAGTGCACGGTGACCACCAGCGGGGCGCGGTGCACCCGCGCGGCCAGCCGGGCCAGCGGCAGCGTGGCGAGGTCCTCGCCCTGGTGGGCGTGCACCACGTCGACCGGCGCCCGGCGGCCGGCGCGCAGCACCGCCGGCAGCCCGGACAGCGCCCACAGCTGCCGGAGCCGGGGCACCGGCAGCCCGGTGCGGGACACCCGGGCGCCGCGGCCCAGCGACGTCGTCCCGCGCGGGCCGGCCAGCCGCGCGGTCACCACCGTCTGCCGCACGCCGGCGGCGTCGAGGCAGCGGGTGAGCGTGGCCGTGTGGTTCTGCATCCCGCCGATCGGGTCGAACCGCGCCGCGCGGGCGTCCAGCTCCCCGGGCAGCGCCCCCGGCGTCGTGGCCGGCCGGGCCGCCGGCGGTTCGAACACGCTGCACAGGCGCAGCACGTGCAGGGCGGCAGCGGGACGGGACACGCAGGGGACCTCCGGCGTCGGCGGGCGAACAGGCGGGCGGGCGAGCATGTAGTGCACCACGAAGCGGCGACACCCGTCGGTTGGGCGTCATGGAGTTGTGTTACGCGGCCGGTGCGGCGGGGCAGTGGGCGCTGGTGACCGCGCCCCTCGCCGACCCCGCCGTCCGACGCCTGGCCCTGGTCCGGCTGCGGGTGGGCCTGGGCGACCTGCTGTGCACCGTCCCCGCGCTGCGCCGGCTGCGTGCCGCCCGGCCCGATGTCGAGGTCACGCTGGTGACCTTCGGCCGCATGGCGCCGGTGGTCGAGCGCCTCGGCGTCCCCGTGGCGCTGCTGCCCTTCCCCGGCGCGGACGGCGTCCCCGACGGCCCGGTCGACCGCGCCGGGTGGGCCACGTTCACCGCCGCGGCGCGGGAGCGCCGGTTCGACCTCGCGCTGCAGGCCTACGGCGACCGGCCGGCCGCCAACCGGGTGACCGCCGCCCTGGGCGCCCGGCTCACCGGTGGCTTCGCGCCCACCGGCTGGGACCCGCCGCCGGGTACCGAGGCGCTGCACCTGCGCTACCCGCTGCACCTGCACGAGGCCGCGCGGCACGTCGCGCTGCTGGAGCACCTGAGCCTGCCGCCCGGCGGCGACGCCCGCATGGGCTTCCCGGTCACCGCCGACGACGAGGCCGAGCACGCCGCCACGCTCGCGGCCGCGGGGCTGGAGCCGGGCCGGTACGCCGTCCTGCACCCGGGGGCGTCGGCGCCCACCCGGCGCTGGCCGGTCGAGCGGTACGCCGCCGTCGGCGACGCGCTGGCCGCCGAGGGGCTCGACGTCGTCGTCACGGGGGTGGCCGGCGAGCGGGAGATCTCCGCCCGGGTGGTCGCGGCGATGCGCGCCCCCGCGGTCGACCTCACCGGCGCCACCAGCCTCGGCGGGCTGGCCGCGCTGCTGCGCGACAGCGCGGTGCTGGTCGGCAACGACACCGGCTCCGCGCACCTGGCCGCGGCGGTCGGCGCCCGCAGCGTCACGGTCTTCCTGCCCGGCGACCCGGTCCGGTGGGCGCACCCCGGCCCGCGGCACCGCGCGCTGACCCCGGCGGTGGCGTGCGCGCCGTGCCCGCACCTGGCCTGCCCGATCGAGTTCCGCTGCGCGGCCACCGTCTCGCCGTCCGCGGTGGCCGGTGCGGCGCTCGAGCTGGCCGCCTCGTGAGGGTCTCGTTCGTCGCGGACTCGAGTGGCTGGGGCGGGGCGGAGGTGTGGCTGACGCACCACCTGCGCCGCGCGGCGGACCACGGCTGGACCGCGTCGTTGGTGTGCGCCGAGCCGGTGGCGGACGGCTTCGCGCACCTCGACGTCGAGCGCACCGTCGTCCCGCTGACCCGGCACACCGCCGCGGCGCCGCGCACCCGGGCGGCGCTGGCCGCCCAGCGCCCCCACGTCGTGGTGGTCAACCTCGTCGACCCCGCGTCCAACCTCGCCGCGGTGGCCGCCGCGCAGCAGGTGGCGCCCACCGCCGGGGTGCTGCACCTGGTCGGCGACACCCGCGGCGGGGAGGAGCGGGCCGTGCTGTCCGCCCTCTACCGGCGGATGGGCGCGGTGATCAGCCCCTCGGAGGAGGGCCGCCTGCAGGTGGTGGCCGACCTCGGCGTCGACCCGGCGCGGGCGCACGTCGTGCCCAACGGCGTCGACGTGCCGCCCGACCCCGCCGGCCCGGCCGGCAACGCGGTGCCGCGGATCGGCGCGTTCGGCCGGCTGACCGCGCAGAAGGGCTTCGACGTCCTGCTCTCCGCGCTGCGCCGGCTCGACGTGCCGTTCGAGGCGGTGATCGGCGGCGCCGGCCGCGACGGCGAGGCCCTGCGCGCCGCGGCCGAGGGCCTGCCGGTCACCTTCCCGGGCTGGGTGGCCGACTCCCGCGCCTTCCTCGCCGGCCTGGACCTGTTCGTGGTGTCCTCGCGGGTGGAGGCGGGACCGCTGGTGCTGCTGGAGGCGATGGCCGAGGGGCTGCCGTGCGTGAGCACCGACGTCGGCCGGGTGCGGCGGGCGCTGCGGGAGGACGTCGTCGTCGTGCCGGTCGAGGACGCCGGCGCGCTGGCCGCGGCGCTGCGCGACCTGCTCACCGACCCCGCCCGGCGGGCCGACCTCGGCGCGCGGGCCCGGGCGCGGGCGGAGCGGGACCTCGGCGGCGACCTCATGGCGGAGCGGACCTTCCGCGTGCTCACCGGCGTGGCGGACGGGGACCCCGGCGTCGCGGTCCCGTGAGCGGGACCCGACCGCGGTGGTCCGGGGACGGCGGCGGCCTCCGTCGCGCGCCGCCGTCCCCGGACCGGTCTAGGAGGCGGTCCCGCCGGTGGTGGGCAGCCCGGCGGCCACCCACGCGCGGTGCCCGCCGATCACGTCGCTCGCCCGCGCCAGGCCGAGCGAGCGCAGCGCGTCGGCGGCCAGGCTGGAGGTGTAGCCCTCCTGGCACAGCACGACGACGTCGACGTCGTAGCCGGTTGCCTGCGGCACCCGCGCGTCGCTCTCCGGGTCGAACCGCCACTCCAGGTGGTTGCGCTCGACGACGAGCGCGCCGGGCACCTCGCCGTCGGCCTCGCGCTGCGACTGCGGGCGGATGTCGACGAGCACCGCGCCGTCGGCGACCCGGCGCGCGGCCTCCTCCGGCGTCACCCGCGTGATCCGCGAGCGCGCCTCCTCCAGCAGCTGGTCGACGCTCCTGGCGCCGGGGGGACGGCCGGTCACCAGTCGACGCCCGCCTTCTCGGTGCCGGTGCGCAGCAGGGTGCCGCCCTCGAGGCGGTAGCTGTTCATCAGGGACAGGCCGGGGGTGTACGCGTGCACGCTCACGGCGGGCACGGTCCCCCGGTTGGTCACCCGGTGCACGTGGTGGGGGCCGAACGGCCGCACCCGGCCGGCCCACAGCTCGGTGGCCGCCTCGCGCACGGCGCCGGGGCGCCCGCCGACGACGTCCTCGGTGAGCACCCCGCCGACGACGGCGAACGCGCCGGCCGAGCCCCCGTGGTCGTGCAGCGGGGTGCTCTGGCCGGGCAGCCAGGTCAGCAGCCACACCTGGGCGTCGGCGAGGTCGGCGTGCAGGGAGGGGTCGACCAGGCCGGCGGCGTCGTCGGCCGGCAGCAGGCCGGTCCAGCGGCTGCCCTCGCGATGCTCGACGCGGGGCAGCCACTCGTCGGCGACGGCGAGCAGCGCGGCGGCCAGGGCGGCGGCGGAGGTGGTGCGGGCGGTGGAGGTGCGCGCGGGGAGGTCGGCAGGGGACAGCAGGGGGGTCACGGGGCTCTCCTGAGCAGGGCGCGCCGGGGCCCGGTGCGGGCGGCGCGGAGGGTGGCGAGGGGCGGTCGGGCGCTCAGGCGGCCGGACACAGCGCGCTGGCCACCCGCAGCAGGTCCACGGCGGACCGGCGGGTGAGCGTCAGGGCGGGTGCCACGCCGACCATCCGACCCTGCCCGCCAAATCCTGTCAAGTCCATCGGTCTGGTAGGGATTGCGGCGTGTCGAGGACGCGGCCGGACCGGTCAGGCGGGCAGGACGACGGTGCGCAGCTCGTGGGCGCCGTCGGCGCGGGTGGCCTCGTAGAACCACCGCGCCCCGCCGCCGGGCAGCGCGACGACGTCGGCGTAGCGCAGCCCGTGCGGCGCGTGCGGGCTCTGCAGGTACGGCCCGCCCGCGGCGGCGCGGAAGCCGAGCTCGCCGTCGTGCTCGGCGAGGCCGGTCCGCTCCTCCCAGTTCTCCGCCGCGGTGGCCCGGCCGTCGTAGAGCGCCCAGCTGCGCGAGCCGTCGAGCACCACCGCGGTGAACCGCACGCCGCGGGCGTCCCAGCTGCCCTCGGTGCCGGCCAGCGCGGTGCCGCGCCAGGTCCACGCGACGCCGTCGGGGCTGGTGGCGTGCTCGGTGGTCATGCGGTCGGTGGCGTCGGCGTCGTCGAGCGGGTGCACCGAGGCCCACAGGTGCCACCGGTCGCCGTCCCAGCGGACCACCGGGTCCTTGGGCGCCGTGGCGGCGTCGCCGGGCAGCACCGTGCGCGGCTGCGCGGTGGCCAGACCCTCGACGGTGTCCGCCTCCAGCAGGTCCACCCGCCAGTGCTTCGTGCCCGGCGTCGCGCAGCTGACGTAGAGCCGCCAGCTGCCGTCGGGGGTGTGCACCAGTGCCGGGCGCTCCAGCGACTCGGCGCCGAAGCGCTCCTTGCCGATCGCGACCACCGGCTCGAAGCGCACGCCGTCGTCGGAGCGGGCCACCACGTTGCCGAAGCCGCGGCCCTCGCCGACCGGGCGGCGCAGCCGGTAGGCCAGCCACCACGTGCCGTCGACGAGCTGCGCCGACGGGCCGCCGGCCCACGAGCCCGGGCGCGGGTCCTCGGGCTCGACGACGACCTCGGCGTCGGACCAGAAGCGGTCGGGCGCCGGCGGGCGGGGCGCGGACGCGGTCACGCGGCGGCTCCGTTCGGGGGAGGGGACAGGCCTCCCCGTGTGTACACCGCCGGCCGCCGCGGGCAGGGAGGGGACCGATGAGCACCGACGCCGACCGGCTGCCGCAGTTCGTGCTGGCCGGGGCGCCGAAGGCCGGGACGACGGCGCTGCACGCCGCGCTGGCCACCCACCCGGGGCTGTACCTGTCCCCGGTCAAGGAGCCGAAGTACTACCTGACCGACGGCGGCCCGCCCGCGCGCAGCGGCCAGCGCGGACCGGGCGACGCGCACAGCGCCCGCGAGTGGGTCTGGCGCCGCGCCGACTACCTGCGACTGTTCGACGGCGCCCCGCCCGGCACGGTCCGCGGCGAGAGCACGCCGTTCTACCTGTACGACCGCGCCGCGCACCGCCGGCTGGTCGCCGACGTCCCGGGGGTCCGCGTCATCGCGATCGTGCGGGACCCGGTGGACCGCGCCTGGTCGAACTGGGTGCACCTGCGCGCCGACGGGCTGGAGCCCGAGGCCGACTTCGCCACCGCCGTCGAGCGCGAGGAGTCCCGGGTCGCCGCCGGCTGGGCGCCGTTCTGGCACTACCGCGGGCTCGGCCGCTACGGCGAGCAGTTGCGCGACCTGTACTCCGTCCTGCCCCGCGAGCAGGTGCTCCTGCTGCGCTACCGGCAGCTGGTCGACTCCCCGCGCGAGACGCTGGACCGGGTCAGCGCCTTCCTCGGCGTCGAGCAGGGGGTCGCGCACACGGTGGCGCCGGAGAACGTGAAGCCGTTCGTCGCCGACTCCGCCCGCTACCGGGCGCTGGCGCGGGTCGCCCGCGCAGGGGCGGCGCTCGGCGCGTACGCCCCGCCGCAGGTGTGGCGCCAGGTGTCACGGCCGCTGCTCGCCGCGCTGCACGCGGAGCGGGCGCCGCGACCGCCGATGCCGGTGGAGGTGCGGCGCGAGGTCCTGGCGCCGCTGCTGCCCGACGTCGCGCTGCTCGAGGAGCTCACCGGCGAGTCCTTCGACGACTGGCGCAGCGACACCGGCCGCGGGGACTTCCGCTCCCGCCGCCCCTGAGGTCAGCGGCGCACGCGGTAGGTCAGGTGCGTGCACACCGGCGACACCTCGACGGCGACCTGCTCCAGCCGGTGCGGGCCAGCACCGGTGAACAGCGGGGTGCCGGCGCCGAGCACCTCGGGAGCCAGGTGCAGGCGCAGCTCGTCCAGCAGCCCGTCGCGCAGGCAGGAGCCGACCAGCGCGCCGCCGCCCATGACGAAGACGTCGCGGTCGCCGGCGGCTCGCTTCGCCTGCTCCACCGCGGCTGCCGGGCCGTCGGTCACGAAGGTGAAGTCGTGGGTCGCCGCGAGCCGGTGCTGCTCCGGCGGGTTGCTGGTGACGACGAAGAACGGCGGCCGGGCGTCGACGGCGGCGCCGTAGCCCATCCCGTCGGTCCACCCCTGGTCGACGTCGTCGAAGGTGCGCCGGCCCATGACGACGGCGCCGCTCGCGGCCGCGTGCCGCTCCAGGACGTCGCGGTCGACGGGGGAGTCGCTCTGCAGTGCCCAGGCGTGGAGGGCCTCGACGCCGTCGCCGGAGCCGCTGACGAAGCCGTCGAGGGAGACGGTGATGTCGCCGATGACGAGGGTCATGCAGGGGGGACCCCGGAGGGGGTGCGGACTCATCGGCACAGTGTCGTCAAGGGATGCCCCAGGTCCGTGGACAGGCGTCTGACCTGGAGATCCGTGCTACGCGAGGTCGCCGGGACCGCTCGACTTCGATCATGTGTTCGGGTGAGCTGGGCAGTGAGGACCTCCTCGACGACGTCGCCGCGCTGGTCGCCGAGCGCAACCGGATCGACGCCCTACTGGCCCGCCTCGTCCGGGCTGCCGAGCTCGAGCAGGCGCCCGAGCGGGACGGGCAGAAGTCGATGGCCTCCTGGCTGCGCGGGCACTGCCGGCTGTCGACCACCGAGGCGTCGCGACTGGTACGCAACGGCCGCGCGCTGGAGCACCTGCCGGCGCTGGCCGAGGCGCACGCCGCCGGTCTGGTGTCGGCCGAGCAGGTCGCGGTCCCCGCCCGCGCCGTGACCCCCGAGCGGCTGGCCTCGGCGCTCGAGCAGGGCGTGGCCCTGGCGCTGATCGATGCGGTGTTCACCCAGGTCGCCGTCGAGCAGGAACACCGGGACCTGGTCCAGGTGGTGCACCACCACCTGGAGTGCCTGGACCCCGACGGGCGTGAACCCGACCCCACCGAGCGCCGCGCTGACGGTGGTCCGGCACGCCGACGGGTCCCGCACCTTCTCCGGCGCGCTGGGTGCCGTCGGCGGGGAGGAGCTCGAGACCGCGCTGGAGGCGTTCGCGCAGGCCGACCGGCCCGCCGCGGACGCGCGCACCCGCGCCCAGCGGCTCGGCGACGCCCTGGTGCAGTTGTGCGACAACGTCCTCGCCGCCGGGACCCTGCCGACGCTGCGCGGGCACAAGCCGCACGTGGTGGCGCGGATCGACCTCGCTGACCTGGCCGATCCGGACACCGGCCGCGACACCGCCACGCTGGGCTCGGGGGTGACCATCTCCGCCGCCCGGGCCCCGCTGGCTGGCCTGCGACGGCACGATCTCCCGGGTGGTGTTCGGCCCCGACGGGACACCGCTGGGCCTGGGCCGGGAGCGGCGGCTGGCCGACCGCCACCTGCGCCGCGCCGTCGAACTCCGCGACGCTGGGTGCGTGTTCGCCGGCTGCGGCGCCCCGACCTGGTGGGCCGACGTGCACCACCTCGTGCACTGGATCGACGGCGGCGACGCCAGCCTCGAGAACTCGGCGCTGCTGTGCGAGCGGCACCGCACCAACCTCCACCACGGCTTCCGCGTCGAGCGACGACCCGACGGCCGATGGCGCACCTACCGGCCCGAAGGCACCGAGATCACCACCCCGGCGCCGCTGCGCGCCCCCGCCGCCTGACGCTGGACGTGGGAGTGCAACCGTGGTTGCATCGGTCCCGTGACGGGGGCCGGCGAGTGGGTGCTGCTGTCCTACCGCCTGCCGCGGGAGCCCTCGGGCCCGCGGACGACGCTGTGGCGGCGGCTGCGCCGGCTCGGCGTCGCCCAGCTGGCCGACGGCGTGGTGGCGCTGCCGGCCGACGCCCGCACGCGGGAGGCGCTCGAGTGGCTCGCCGACGACGTCCTGGCCGCCGGTGGCAGCGCCGGCATCTGGACCGCGCACCCGGCGACCGCTGCTCAGGAGCGCGAGCTGGCGGCCGGCATGGCCGCCGCCCGGGCGGAGGAGTACCGCGAGCTGGCCGCCCAGTGCACCGCGGCGATCGGGGAACCGCCGGTCGAGCGCACCCGCGCGCTGCGGCGGCTGCGGGGGGAGTGGCGGGCCGTCGGGAGGCGGGACTTCTTCCCCCCGCCCGAACGGGACGCGGCCGGCGCGGCGCTGCGCGCCCTGGCGGCCGCGGCCGGCGAGCCGGTCGCGGCCGGGCGGGGGGTTCGCTCGTGAGGTGGGCGACCCGTGCCGGGATCCACGTCGACCGGGCCGCCTGCGCCTGGCTGATCCGCCGGTTCGTCGACCCGGGCGCCGAGTTCGTCTTCGTCGCCGACCCCGCCGACGTCCCGCCCGACGCCACCCCGTTCGACATGCGCGGCGTCGCGCTGGGCCACGTCGGCGGCGACTGCTCCTTCGAGACGATCCTGCGCGTCCACGGGCTCGACGACCCCGTGCTCGAGCGGATCGGCGAGATCGTGCACGAGGCTGACCTGGACGACGGCCGCTTCGACGCCCCCGAGGCGCCCGGCCTCGACGTCCTGCTGCGCGGGCTGTCGATGACCGGCGACGACGAGCGCACCCTCGCCGTCTCCGGCCCGCTCTTCGACGGCCTCTACGAGTACACCCGCCGCCGCCTGCTGCTCGGCCGTGAACCGGCCTGACCCGACGGAGCCCGCGATGACCGAGCCGACCCCCGCCGGGCCGACGGTGGCCCCCGCTGCGCGCTACCCGTCCTTCCGCGAGGCGGTGCGTGCCTGGTTCCTGGTCTCGCTGCAGACCTTCGGCGGCCCCGCCGGCCAGATCGCGGTCATGCAGCGCGAGCTGGTCGACGAGCGCCGGTGGATCGGCCAGCGCCGGTTCCTGCACGCCCTCAACTACTGCACCCTGCTGCCCGGGCCCGAGGCCCAGCAGCTGGCCACCTACGTCGGGTGGCTGCTGCACGGCACCCGCGGCGGCCTGGTCGCCGGTGGCCTGTTCGTGCTGCCCGGCGTGCTCGCGCTGGTGGCGCTCTCGGCGGTCTACGTCGCCTTCGGGGACACCACGGCGATCACCGCCGTCTTCACCGGGCTGGCCGCCGCGGTTCTGGCGATCGTCGTCCAGGCGGTGATCCGCGTCGGGAAGAAGGCGCTCGACAGCCGCGCCCTCGTCGTCCTGGCGGTCGTGGCGTTCCTCGCGCTCGCGCTGTTCGGCGTGCCGTTCCCGGTCGTCGTCGCCCTCGCGGGCGTCGCCGGCTGGGCCCTCGGCCGCTGGCGGCCGTCGGCGCTGCCGCGGAAGCAGGCGGCCGAGGGACCCGACGCCGGCCCCCCGCCGGTCGTCTCCGACGACGTCCTGCACCACGAGGCGCCCAGCGCGCGGCGCACCGTGCGGGTGCTGCTGGCCGGGCTGCTCGTCTGGGGGCTGCCGGTCGCGGCGGTCGCCGTCCTGACCGGCGGGGGCAGCGTCCTCACCCAGCAGGGCCTGTTCTTCTCCGGCGCCGCGGTGGTGACCTTCGGCGGCGCCTACGCGGTCCTGGCCTACGTCGCCCAGCAGGCGGTCGAGGTCTACGGCTGGCTGACCCCGCGCGAGATGGTGCGCGGGCTGGCGCTGGCCGAGACCACCCCCGGGCCGCTGATCATGGTGGTCCAGTTCGTCGCGTTCCTCGGCGCGTACCGGGCGTCCGGCGACCTGGACCCGTGGGTGGCCGCCGTCGTCGCCTCGCTGCTGGTCACCTGGGTGACCTTCGTGCCGAGCTTCCTGTTCGTGCTGCTCGGCGCCCCCTACATGGAGCGGCTGCGCGGCAACCGGTCGCTGTCCGCGGCGCTCACCGGCATCACCGCCGCCGTCGTGGGGGTCATCGCGAACCTGGGCGTCTACTTCGCCGTCCACACGCTGTTCTCCGGCACGCACGAGGTCGACGCCGGGCCGCTGGCGCTCGAGCTGCCCGACCTCACGACGCTGCGGTGGGTGCCGCTGGCGATCGCCGTCGTGGCGGCGGTGCTGCTGTTCCGCGTCCGGTGGTCGGTGCTGCGCACGCTCGGCGTGTGCGCGGTGCTCGGCCTGGTCGCCGGGCTGGCCGGGCTCCCGGTCGGGTGAGCGTGAGCGGGCCGGGGACGGGTAGGGGCTCTCCCCGGGACGGCGTGCAGCCCCGCGCGCCGACGAGGGAGGGACCGACATGGCCATCGCCACCATCAACCCGGCCACCGGCGAGACGCTCAAGACCTACGAGCCGCTGTCGGACGAGGCCCTCGACGAGAAGATCGGCCGCGCCGCGGCCGCCTTCCGCAGCTACCGGCTGACCCGCCCCGAGGAGCGGGCGGGCTGGCTGCGCGCGGCCGCCGACGTCCTCGACGGCGACGCCGACCAGGTCGCCGAGCTCATGGTCACCGAGATGGGCAAGACGCTGGCCGCGGCCAGGGCCGAGGCGGCCAAGTGCGCCAAGGCGCTGCGGTACTACGCCGAGCACGGCCCGGCGATGCTCGAGCCGAAGCCCGCCGACGCCGGCGCCGTCGGGGCCGAGCAGGCCTACCTGGTGCACCAGCCGATCGGCGTCGTGCTGGCGATCATGCCGTGGAACTTCCCGCTCTGGCAGGCGATGCGCTTCGCCGCCCCGGCGCTCATGGCCGGCAACGTCGGGCTGCTCAAGCACGCCAGCAACGTGCCGCAGACCGCGCTGTACATGGAGGAGCTGTTCCGCAAGGCCGGCTTCCCCGCCGACGTCTTCCAGACCCTGCTCATCGGCTCCTCGACCATCGAGCGGGTGCTGCGCGACGACCGGGTCGCCGCCGCCACCCTCACCGGCAGTGCCCCCGCCGGGCAGTCGGTGGCCTCGATCGCCGGGGACGCCCTCAAGAAGACCGTGCTCGAGCTCGGCGGCAGCGACCCGTTCATCGTCATGCCCTCGGCCGACCTCGACCGCGCCGCCGAGGTGGCGGTCACCGCGCGCTGCCAGAACAACGGGCAGAGCTGCATCGCGGCCAAGCGGTTCTTCGTGCACGCCGACGTCGCCGAGGAGTTCACGAAGCTGTTCGGCGAGAAGATGGCCGCCCTCGTCGTCGGCGACCCGATGGAGGACGGCACCCAGGTCGGCCCGCTGGCCACCGAGTCCGGCCGCGAGGACGTCGAGCGGTACGTGCAGGACGCGGTCGACAAGGGCGCGACCGTCGTCGTCGGCGGGAACCGCCCCGACCGCCCCGGCTGGTTCTACGAGCCGACGCTGCTCACCGGCATCACGCCGGAGATGGACCTCTACGCCGAGGAGGTCTTCGGCCCGGTGGCCGCGCTGTGGACCGTCGACGGCCTCGAGGAGGCCATCGAGATCGCCAACAGCCACCCCTACGGCCTCGGCGCCAACCTGTGGAGCGAGGACGAGCAGGAGCGGGCCACCTTCATCCGCGACGTCGAGAGCGGCATGGCGTTCGTCAACGGGATGGTCACCAGCTACCCCGAGCTGCCCTTCGGCGGGGTCAAGCAGAGCGGCTACGGCCGCGAGCTCACCGAGCTCGGCATGTACGAGTTCACGAACGCCAAGACGGTGTGGATCGGCCCGTCCAGCAGCGAGCAGGCGCAGGGGGACACGGCCAGCGCGTCGGAGTGACCCCGGCGTGGCGCGGGTAGCCGCCCCGGACGTGCGCCCCCTCAGCAGCGGGGACCCGGGCGGACGGTCCAGCGGGTGCGCGGCACCCGGACGGGAGCACCCGTGACGACGACGGACGACCGGTTCCTCACCCAGGCGGTGCACGACCTCGGCACCGCGCTGTGGTTCGGCGGCTCGGTGATGGGCATCGCCGGCGTGAACAAGAGCGGCAGCGACCTGACCGCGGGCCTCGACAAGGTCCGGGTGGCGAGCTCCGCCTGGGGCCGGTTCGCGCCGGCGCAGTGGGGCGGCATCGCGGCCACCCTCGTGACCGGGCTGCAGCTGACCCGGTCGAACACCCAGCGGCTGGCGCTGCAGCAGGGGTACGGGACGGTGGGTGCGCTCAAGGCCGCGCTCACCGTCGCCGGGGCGGGCGCCACCGCCTACGCCGCCTACACCGGCCGGAAGATCGGGCAGCTCGCCGAGCAGGCCGCCGCCGGCGGCGGCCTGGAGGTGAAGGACGCCACGCTGCCCTCGGAGGGCACCCCACCGGAGATCCGGAAGTGGCAGGCCCGGCAGCGGTTCACGCAGGCCGCCGTCCCGGCCCTGGCCGGCGCGGTGATCACCTGCAACGCCTGGCTGGTGCAGGCCTACCGGGTCGGCCCCACGGTCCGGGGGGTCCTCGGGCGGCTGCTCCCGACCTGACGCCGCGCCCGGTCCCGGCTCAGGCCGGGGCCGGGCCGCCCGGTCCCGCCGTCAGGCGCACCCAGCCGCCGTCGCCGGCCTCGACCCGCACCGCGGTGACCGCGGACGCGGCGAGGGCGAGCCGGCCGGCGCCCCCGGGCAGCCGGCCGGCCACGCGCACCTCCAGGCCCGGTCCGCCCTCGAGCAGGCGCAGCGGCCGCGGGCCGGGGGCCGCCGCGTCGGCGACCAGCACCTCCGACAGGAGCAGCAGCACCTCATCGACGACGTCCGGCGGCCAGCCGCGCGCCGCGGCCGCCGCGCGCACCCAGGCCCGCGCGTGCTCCGGCCGGCGCGGGTCCACCACGCACGCGTCCACCCCGCCGTCGGTCATCGGTCCACCACCCCCGGTGACCAACGACGACGGCCGCGGCGGGGTGCGCGACACGCCGCGGCGGGATCAGGCGGTGTCGGGGTCCAGCGCGCGGACCACGATGCGGCCGCCGGTCCCGTCCGGCCGCACCCCCAGCGAGACCGCGGGGGAGACCTTCCCGGCCAGCCACAGCAGGAGCAGCCGGCGGTCCGCGGGCACCGCGTGCGCCTCCAGCGGCGGGCAGCCGGAGCGCACGGTCACCTCGGCGGTCAGCGTGCCGCCGTGCCGGACCACCCGGACCCGGATGCCGGAGGAGCGCCCGCCCGGGTCGCCGTCGAGGACGGCCGCGGCGCCGACCGCCTCGTGCAGCACGAGCACCAGCTCCCCCCGCCGCGTGCGCGCCAGCCCGGCCGCGGCCAGGCAGGCGTCCCACCAGCGGCGGTTGTCCGTGCCCGCGGACGGGTCGACCAGGCGGTCGGCGACGAGGACGCCGTCGTCCGGGAGCGGGCCGGCCGGCGGCCGCGCGTCGGGGTTGGCGACGTCGGCGCCGTCCCACCACAGCACCGGGTGCGTGGCGCGCGCGACGGCGAGCCGCTCGGGCGGGCGGTCCCCGGCGGTGTCGACCAGGCAGGTGACCGCGAGCCCGCGGCCGGCGACCGCCGCGGTGGTCGCGTGCTCGGCCCGGTGCCACAGCCCGGCGTCGGGGACGAGCGGGAACGCCTGCTGGCACAGCACGGTGACCGGGCCGTCCCCGCCGGGCGGACGCCGCCCGGTCCACTCGTCGAGCAGGGACCGCAGCGACCGCTCGGCGAGGCCGCGGTGCGGCGCGAACGCGACCCCGGCGGCGGCGGGCAGCCGCGCCACCACCTCCCGCCTGAGGTCGTCGTCGACGTGGGCGACCACGGGCCGCCCGGCCGCCAGCGCGCGCCGGCACAGGTCCGCGGCGATCGCGCCGGCCTCCGCCGGTCCCGCGTGGAACGCGCACCGGTGCACCGGTGCGGCGTCCGGCTCCGTCACCGGCCGGCGCCCTCGGAGGCTGCGTCCACCAGCTCCACCGCGCGGTCGGGGTAGCGGTCGGCCAGCAGGCGGACCAGCCGGGCGGTCAGCCGCGAGGCGCCGACGACGGTCAGCCCGGGCGGCCCGGCGGCCGCCGCGACGAGGGAGTCGGCCGCGCCGACGTCGATGAAGCGCAGGTCGCTGAGGTCCCAGGCGCCGCCCCCGGCCAGCGTCGCCTGCAGCACCGCACGCAGCGCGTCGGCGTTGCCCGAGTCCAGCTCGCCCGCCAGGTGCAGCCGGTCGCCGCGACGGGTCAGCCGGAAGACGCCGTCGTCGTACTCCGCGGCCGCGTCCACCTCCGTCCGGTGCAGCGCCGTGAGGTCCGCGTGCTGGCCGTGCTCGAGCAGGTCGCGGAAGTAGGGGCACAGCACGGTGAGCGGGTGCCGCGCGGTCAGCTCGCCGACGACGGCCTCGAACGCGTTGACGCCGGGGGTGGTGATCGCGCCGGTGAACCGGACGGCGGGCCACCCCTCGGACAGCGCCCCGGTGACCGCCGCGGGCAGCTCGGCCGGGTCCGGCGGCACGAGCCGGACCGCCGTCGTGGCGGCCGGCTCCCAGGTCTCGCCGACGACGCCGGCGCGGCGCAGCCGGGCCCACAGCCGTTCCTCGCGGTCGCCGAGGGCGGTGACCAGCACGCACTCCCCGCGGCGCACCCCGTCCACGACGAAGTCGCCGACGACCTGCGCGTGCGCCTCCTCGCTGTCGAGGACGACGAAGTCGTGCGCGCCGCGGGTCACCGCGGGCCGTCCGCGGGGGTGGCGGCCGGGGCCTCTCCGGTCTCGGTGACCAGCAGGGCGACGTCGCGCACCTTGCGTCCGGTGTCCTGCGAGGCGCGGACGAGGATGCCGAAGGCGGCGTCGGGGGTGATCCGGTAGCGCTCCATAAGCACGCCCTTGGCCTGGCCGATGACGTCCCGGCTGTCCAGCGCGACGGTCAGGTGCGCGGTGCGCCGCACGGTGTGCAGCGCCAGGGCGGCGTGCCCGGCCACCGGGGCGAGCATCGCGCGGTCGGGCCCCGGCCCGGTGCCGGCCACGTACACCGAGAGCGCCCCGACGACCTCGCCGCCGGTGTCCAGCGGCAGGCAGGTGGCCCGCCGCACGCCCGCGACGGCGGCCCGGTCGGCGAGCGCGGGCCAGCGCAGGTCCCGGCCGAGGTCGGCGCTGCCCGACGGCGCTCCGGTGAGCGCGTCGCACAGCGGGCCCTCGCACAGGCGGAGCTGGGCGGCGTCGAGCCCGGCGGCGGGGCCGGCGCTGCCGACCGGGGCCACGGGGGAGCGCCCGGGCCCGAGCAGGGTGACCGCGACGCTGCACCGCTCGGGGAGGACGGCGGCCAGGTCCTCGGCGACGGCACGCGCCGCCGGGCCGGCGTCCTCGCGGGCGTGCCAGCCGCGGACGGCGTCGAGCAGCCACCCCGCGAGGTCGAGGCGGGGGTGCAGGGGAGTCGTCGTCGGAGTCCTCGTCGTGGTCGTGGGGCTGGCCGCAGACTGCACCGCGACACCTCCAGCCGGGCGTGCCCGGAGTCGGCGTGCACCACCGGCCGGTGTCTCGATCGGCGGTCCCCGTTCGTGACCATGCTGCCACCCGGTCGGGCGACACGCCGAGGACCGACCCCGGAGGGTGAGCCGCGCCACACCAGCCGCTCAAGGACCGGCCGGGGCGCGCCGATGACCAGGACGTGACCACCACCCCGAGGACACCGGCCGAGCGCGCGGACGTCCTGTCCTCGCTGCTGCGGCTGCCCGACGCCGTGCTGGCGGCGATCGCCTCCGACGGCGTGCTCGTCCCGATGCCGGTCTCGCTCGGCGTCCCGCCGGAGCGGGTGATGACCCCGCCGGCCGACCGCGCCACGTTCCTCGACGCCATCCTCCCCACCGACGCGATGCTCGTCGTCACCGCCTTCGAGCGGGCCCGCGCCACCGGCGTCGGCCTGGCCACCGTCCACGGCCGGCGCGAGCCGGCGGTGCCGCTGTCGCTCACCTTCGTCGACCTCCGCGAGCAGCACGGCGTCCTGCTCGGCGCCCTCGACGTGCTCGACGCGACCGCCGGCGACCGCGGGCCCGCGCCGCTGTCGGGGCTGGAGGTGTCGCGGCGGCCGCGCACGGCGACGGTCCGCAAGACGTCGCTGGCGGTGATCACCGAGATCGACGAGCGCACCACCCGGATGCTCGGCTGGACGCCGGCGCAGATGGTCGGCCAGCGCTCCTCGGAGTTCGTCCACCCGGACGACCAGGAGCGGGCGATCGCCAACTGGCTGGAGCTGCTGTCCCGCCAGGAGGCCCAGCGGGTGCGGCTGCGGCACCGGCGCGCCGACGGCACGTGGGCCTGGCTGGAGCTGGAGAACCAGTACGTCGCGGCCGGCGACCCCGCCGACGCCGTCGTCGTGACGCAGATGAGCGACGTCTCCGACGAGATGGCCGCCCACGAGGCCCTGCAGCAGCAGGAGCGCCTGCTGCGCCGGCTGACCGAGGCGCTGCCGCAGGGCATCGCGCAGCTGACCCCCGACCGCGAGGTCGTGCACACCAACTCCCGCCTGCCGGTGCTGCTCGGCGTCCCGGCGGTGACCGGCTGGGACGACGTCGCGGCGCGGGCGGACGAGGCCGGCCGGGCGGCGCTGGAGACGGCGCTCGCGCGGGTCCTCGGCGACGGCGTGGACGCCGCGGTGGAGGTCGGCATCCGCACCCCGGCCGGCGAGGCCCGGGTGTGCGCGGTGAGCCTGGTCGCGCTCAGCGACCGCGAGGGCGCACCCGGCGCGCTGGTCTGCGTCTCCGACGTCACCGACAGCGCCCGCATGCGCGAGGAGCTCACCGCCAAGGCGACCTTCGACGCCCTGACCGGCTGCCACAACCGCGCCTCCACCATCGCCGTCCTGGAGGCCGCGCTGGCCGGGCCGGACGCGGGGGCGACGGCGGTGGTCTTCGTCGACCTCGACGACTTCAAGCCGGTCAACGACACCCTGGGCCACGACGCCGGCGACGAGCTGCTGGTGACCACGGCCGCGCGGCTGGCCGGCGTGCTGCGCCGCGACGACATCGTCGGGCGGATCGGCGGGGACGAGTTCCTCGTCGTCAGCCGCAGGGTCGACGCCCCGGCGGCGGCCGCCGCGCTCGGCGCCCGCATCCAGGCGGCGCTGGCGGTGCCGGCCGAGATCACCGCGGGCACCGTGCCGCTGCGGGCCAGCCTCGGCGTGGCCTGCGGGGAGCCCGGGCTCGACGCCGCGGCGCTGACCAAGCGCGCCGACCAGGCGATGTACCTGTCCAAGCAGGACCGCCGCGGCGAGCCGGTGCTGTGGCGGGAGGAACCGGTCCTCACCCCGGCCTGAGGGCCGGCAGCCGGCGCGTCACGGGCGTGACCTCGTCCGCGACGCCGGCCCGGCCGGCGACGCACCGGCTGGGAGGACGGCGCCCGGCACGACGTCGCCCGGCTGCAGCGCGACCTCGCCCCGGGCCGTCCGGCAGCCCCGCGAAGCCGCGCTGAGGGCTCAGCCGCGGTCCACGGACAGGAACGGCGGGACGTCGGCGGGCACCTCGCCGGTGCGGGCGAAGTGCGCCCACACCCGGCGGACCTCCCGGCCGGCCGCGACGACGTCGTCCCACGGGAGGCCGGCCAGCAGCGGCGAGGCCTCCCACGTGTGCCGGTGCGGGAACAGCAGCGGCAGGTCGATCGCGTGCGCCCCGGTGAGCGCGCCGGTGCCGTACGAGAGCGTGTAGTGCACCGCCCGCCCGCCGGCCGCGCGGTGCCGGCGGGCGGCCCGGGCGGCGTCGCGGGCGTAGATGCGGCGGGTGAGCACCCGCACGACCGCCTCCACCAGCGGCCGGCCGACCACGGGCACGCGGGCCAGCCGCGCGGCCGGCGGCAGCAGCGCGGCGAACAGCGCCACCTCGCGGCTGTTGGTGCCGACCAGCAGGTCGACCTCCGGCGCCGCCTCCGCCCACGCGTCCTCGACCGCCTCCTCGGCCGGCAGCGGCGGGAGGCCGTACTGGGTGCCGAACGGCATCGCGGCGACCAGCCCGTACCGCCGGGCGCGCGCCGCCACCCGCGCCTGCGCGTCGACGACCTCCGCGACCGGCCCGGCGGCGTCCAGCGACCGGGCCTCGGCGGCCATCGCGGCGCTCATCCGCGCCCGCCCGCGGGACAGCCCCAGCGGGGCGCTGGACACGACCGCGCGGCGAAACAGGCCGCGGGCGCCGTCGGCCGCCATCAGGTGGGCGATCGCGTCGCCCCCGGCGGACTCGCCGAACAGCGTGACGGCGTCCGGGTCGCCGCCGAAGGCCGCGGCGTTCGCCCGCACCCAGCGCAGCGCCGCGACGAGGTCGAGCAGGCCGAGGTTGGCCGGCCGGCCGTCCCCGTCGCCGAGGAAGCCGAGCAGCCCGAGCCGGTAGGTGACGCTGACGACGACCACCCGCTGCTCGCGCACGAGCGTGGCCGGGTCGTAGGCGGGGGCGTCGCCGGCGCCGCTGACGTAGGAGCCGCCGTGCACCCACACCATCACCGGCAGGGCGTCGCCGGGGGAGGCGTCCTCCGGCACGGTCACCGACAGCCGCAGGCAGTCCTCGTCGGCGACGAGCCCGCCCATGGGGTCGGTCACCATGAGCTCGAGCTCCGGCGCCGGCGGCTGCGGGCACGCCGGCGACCACGACGTCGCGTCGACGACGCGGGCCGCCGGCGGCTCGGGCACCGGCGGGCGGAACCGCTCGGCGCGGGCGTACCGGATGCCCGTGGCCCGCACGACGCCGTCGGACCGCCGGGCGCTGAACGTCCCCGCGGGCGCCGCGAAGCGCGGTGCCGTGTCCTGCTGCGTCACGCGGCGCCGACCGCGGCGCCGAGGGCGTCGAACGCGGCCTGCTGGAAGGCGCGCATGGGCGCGACCGTCGTCTGCAGCTCCACCTCGGCCGCGTGGTACATCCCCGGCTCGACGTGCAACCGCACCGGCACGCCGGCCGCCTCCAGGCGCCGGGCGTAGGCGACGTCCTCGTCGTGGAACAGGTCCAGGTCGCCGACGCCGATCCACGCCGGCGGCAGGCCGGCGAGGTCGAGGCGGCGGGCCGGCGCGGCGTACGGGCGGGGCTCGTCGGCGCGCGGCTCGTGGCCGAGGTGGGCGGTCCAGGCCCAGCGGTTGGACCGCGGCGTCCACACCAGCCTCCCGCGGCCGGCGGTGCTCCGGCGCAGCACGGTGCGGTCGTCGAGCATCGGGTAGACCAGCAGCTGGAAGGCGACCGGCACGCCCTCGTCGTGCGCCCGCTGCGCCAGCGCCGCGGCCAGCCCGCCGCCCGCGCTGGCCCCGCCGACGGCGACGCGCGCCGGGTCCACGCCGAGCTCCCCGGCGCGCCGGTGCAGCTCGCACAGCGCGGCCAGCAGGTCGTCGAGCGCCGCGGGGAACGGGTGCTCGGGCGCCAGCCGGTAGCGGGCGCTGACCACGACGACGCCGAGGTCGCGGGCCATCCGGCTGCACAGGTCGTGGTCGCTCTCCGGGTGCCCGATGACCGTGCCGCCGCCGTGCACCCACAGCAGCGCGCCGCCGCTGCGCTCCGCCGGCTCGTACACGAACACGTCCCGCCCGCCGGGGACGTCGCGGCGCGTCACGGTCACCCCGGCCACCGGCTCGGTGACCCGCGACCCGAACAACCGGCGGCCGATCCGCAGCTCGGCCCGCGAGCCGATCGACAGCGGCAGCCACAGTTCCGGACGACGCAGCCCGGGCGGCACGGCCGCGACCGTCCGGGCGCGGCGGGCGAGGGCGACGGCGAGGCCGAGCGCGGCGAGGCGCGGGAGGCGGCGGGGGCGGGCGGTCACCGGGCGGACGCTAGCGGTCGGCGCCCGCGCCGCCGCGGGGGCTACGGTGCGCGACGGTGCCGGGACGGACCCCGACGGACCTGGAGGACACGTGACGACAGCGGTGCGGCACGGGCAGGGCACGCTGCCCTCGGGGCAGTTCTGGCAGGGCTGGAGCGTCCCCGACCCGGCCGGCGTCGTCGTGTTCGTGCACGGCGTGCACGAGCACGGCGGCCGGTACGCGCACGTGGCCGAGCGGCTCGGCCACGGCGGCTACGCCTCCTACGCGCCCGACCACCCCGGCCACGGCCGGTCGCCCGGCCGGCGGGGCGACATCGGGAGCATGGCGGGCACCGTCGAGGGTGTGGCGCAGACCGTCCGCGCCGCCGCCGACCGGCACCCCGGCGTCCCGGTGTTCGTCTACGGCCACAGCCTCGGCGGCCTCATCACGCTGCAGTACCTGACCGGCGAGCCGGACGCGCGCATCGTCGGCGCGGTCGTCTCGGCGCCCGCGCTCGACACCAGCGCCGCCACCCCGGTGCAGCGGGCGGTGGCGCCGCTGCTGGCCCGGCTGGCGCCCGGCCTCGGGGTGCTCACCCTCGACGTCGAGGCGGTCAGCCGCGACCCCGAGGTGGTGGCCGCCTACCGGTCCGACCCGCTCAACCACAACGGCAGGATGGTCGCCCGCACCGGCGCCGCGCTCGTGCAGACCGCCGCCGCGATGCCCGGCCGGCTGCGCGGGCTGCGCCTGCCGCTGCTGGTCGTCCACGGCACCGCCGACCGGCTGGTGGCTCCGGCGGCCAGCGAGGTGGTCCGCGAGCACGCGGGCTCGCCCGACCTCACCCACCGCGTCTACGACGGGCTGTTCCACGAGCCGCACAACGAGCCGGAGAAGGAGCAGGTCCTCGACGACGTCGTCGCCTGGCTCGACGCCCACCGGGCCGGCTGAGCGCTCGTCCGGCGCCGCGATCCGTGACAGGGTCCGGTCAGCCGCGCCGCCCGGGGCGGCGGAGGGGGGACCCGTGCCGCAGACCCTCGGCGACGGCGTGCGGCTGCTGCGCGCCTTCGTCACCAACCCGCGTCAGGTGGGGGCGGTGCTCCCGACGTCCCGGACGGCGGTCCGCGCCATGCTCGACCTCGCCGACGTCCCGGCCGCCCGCCTGGTCGTCGAGCTCGGGGCCGGCACCGGGGTGGCCACCCGGGAGATCCTCGCCCGGCTCGGCGCGGACGCCCGGCTGGTCGCGCTGGAGATCGACCCGCAGCTGGCCCGCCGGCTCGCCGAGCGCCTCGACGACCCCCGGCTGCAGGTCGTGTGCGGCTCCGCGGAGGACCTCGACGGCCTCCTCGACGGGGAGCGCGCCGACGTCGTCGTCTCGATGCTGCCGTTCACCTCGCTCGAGGCGGGCCTGCGCCGCCGGCTGCTCGACCAGCTGCCCCGGGCGCTGCGCCCGGGCGGCACCGCGGTCGTCATCCAGTACTCGCCGCTGGTGCTCGGCGAGCTGCGCCGCCGGTTCGCCGACGTCCGGACGCGGGTGACGCCGTGGAACGTGCCGCCCGCGTTCCTCTTCGCCTGCACCGGGGCCGGCGGGGGCTGACCGGCGGCGATGAGCCGCCGGCCCCGCGGCGGTCCCACAGGCATGACCACCGGACAGATCGACCCCCGCTACGGCGACGCCACGGCGACCGCGCCGCCCTGGGCCGACGTCGAGCGGCTGCTCACCGACGCCCAGCTCTACTGGATCACCACCGTCCGCGCGGACGGCCGGCCGCACGCCGTCCCGCTCGTCGGCGTGTGGCACGACGGCGCGTTCGCCTTCTGCACCGGCGCCGACGAGCAGAAGGCGCGCAACCTCGACGGCAACCCGCACGTGGCCGTGACCACGGGCAGCACCGGCGCGCAGGGCTGGGACAGCGGGCGCGACGTCGTCGTCGAGGGCGTCGCGGTGCGGGTCACCGACCCCGGGGAGCTGCAGGTGCTGGCCGACGCCTGGTACGCCAAGTACGGCGAGGACTGGCACTTCGCGGTGCGCGGGGACGAGTTCGTCGAGCTGAGCTCCTCCGGCGGGGTCACCGAGGGCGGCGCGCGGGTCTACCGGGTCCCGCCGGACAAGGTGCTGCTGTTCGGCGGGCCGCACGGCCAGACCCGGTACCGCCCCTGAGCCGGGGCGCCGCACTCCTACGCTGCCCGCCGTGGACGCGACGACGACGCTGGCCCGTGACCTCGGCTTCCCCGAGGGCCCGCGCTGGCACGACGACCGGCTGTGGTTCTCCGACTTCCACGACCGGCGGGTGCGCACGCTCACCCCGGACGGCGTCCTGACGACGGTCCTCGACCTGGACGACGCGCCGTCCGGGCTGGGCTGGACGCCGGAGGGGACGCTGCTCGTCGTCGCGATGACCCGGCGGGCGCTGCTGGAGGTCGCCGGCGGGCGGCCGGTCGTGCGCGCCGACCTCACCGGCCTGACCCGCTCCCGCGCCAACGACCTGGTCGTCGACGCGGCCGGCCGGGCCTACGTCAGCAGCTTCGGGTTCGACCTGGTCGGGGGCGCGCCGGTGGAGCCGACCGGGCTGGTGCGGGTGGACCCCGACGGCACCGCGTCCGTGGTCGCGGACGACCTGCGCTTCCCCAACGGCATGGCGCTCACCGGCGACGGCCGGACGCTGGTGGTCGCCGAGACCTACGGCGCCCGGCTCACCGCCTTCGACGTCGCCGAGGACGGCTCGCTGTCCGGCCGCCGGGTGTTCGCGGAGACGCCCGGCCTGGCGCCCGACGGCATCTGCCTCGACGTCGAGGGGCACGTCTGGTTCGCCACCGCCCGCACCGCCGAGGTGCTGCGCGTGCGCGAGGGCGGCGAGGTGACCGGCCGGGTGCCCGTCGGGTCGGGCTCGCTGTCCTACGCCTGCACGCTCGGCGGGGACGACGGGCGGACGCTGTTCGTCTGCACCGCGCCCACCTGGGCCGAGGGCGGCCCGCGCGCCGGCCGGGTCGAGGTCGCCCGGGTCGACGTCCCCCGCGCCGGCCGGCCCTGACGCTCAGGCGGGGCGGGACGGGAGCAGGTGCTCCTGGTGGTCCAGCTCCCGCTCCAGCGTGCGCAGCCCCTCGTCGGGCAGCCGGCCGAGGTCCCGCCAGCGCAGCAGCTCCTCGCGCTCGGCGTCGATGACCGCCCGGCGCACGCGCAGCGCCGCCTCGTACTCCGGCGACATCGGCACCTCGCCCTCGGCGTCCACGAGGACCTCCAGCCGCCGCTCGTAGCGGGTCCGCCGGGTGCGCAGCGCGGCGCGGATCGACTCGATCGCGGCGTCGTCGACGTGGTCGTGCCGCTCGGCCTGCAGCTCGTCGAGCCGGGCGAGCCCCGCGTCGACCGCGGCGACGCGCGCCTGGTTGCGCAGCCGGGCGGCGTCGGCGGCGTCGGCCCGCAGGCGCAGCCGGCGCACCAGCGGCGCGAAGGTCGCGCCCTGCCCGACGAGGGTGACCAGCACGGCGAGGAAGGCGCAGAACAGCAGCAGGTCGCGGTCGGGGAACGGGTCGCCGGCGTCGGTGGTCAGCGGGATGGTGAAGACGGCGGCCAGGCTGATGACGCCGCGGGTGCCGGCCCAGCTCAGCACGGCGATCTCCCGGCCGGACAGCTGCCGCGGCGGGGTGGACGGGTCGTCGTCCTCGTCGGCGGCGGGAGCGTCGCTGAGCCGCATGTGCAGCGCCTGCGGCGCGTGCTCGGTGAGCCACAGCCACAGCGGCCGGACCAGCAGCACCGCGCCCACGGTGATCAGCGAGGCGACGACGACGGTCGAGGGCGCGTACTGGTTCAGGCCGCGGATGACGGCGGGCAGCTGCTGGCCGATGAGCAGGAAGACGGCGCCCTCGAGCAGGAAGTCCACCAGCTTCCACACCGCGTCGGTCTGCAGCCGGGTGGCGCCCGACTGCCAGTACGGCGCGTTGTGCGCGATGACCAGCCCGGCGACGACGACGGCCAGCACGCCGGACACGTGCACCGACTCGGCCAGCAGGTAGGCGACGAACGGCGTCGCCAGCGAGACCGCGTTGGACGACAGCGGGTCGCGGCGCAGCCGGCGCAGCGGCCGGACGCCGTAGGCGACGACCAGCCCGGCGGCGACGCCCCCGGCGGCGGAGAGCGCGAACTGGCCCAGCGCCGACCAGGTGGAGAAGCCGTCGCCGACCGCGGCCGCGATGGCGACGCTGAGCAGGGTCAGCGCGGTCGCGTCGTTGAGCAGCCCCTCGCCCTGGATGAGCGTGACCAGCCGGGGCGGCAGCCCGACCCGGCGGCCGACGGCGAGCGCGGCCACCGGGTCCGGCGGGGCGACGGCGGCGCCCAGGGCGATGCCCGCGGCGAGCGTCGCCCCGGGGACCCACAGCGCGAACCCGGCGCCGATGACCAGCGCGGTGACCAGCACCAGCAGCACCGACAGGCCGACGACGGTCCGCATGTTGGCGCGGATCGCGATCAGCGAGGAGTCCAGCGCGGCGCTGTAGAGCAGCGGCGGCAGCAGGACGGTGAGGACGATCTCGGGGTCGAGCGTGAGGTTCGGGCCGGGCAGCAGGGCGTACACCAGCCCGGTCACGGTGAGCAGCGCGGCCGCCGGGATGCCGGTGCGCCCGGCGAGCCAGCGGGCCGCCACGATCACCGCGACCGCGGCCAGGACGAGCAGGAGGACGGTCTCGGCGTGCACCGAGTCATCCTCGCCGAGCGCCGTCCCCGGCTCACCTCGGCAGCCCGGCGCCCGGGGGGGGGGGGGGGGGGGGGGGGGGGGGGGGGGGGGGGGGGGGGGGGGGGGGGGGGGGGGGGGGGGGGGGGGGGGGGGGGGGGGGGGGGGGGGG
>NZ_JBJGZH010000011.1:0-147981 GCF_054050415.1 Geodermatophilus sp. SYSU D01180 | reverse complement strand
ACGGCGGCCATGGCGAGAGGGAAACGCCCGGTATCCATTCCGAACCCGGAAGCTAAGCCTCTCAGCGCCGATGGTACTGCCCCGGAGACGGGGTGGGAGAGTAGGACGCCGCCGGACAACCATTCAGCAGGGCCCCTCACCATCCGGTGCGGGGCCCTGCTGCATCCCCCGACACGTTTCGCCCGGACACATTCCGACTGCCGCCACTCTCGCCGCGGCGACACGGCCCGGGTTGCGTCCTGACGAAACTGCTGCCGGTGTCCTCAGACGAGGACGCGCCGGCCGTGGACGGGGTCTGCGGCCTCGGCGGCGAGCAGGATCCGCCGGGCGGGGCGGTACCGGCCCTCGCGCAGGCTGCGCGCCCGGGCTGGGTCGGAGGCGGCCTGCTGAGCGGCGGCCGCGAGCAGGTACTGGTTCTCGGCCAGCTTGACCAGGCGACCGAGCGGGTGTGCCGCGCACCGCCGGATGAGGCCGGCGATGTACGGCTCGCCCGGCCGCGGCGTCACGGCGTCGATCGCCTCGACGACGACCGCCGGGACGCCCAAAGCGAGCAGCCGGGCCGAGTCGTAGCGGCGGGCGGGATCGGGATGGTTGCCGGTGGTGCGGGTGACGTCCTGCAGCACACCGGCCATCTCCGCCTCCGGGCCGTGCGGCCGCAGCGACTCGGCGATCGGCCGCAGCCGCGCCAGGTAGAGGTCCCGGCCGTGCTCGTCGGTCTGTCCCTCGTGGGCGGCCAGGGCGAGGAGGTGGGCGTCGGGAACGGTGAACGCCACGGGTCCGAGGCTAGGCGGTGCCCGGCGCACCGGGTCCCCGCGCGGGCCGTGTCGGGCGGCGTCGCGACGGGATCACAGCCGCACGCAGCCGGTGGAGCCCGCCCGGGCCCGCGCTCGGGACAGCGGGCCCGGACGAGCCAGGCGCCGGGACGGTGCCGCCCCGCGGTCAGCGACCGTCGGGCTGGCCGGTCCCGGTCAGAAGGGCGGCTCCTCCTCGGCGAAGCCGCCGACCGGGGCCGCGGCCCAGGGATCGGGCGAGCTGCCCCGGCCGGCACCGTTGCGGCTGTCGCGGGACCCCTGTCCGCCACCGGAGCCCCCGCCGGGACCGTCCCCGGAGCGGGCGACCTTGGCGACGGTCGCCGTCGCGTACCGCAGGGACGGGCCGATCTCGTCGACCTCGAGCTCGATGACGGTGCGCTTCTCGCCCTCCTTGGTCTCGAAGGACCGCTGCTTGAGGCGCCCCTGCGCCATGACGCGCGAGCCGCGGGTCAGCGACCCCGCGACGTTCTCGGCCATCTGGCGCCAGCAGCTGCAGCGCAGGAAGAGCGCGTCGCCGTCCTTCCACTCCTGGGTCTGGCGGTCCAGGGTGCGCGGGGTCGAGGCGATGGTGAAGTCGGCAACCGCCGCTCCCGAGGGCGTGAAACGCAGCTCGGGGTCGCTGGTCAGGTTGCCGATGACGGTGATGACAGTGTCGCCGGCCATGATCCGGTCCTCCGTGTTGTCAGTGCATCGCTCAGGTGAGCGTCCGGAGGTTACGAGGACCGTCCGACAATTCCGTGCGCTCCGCGGATTTCGTCATCGGGCGGTGTGACGATCGAGGGGAGGACGGCGGAGCAGCGAGAGGACGGCAGGTGGCGGAGGCGCGGACGGGGGCGGTCCTGGAGGCGACGCTGGAGCGGATCACGTTCGCGAACGCCCAGACCGGCTACACCGTGGCCCGGGTCGACACCGGGCGCGGCGGGGACCTGGTCACCGTGGTGGGCTCCCTGCTCGGCGCCCAGCCGGGGGAGACGCTGCAGCTGCGCGGCCGGTGGGGCGCGCACCCACAGTACGGCCGCCAGTTCCAGGTCGAGGACTACACGACCGTGCTGCCGGCCACGGTGCAGGGCATCCGGCGCTACCTCGGCTCCGGGCTGGTCAAGGGGATCGGCCCGCGGCTGGCCGCGCAGATCGTCGACCACTTCGGGGCCGACGCGCTGCGGGTGATCGAGGAGCAGCCGGCCCGGCTGGCCGAGGTGCCCAAGCTCGGCCCCAAGCGCACCCGGCTGATCACCGAGGCCTGGGAGGAGCAGCGGGCCATCAAGGAGGTGATGGTCTTCCTGCAGGGCGTCGGGGTCTCCACCTCGCTCGCCGTGCGCATCTACAAGCAGTACGGCGGCGCCGCGATCGGCGTCGTCCGCAGCGAGCCCTACCGCCTGGCCGCCGAGGTCTGGGGCATCGGCTTCAAGACCGCCGACACCATCGCCGCCGCGGTCGGCATCCCGCACGACAGCACCCAGCGGGTGGAGGCCGGCCTGCAGTTCGTGCTCTCCGAGGCCACCGGGCAGGGCCACTGCTTCCTCCCCGAGCCGGAGCTGACGGCTCGCGCGATCGAGATGCTCCAGGTCCCCGCCGACCTGGTGCGCCACTGCCTGGCCCTGCTGGTCGCCGACCAGGGGCTGATCCGCGACGAGCTGCCCGGCGCGCACGGCGCCCCGCCCACCGTGGCCCACTACCTCGTCCCCTTCCACCGCGCCGAGGTCTCCCTCGCCGCCGGGCTGCGGAGGCTGGCCACCGCCGCCGAGGACCGCATGCCGGCCTTCGCCACCGTCGACTGGGACGCCGCGCTCGCCTGGCTGCACCGGCGCACCGGCGTCGAGCTGGCGCCCGGCCAGCGGGACGCCGTCCGGCTGGCCCTGACCGAGCGGCTCGCCGTCCTCACCGGCGGGCCCGGCTGCGGCAAGAGCTTCACGGTGCGCTCGATCGTCACCCTCGCGAAGGCCAAGGGTGCGCGGATCGTGCTCGCGGCGCCGACCGGCCGGGCGGCGAAGCGGCTCACCGAGCTGACCGGGGTCGAGGCGGTCACCGTGCACCGGCTCCTGGAGCTGCGGCCCGGCGGCGACGCCGCCTACGACCGGGACCGGCCGCTGGACGCCGACCTGGTCGTCGTCGACGAGTCCTCGATGCTGGACCTGCTGCTGGCCAACAAGCTGGTGCGGGCGGTCCCGCCGGGGGCGCACCTGCTCCTGGTCGGCGACGTCGACCAGCTGCCGTCGGTCGGGGCCGGCGAGGTGCTGCGCGACCTGCTCGCCGAGGGCACCCCGGTGCCGCACGTGCGCCTGACGCAGGTCTTCCGGCAGGCCAGCCGGTCGGGGGTGGTGACCAACGCCCACCGGATCAACGCCGGCACCCCGCCGCAGGTACAGGGCCTCGACGACTTCTTCCTGTTCCCCACCGACGACGCCGAGGAGGCCGCCCGGCTCACCGTGGACGTCGTCACCCGGCGGATCCCGGCCCGGTTCGGCCTCGACCCGCGCCGCGACGTCCAGGTGCTCACCCCGGTGCACCGCGGGCCGGCCGGCGCCGCCGGGCTCAACGAGCTGCTGCAGGAGGCGCTCACCCCGGCCCGGCCCGACCGCGCGGAGAAGCGGTTCGGCGGGCGGGTGTTCCGCGTCGGGGACAAGGTCACCCAGATCCGCAACGACTACGACAAGGGCCGCAACGGCGTCTTCAACGGCACCCAGGGCGTCGTCACCGCGATCGACCCGGTGGACCAGAAGGTCACCGTCGTCACCGACGAGGACGAGGCGATCGACTACGACTTCGCCGAGCTCGACGAGCTGGTGCACGCCTACGCGGTCACCGTGCACCGCTCGCAGGGCAGCGAGTACCCGTGCGTCGTCGTCCCGCTGACCACCAGCGCCTGGATGATGCTGCAGCGCAACCTGCTCTACACCGCGGTCACCCGGGCCAAGCGGCTCGTCGTGCTCGTCGGCTCGCCCCGGGCGCTGGCCCAGGCCGTGCGGGCCGCCGGCTCCGGGCGCCGGCACACCGCCCTCGCCCACCGGCTGCGCGGCCGCGTGTCCTCCGACGACGGGTCCGACCAGGACTGATGCGATCGGTCGGGGCGGGGTGTCAAGTCGACACGCCGTTCTGTCGGTACCCCTCCCTAGATTCGGGCTCGACATCTTCCCCGTGTCATCCAAGGAGTCCGACATGGCCGTCCCTGGCCTCAAGACCCGCAAGCCCACCGGCCGCGTGCCGTGGCCGTGCATCCTCCTCGAGGGCGAGGAGAAGGCAGGAAAGAGCTGGGCGCTGGCCCAGTTCAGCAGCAGCGACCGGATCGGCGCGCTCTACTGGATCGACCTCAACGAGGGCGCCGGTGACGAGTACGGCGCGATCCCTGGCGCCAGGTACCAGCTCATCGAGCACGACGGCTCCTACGCCGCGGTGCTGGCCGCCGTCCAGGCGGTCAAGGCCGAGGCCCGCCGCGCCTCCGACGCCGGTGAGCCGCCGGTCGTGCTCGGCATCGACACCGGCTCGGCGATCTGGGACGGCCTGAAGGACTGGGCCAGCGAGCGGGCCGCGAAGTCCGCCCGCAACCGCGAGCTGCTCAAGCGCGACCCCAACGCCGAGGTCACCATCAGCCAGAACCTGTGGAACGACGCCGGCGCCCGCTGGCGCAAGCTGCAGACCGAGCTGCTCACCTTCCCCGGGATCGTCGTCGTGACCGCCCGCGGCAAGGAGGTCACCGAGGTCGACTCCAACGGCCGCCCCATCGAGGGGCAGAAGACCTGGTCGGTGCAGACCCACCGGGAGTTCCCGTACGCGGCGAGCGTGTGGATGCGGCTGCGCCGCGGCCGCCGGCCGCTGATCGTCGGCGCGCGCAGCGTGCACGTGGGCATCAAGCCCAACGACGACCCGGCGCGCGAGATCACCGACCCGAAGGCGACCGGCCGGCTGCTGGAGTGGCTGGTGTTCGACGCGCTCAAGTGCGACCCGGGCACCGCGCACGTGCGCGACCTCGTCTCCTTCCACGGCGGCGGGCTGCTCGAGCACGAGCGCACCGAGGAGGCGCAGCAGGCCCGCCCGGCCGCCCGGGCCGGCGGCCGCGGCGAGCCGGACGCCGCCGACCTGGTCGCGCGGATCGACGACGCCCGCGACGACGACGAGCTGCGCGAGGTCTGGACCGTGGCCAACCGCAACGGCCTGCTGCAGGCCGACGTCCCCACCCCCGGCGGCTCGTACACGGTCGCGGAGCTGATCCGCGCCCGGCACGAGCAGCTGGTCGAGTCGTCGATGACGACCCACCCCGCCGGGCGGCGCCGGGTCGCGGCCGGCGACCCGTCGGTCCCGCAGACGCCGGCCTCGGTGCTGCAGGCCGCCCAGGCCGCGGCGGCGGCCGCGCAGGCCGCCGTCTCGGCGCCCCGGCCCGACGCCGAGGACGCCGCGCCGGCGAACCCGCTGCTGGAGTCCTCGCCCACCCCCGATGACCCGCGGGAGCGGCGGAACACCGCGGCGCGCCGGGGCGTGCTCGCCAGCCTGGAGAGCCTGGGCGTGACCGACGAGCAGATCGGCGCCCGGTTCGGCCGGTCGGTCGAGCACGTGGCGACCAAGCGGCTCACCGCGCTGGTGCGCGCGGTGATCGCCGAGCGCCGGGACGGCGACGACGGTCGTGCGGACGTCGCCTGAGCCGCGGGACGGGGCGGGGCCGGTCCACCAGGCCCCGCTCCGCCGCCTCCACCCGAGGGCCGGACGGTGACCGCCGTCCTGCCCGCGCGTCCCAGCACCGCCGAGCGGCGGGCCGCGCCCAGCCTGGCCGCGGCGGTCCGGGACCTCGACAGCCGCCGGGCCCGCTCGCGCCAGCGGATGATCGGCGCCTCGGAGGTCGGCGAGTGCCGCCGCCGGGCGGCCTACCGGATCGCCCGCCGCCGCCCGACCAACGCCCGTGCGGGGCTGCAGGCGTTCATCGGCACCGAGCTGCACCGCGGGGTGCTGCGGGCGCTGCGCCGCCAGTACGGCGGGCTGACCGAGGTGGGCCTGCGGGGCGAGCAGGTCAAGGGCCGCTGCGACTGGTGGCACGAGCCGGTGGTGGAGGACCTCAAGACGACGTCGCGGTTCGGCTTCGAGCGGGTCCTGACCCGCGGGGTGCCGGTCCGGCACTGGTTCCAGGTGGCCCTCTACGCGTGGCTGCTGCGCACCGGGCAGACCGCCGACCGGAGGCTGCCGGCGGGCGACGGGCAGGACGTCGACGGGCTGCGCCTGCGGTACCTGTCCCGCGACTCCGGCGAGGACGTCGTGTTCGAGGCCGACCACGACCCGGCGCTGACCGCCGAGGCGCTCATGTGGCTGACCGACGTCTACGCCACCGTGGAGGAGGACGGCGTCGACGCCGTCCCGCGCGACGGGTTCGGGCCCGGCGTGGACGGGATGTGCGACTGGTGCCCGTTCCTCGACCTGTGCTGGGGCCCGCCGGTGGACCCCGCGACCGAGGGTGACGTCTCCCGCCAGTCCCGGCTGACGGTCACCGACGCCGACTACGTCGAGGCCGTCCACGACTACGACGCCTGGCGGGCGGCGGAGAACGAGGCCCGGCGTCACAAGGAGTTCGCCCGCGAGCGGCTGCGGGGGCGGTCCGGGCCGGCCGGGGACCTGCACTGCGAGTGGTCCGGCGGCGGGCTGCGCACGCAGGTCGACAAGGACGCCGCGGTCGAGCGGCTGGCCGAGCTCGGCGAGGTCGTGCCCACCCGGCGGACCCGCAGCGCGTCGACGATCCGGGTCACGCGGAACGGGATCCGGCCCGACTGAGGACCCGGTGGCGCGACGCCACCCCTCGGGTGCACCATCGAACACACGTTCGAACGCACGACCCGGAGGCACTGATGACCACCGTCCCGACGTCCCACCTGTCCGCCGGGGAGCCGGTCCTCACCGGCGACGTCATCGGCACCGACTTCGGCCTCCCGCTGGTCCGGCCGGTCAAGACCGCCCGCGGGAGCCGGGTGCGGGTGGTGCGCTCGCGCTGCCGGGCGCACGGCGGCGTCGTCGTCTGGTTCACCGACGGCACCAAGACCCCGCCGCTGCACGGGCGCACCAGCTGGATCCTCGCCGAGCCGGGGCCCGGCGCACCCGCGCAGGACGTGGCCTGACGCTCACACCCACGCGGTGCGCCGCAGCGGGGGCGGCGCGCCGCCGGGCCGCTGGACCAGCACCTGGTCCACGCCCATGGTGCCCGCCTCGAACGCCAGCGCGCACGCCGCCATGTACAGCCGCCACACCCGGGCACGGCCCTCGCCGGCGGCCGCGACGGCCTCGTCCCAGTGCTCCTCCAGCCGGGCCACCCAGGCGCGCAGGGTGAGCGCGTAGTGCCGGCGCAGCGCCTCGACGTCGAGCACCTCCAGGCCGGCGTCCTCGAGCGCGCCGACGGTCTCCGCCAGGCCCAGCAGCTCCCCGTCGGGGAAGACGTAGCGGGCGATGAAGGAGTCCGGGTCCGGCCGCCAGCCCCCGTCGCGCCAGGCGATCTGGTGGTTGAGCAGCCGGCCGCCGGGGCGCAGCAGGTCGCGCAGGTGCGCGGCGTACGACGGCATCTGCTGCCGGCCGACGTGCTCGGCCATCCCGATCGAGGCGATCGCGTCGAAGGGCCCGTCGGCGACCTCGCGGTAGTCCTGCACCCGGACGTCGACCCGGCCGGCCAGGCCCGCCTCCGCGACCCGCTCGCGCGCCAGCGCGGCCTGCTCGGCGGACAGCGTGACCCCGACGACGTCGGCGCCGCACCGCCCGGCGGCGTGCAGCGCCAGGCTGCCCCACCCGCAGCCCACGTCGAGCAGGCGCATGCCGGGCCGCAGCCCGAGCTTGCGGCAGACCAGGTCGAGCTTGGTCTCCTGGGCCGCGTCGAGGCCGGTGCACTCGTCGGTCCAGACCGCGCACGAGTAGACCAGCGTGGGCCCGAGGACCAGGGCGTAGAAGTCGTTGCCGACGTCGTAGTGGTGGGCGATCGCGGCGGCGTCCCGCCCGCGGGAGTGCCGGGGCCCGGCCCGGCCGACGCGGGCCTCCTCCGCCGGCGGGGGCGGCGGCGGGCCGACGGCGCCCAGCCGGGCGGCGGTGCGCAGCAGCGCCCAGCGCGCGGAGGGGCGCAACGGCGGGGCCGGTTCCCCCTGCCCCCACGTCGTGAGCGCGCCCAGGGCGGTGAGGGTGGCGAACACGTCGCCGGGGACGTCGACGTCGCCGGCGACGTAGGCGCGGGCCAGGCCCAGCTGGCCCGGCGACCACAGGACCCGGCGGAACGCCCGCCGCGAGCGGAGGACCACCACCGGTGCGTCGGTGGGGCCGGTCTCGCTGCCGTCCCAGGCCCGCAGCCGGACGGGGAGCCCGTCGGCACCGAGGACCGTCGTCAGTGCGCGCGCCGCCCGGGGCGCGACCTCCCTCGTGCGCATGCCGGCTCCCTCCCGGCGCGACTGCTCACGCCGCAGGAGGCACCGTGCCAGGGTTCCGGCGGGATGTGCACCGGTTCCGATCACGCCGTGCGCCGGCGTCAGGGCCCGGGCCGGACGCCCGGTGGTCGGTAGCCCACCTGACCGGCCCGGCGGAGAGGGCGTCGAGGGTCTCCTCGACGGTGAGCAGCACCGTCGTCTCGAGCGGGCGCAGCGCGCCCCCCGCGCCGAGGGCCACGACGACGGCGGCCATCGAGACGTTGTCCGGGGCCTCCCACAGCGTGTAGCCGTCGGAGGGTCCGAAGGCGTACCAGAACCCGTGCAGCCGACCCCCGACCGACTCGACGTAGGAGCGGGCGGCCTCCCGCCGGTCCTCGGGGTTCTCGATCAGCCGGGCCCAGGTCTCCGGCGTGTAGCTGAACCTGGTCAGGTAGAGCGGCATCGTCCGTCCCCTCTCGTCGACCTGCTGCGCCGCGGGGTCATCGCGCGGACCGGGCCGAGGGGGTGCCGCGCCTGCCCCCGGACCGGGGTGCCGGGACGGAGGAGGTCCGCAGGGGGAGCTGCACGAGGTAGGCGTCGACCGCCGCGTCCCTGCCCTTGAGCCGCAGGCCGGTCACCGGCAGGAGGTCGACCGCGGCCGGCAGCTGGTCGTGCGTCCCGGTGCCGACCAGGACGCCGCCGACCGGGGCGTGCTGCTGCAGCCGGGCCGCGACGTTCACGGTGTCACCGACGGCGGGGTAGACCAGGTAGCCGCTGCCGCCCATCTCGCTGAACACGACCGGGCCGCTGTCGACGCCGATGCGCAGCCCCGGCCAGTCGGGGTGCTCGGTGCGGATCCGCGCCACCTCGGCCTGCAGCGCCGCGGCCGCCTCCACCGCGCGCAGCGCGTGGTCGGGCTGGTCCCCGGCGCGGTTGAAGGTCGCGAACACGCCGTCGCCGGCGAACTTCTCCACCTCGCCGCCGAACCGCCGGTAGATCAGCGGCGCGGCCCGCTCGTAGTAGGCCCGCAGCATGGCCGCGACCTCCGCGGCGTCGCGCCGGGCGGTGAAGGCGGTGAAGCCGGCCAGGTCGCCGACCAGCACGGACACCTCGCCGCGGTGCTCGCGCGTCGTCGGCAGGTAGAGGGTGCGGAAGCGCTCGTCGCGCCACTCCCGCCGCGCGGCGGCGAAGACCAGCAGGTAGGCGATGACGATGAGCCCGTGCCACACCCACCAGGCGGGGTGCCACTTGCGCTCGCCGGCCAGCGCCACGCCCACCAGGGCCTCGGCGAGCAGGCCGTAGCAGGCCACGACGCTGAACAGGAGCAGCCCGAAGTGGCTCCGGTTCACCCACCAGAGGCGGACCGCGGCCAGCAGGTAGAGCAGCGCGCCGAGCGCCGCGGCCACCGTGAGCGCGACGTGCTCCCCGCCCTCGGCGGTCACCTGCTGCAGCGGCGGCCACTCGGCGACCGACCACAGCCCCCAGACGACGATCGTCGCGAGGACGGCGCCCCGCAGCGCCTGCCGGTGGCGCGCCACCCACGCCTCGGTCGGGGGCCGCGCGTCCACCAGCGCCGACGCCGCGGCGAAGGGGGCGGCGACGAGCAGCCCGATCGTGATGGCGACGGTGAAGCCGGGCATCGCGTCGTGGGTGAGCACGTGCTGGGTGCCGATGGCGTGCAGCGCCATGAAGCCGCTGGTCGCGAGGAACGCCAGGGAGAGCAGCAGGACGCGCGCGTCCCCGCGTCGGCGGGCCGCCTCCCCGGCGACCAGCGACAGGCTGGCCGCCACGGCGCCGACGGTCAGGAAGACGGAGAAGTGCAGCGCCGCCCCGGTCCAGTACAGCCCCTCGAAGTCGCTGCGCAGCAGGAACACCAGCCCGGCCAGGGGGAGGGTCAGCGCGACGAGCACCATCGCCGCCGCCGTCGGCCGGCGTCCGTGGACGGCGATCAGGTGGGCGAGGGTGCCGGGCGTGGTCCGGCCCGCGCCCGCGAGCGCCGGGGCGACGTCCTCCCGGCGGTGGCGGAGGGGCGACCCGGTCGCGGGGTCGCGGTGCCGGCCGGTCACCGCGCGTTCCCTCGACGGGCGCGAGGGCGGCCGCGCCGCGGGGGCTCCTCCCGGAGTCGGCGGCGTGCACTGGCGGCCGTCGTGGCCGGTGCCGAGGCCACGGAGGGCAGTGTGCTCCCGTGGAGGGGGCGGGCACCAGCGCCGCACGGCACCCGCCCGCGGCCGGTGCCGCTGGTCGACGCCGCCGGCGGCCCGGCTCCTAGCGGCTCGTGCGGTCGCGGTACCGGGCGGCCCGCTTGGCGGCTGCCGCCCGCCGGCGCTGCCGGTCACGCTCCTCGCGCGCCTCCCACCGGGCCTCGCGGTGCGCGGCGGCGGTGCCGACCGGGTAACCGGCCTTGACCACGCGGTTCTCGGTCGCCTCCACCATGTAGGCCAGCGAGTAGACCAACCCGAGGGCGACGCCGCCGCCGGCCACGGCGATGCGCAGCCCCCAGCCGGCCGGCAGGACCAGCATCACCACGGCGATCGGCACCGCCATCTGCACGAGGCTGCGCACGACGTGCCGCGCCCACCAGGTGCTCGTCGTCGTGTCGAACAGGACCCAGCCGCGGTTGCGCCGGGGGAGCCCGCCGCCGAGGGCGTACCAGATCCACCGGTGCGGTGCGGGGCGGACGACGGGGTCGGCAGGGGCGCCGGATCCCGCGCTGAGCTCGGTCATGTCGGTGGTGTGCTCCTGCTCGGTGACGGCCACGTCCCCATGGTCCCCCGAAACGCATGGGGCACCAAGCATGGGGGGGCCATGTGTCGGACCAGACACTGGGGAGGCGGGTCAGGCGGGGTCACGGGCCGCCAGCGCCTCCTGCGAGGCCGTGATCACCCGGGTGAGGGCCCCGTGCAGGCTCATCAGCTCCTCGACGGGCATCCCGAGCCGCTCGACGATGCCCGCCGGGATGGCCTCGGCCTTCGTGCGCAGCGCCAGCCCCTCCTCGGTCAGCGCGAGCGCCAGGTTGCGCTGGTCCCCGGGATCGCGCTCGCGGCGCAGCAGGCCGGCCGCCTCGAGCCGCTTGAGCAGCGGGGAGAGGGTGCCGGGGTCGAGCTGCAGCAGCCCCGACAGCCGCTTCACCGACAGCGACCCGTGCTGCCACAGGGCGAGCATCACCAGGTACTGCGGATGGGTCAGGCCCAGCGGCTCCAGGACGGGGCGGTAGACGGCGACCACGTTGCGCGCGGCCACCGAGAGCGCGAAGCACACCTGCCGGTCGAGGGCCAGCACGTCCTCGGAGGCGAGGGCGAGCAGCTCCTCGGACCCGGCGGGAGCCTGGGGCGTCTGGCTCGTGGTCACCCCGCCAGGGTAGGCCGTTGGGGCACCAACGGTTCGGCGTCCGGCGGTCGTCCTCCGGCGCGAGCGGACGGAGCCGGCGAGGTGCGCGGGCCGGCTCCTGCGCGCGACGCCGTCAGTCGGCGCAGCGGGTGGTCACCTGGGCGGCTCCGACGAACGGGGTCTCCCAGCGCCTGCGGAACTCGGTGACGTGCTGCTCGGTGGGGAAGTACACGGCCACGGCGTGCTCGGCGCCGTCACGGCCGAGGGCCTCCGCCGCCCCCTCGTCGCACGCCAGCTCGGCGAGGCCGGCGCCCGGCCAGAGCTGCCGGACGTCGGCGAGCACCTGCTGGAGCGCGGGGTCGCCGGGGGTGCCGACGGCGACGTAGACGGCCCAGTAGCGGCCGCCGTGCACCGGGGTCGACTCGACGGGCCAGCCGGGCAGGCCCTCGGTCCCGTTGCCCGTGCCCTCGCCGCCGGTCCCGGGGTCGCTCGGCTCCGGGGCCCCGGTGCCGTCGTCGCCGGTGCTGTCGTCGCCGGTGCTGTCGTCGCCGGTGCTGTCGTCGCCGGTGCCCTCGTCGCCGGTGCTGCCGTTCTCCGTGCCGCCGGCGGTGCCGCCCCCGGTCGGGTCGGCCGGCGGCGAGGGGATGGGCGTGGAGGGCTCGGCCGAGGTGCTCGAGGGACTGCCGGCCTCGGGAGCGGCCGATCCGGCCGGCCCGGCCGAGCAGCCGGCGAGCAGGACGGCGGTGGTGAGCAACGACGACACGAGCGCGGAGCGGTACACCGGGGCCTCCTGTGGTGGGGGAGGCACGAGGATCAGCAGGCACGCCGGGAGGGCCAAGGGGTCCGCCCGCCAGTTGTCGCCGAAGCTGCCGACCCTCCTGCCCGACAGTTGCCGAGGGGCCGGCGTGGACCACGACGCGCGCCCGGCGACCTCACCCGGAGCAGGACGGCCCGCACGCTGCGTCACCCCTCGTCGGCCTCGCTCCCGGCCGCGCCAGGACGTCCTCCTGCCAGGATCGACCGGGTGGTCCGCGCGTGAGCCCGGGCTCCCGGGGCTCACCACGCTGCTCGGCCCCCCGGGGCCGACCCCGGCCTGCGCCTGGGACCCGAGGGACGCCGAGGTCTGGCACCCGCGCCCGTCCCGCATCGCCCGCGCCGCGCAGCGTGCGGTCCCCGCGCCGTCGCGCTGAGCAGCGATCCGCCGACCGGGCGGCCCGGCGAGCGCACGGAACGCCCGTGCCCCGGGCGTCGGCCGGGATGGTGACCGGGGACGGGTCCCGTGGACGGGTCCCACGACGGTCGAGCCGACCCGGGAGGCACCGCCATGTCGCAGGAGCGCCCACCTCTGCGAGCCACCGCCGCGGCGGGGGACGGCCACCGGTCGGCCGGTGCGGAGCCGGACGGCGACGTCGCGACCACCGGCAGCCGGGCCGTGGTCGGCAGCGCCGCGACCGCCGCGTCGGCCGCGGTGGCCGGAAGCGCAGCGACCGCCGCGTCGGCCGGCGTCGTGGGCAGCGCGGCCACCGTCGCGAGCACGGGGGTCGGGACGAGCACGGGCGTGGCCGCCTCGGCCGGGGTGGTCGGCAGTGCCGCCGTCGCCCTCAGCGTCGGCGTCGTGGGCAGCGCCGGCGTCCTCGCCGGCCTCGCCAACGTCGGCTGCGCCGCGTGCGTCGCCTGCGTCGGCTGCATCGACTGCGTGGGGTGCGTCGGGTGCGTGGGCTGCGTCGGTCTCCGCGGTGCCGTCGGGGCCGTCGGCGTGCGTCGGCGGTAGGCCCCCGCCGCCGGACCCCGGAGCCGCCGCCGGCGCGGCCGCCGACGAGTCGGCGGTGGCGCACCCGTGTCAGTGCGCCGGCGGGCGGCCCAGCCGCGCCTTGGTCTCCTCCACGTCGAACCCGTGCAGGCGGAGCAGGTTCTCCCCGAGGATCTTCCGCTTGGCCACGTCGGTGAGCTGCGGGTAGCCGTAGCCCTCGCACAGGTCCTGCGGGATCGAGAAGTCCATGAACGCGCGCAGCGCCCACTGCGGCTGCCAGATCGGCGCCTCCGAGCCGTAGACGATCTTGTCCTCGCCGCACCAGAACAGCAGTTTGCCGAGGATCTCGGCGAATCCGCGCGGCGCCCGCACGATCAGGTTGATCGTCGCCGCGAGCGAGGCGTACAGGTTGGGCCAGCGGATCAGCTGCCAGCAGGTCTCGTCGATGAACGGCAGCCCGACGTGGAAGATCACGAAGTTGATGTCGGGGAAGGCGGCCGCCGCGCCGTCCATGTCCCAGGTCTGGGTCGCCTCGACCGGCTGCGGCCCCAGCGGCACGCCCTTGTGCACGCCGATCAGGTTCACGCCCAGCTCCTGGGCCTTCTCGAACACCGGGAACGCGACCCGCGGGTCGTCCATCCGCCACGGGAACGGGGAGCCGTAGTCGTAGCGGACGTTGTAGAACTTGAACGCCCGCGCGCCGAACTCGCCGACCTGGCGCTCCATCAGGTCCAGCGCCCGGCGCCCCTCGAGCGGGTTGACCGATCCCCAGAACACCGTCCGGTCCGGGTCCCGCTGGGCGAGCTCCGCGCACGTCTCCCACGGGGAGAGCCCGTCGCGGAACAGGTCGGTGAGCGGCAGCGGCATCGCGGCCAGCATGTCGGTGTCGGACTGCTCGTAGACCATGTGCCGGATGTCGGCGGGCGTCCACTCCCGGAGGAACTCCTCCGCCGACAGCGTCGGCTCCCCGTCGGGGGTCAGCGTCGTGTGGAAGGCGTACAGGTGGTTGGCGAACATCTGCCCCGGTGACCCGAACGCGTTCTTGGCCGTGAAGTTGAACGGGTGCGCGACCCCGTCGAACACGAAAGCGTCGCCGATCACGGTCGTCCTCCTGTGCTGGGGCCGAGCGGCCGGGAGCGGTGGGCGGAGAGGAAGGCGTCGCGGTCGGGGACGGCGACGGGGTCGGGGAGGGAGCGCAGCCGGCGGGCGGCCGCGGGGGAGAGCCGGTCGGTCGTCCAGGCCTCGTCCCAGACGACCTCCACCTCGCAGGTCTCGACGCCGGGCTGCCGGCGGATGGCCGTCTCGACGTCGGTGACCACCCGGGCGGCGAACGGGCACCAGCCGGAGGTGAGCAGCAGTTCGACCCGGGCGTGGCCGTCGCGGACGTCCACCGACCGGAGCAGGCCCATGTCGACGACGGAGATGCTCTTCTCGCTGCAGCAGGGGTCGAACACCGTGGACAGCGCGCGGGCGGCCCACCCGGGCACCGCGGGGAACGGCTGCGTCATCCGGCCATGGTGTGACCTGAGCCACAGTCGGGCCAGGGGTTCGGTCGCGACCGGCGCCGTCCGGCCCGCAGGGGGAGGGGCCGGGAACAGCGCGGCTCCCCGGGTGTTGACACCATGGAGGCCCCGCCCCCGGGACCGGAGCGGGCCGACCCACACCCGGCATCCCGCCGGCGGGGCGCCCGGCCGGCCGATCGTGGCCTCCGGCGACCCCGGAGGCGTCCGCCGGACCCGGGGCACCGGTCCCGGCCGGAGCGTCCCCGCTCCGGCCGCGGGTCCGTGCGCCGTGCTGCCGCGGCGACCGCGCCCGGCACAGCAGAGGAGGATCCTTGGCTCGACCAGGCCAGCGCCAGTCAGGCGCTCGCCGCAGCGCCCCGCGCGACCAGCGGCGGGGCCGCCGAGACGACGACGTCGTCGCGGTGCTCGCCCGCACCGTCCGGGACGTGGAGGCGGCCACCCAGCGCGGGCGCGTGACGCCCGCCGTGCGGGCGCGGTTCCAGGCCGTCGCGCTGCTGCTGCGCGACGAGCGCGCCCGCGTCCGCGCGGACGGGGGCCTCAGCGACGGCCGCCGGACCGAGCAGCTCAAGCGCCTGGACGGCGTCGCGACCATCCTCGCGACGACCGCCGTCCGCGACGCCGGGCTGCTGGCGCTGCTCGGCGAGGACGCCGTCGTCTCCGACGCGGCCCGGTCGCTCGTGCGGGAGATGCAGAAGGCGGCCGGCATCGAGCCGGCGCTCGAGGAGGTCCCGCCGGCCGAGGAGCCGGACGTGCCCGCCGCGCCCCCGCGCCGCGCGGTGCCGCAGTCGGTGATCTCCCGGCAGCTGGCCAACCCGTTCCTGGCGCCGGACTTCTCCGCCGCCGCCCCACGCGCCCCGCGCCCGCGCCGCCTGGCCGGCTGGGAGCTGCTCGGCCCGCTGCTGACCTCCTTCGAGCGCGCCGGCGGCGGTGCCCCGGCGTGCATGGACCTGCCCTTCCCGACGAGCCGCTTCACCCCCGCCGGGCTGGAGCTCATGCCGCACCAGGGGCAGCTGGTCGCCGCGGCCGCGGCCGGGCACCGGACGTTCCTGCTCGCCGACGAGCCCGGCCTGGGCAAGACCGCGCAGGCGCTGCTCGCCGCAGAGGCGGCCGACGCCTACCCGCTGCTCGTCGTCGTGCCGAACGTCGTCAAGACCAACTGGGCGCGCGAGGCCGGCCGCTGGACGCCGCACCGCCCGGCCACCGTGGTGCAGGGCGACGGCGAGACGGTCGACGGCTTCGCCGACGTCGTCGTCGTCAACTACGAGGTGCTCGACCGCCACGTGGGTTGGCTCGGCGACTTCGGCTTCCGCGGGATGGTCGTCGACGAGGCGCACTTCATCAAGAACAAGACCTCGCAGCGCTCGCAGCACGTCCTCGCGCTGTCCGAGCGGATCCGGTCGCGCACCGTGCGGCCGCTGCTGATGGCCCTCACCGGCACCCCGCTGATCAACGACATCGAGGACTTCCGGGCCATCTGGCAGTTCCTCGGCTGGATCGACGACGCCAAGCCGCTCGGCGAGCTGATGGACGCGCTCGAGGACACCGGCCTGACACCCGCGGACCGCGGCTTCTCCGCCGCCGCCCGGCAGTGCGTGATCGACCTGGGGATCGTGCGCCGCCGCAAGGTCGACGTCGCCGCCGACATCCCCGCCCGCCGCATCGCCGACCTCCCGGTCGAGCTGGACGGCGCGGCCGGCCGGTCGATCCGGGCGGCCGAGCAGGAGCTGGTCCGCCGGATGGTGCGGCAGTACGAGACCGCGCTGGCGGCGCGGACCTCCGGCGTCGTCGAGGGGATCGACGCCGACCTGGTGCGCCGGGTGGCCCGCTCCGAGCTCAAGGACGCCACCACCACGACCGGCGAGAACGTGTTCGGCATGATGCGCCGGATCGGCCGGGCGAAGGCCGGGCTGGCCGCCGACTACGCCGCCCAGCTGGCCCGCAGCGCCGGCAAGGTCGTCTTCTTCGCCAAGCACGTCGACGTCATGGACGCCGCCGAGGAGACCTTCGCCCGGCAGGGCGTGCGTTTCTCCTCCATCCGGGGCGACCAGACGC
The DNA here is from genome assembly GCF_054050415.1 of Geodermatophilus sp. SYSU D01180. Classification (NCBI taxonomy): domain Bacteria; kingdom Bacillati; phylum Actinomycetota; class Actinomycetes; order Geodermatophilales; family Geodermatophilaceae; genus Geodermatophilus; species Geodermatophilus sp. SYSU D01180. The sequence goes on along the minus strand of NZ_JBJGZH010000011.1, from coordinate 131,168 downwards.
CGGCGGCGCGGCAGCGCGAGGTCGACGCGTTCGTCACCGACCCCGACGTCCACGTCGCGGTGTGCTCGCTGACCGCGGCGGGCGTCGGGCTGAACCTGCAGGTGGCGTCCAACGTCGTGCTCGCCGAGCTGTCGTGGACCGACGCCGAGCAGACGCAGGCGATCGACCGCAGCCACCGCATCGGCCAGACCGAGCCGGTCACCGCGTGGCGGATCATCGCCGCCCAGACCCTCGACGCGCGGATCGCCGAGCTGATCGACACCAAGGCGGGGCTCGCCGCCCGGGCGCTGGACGGCTCCGACGAGGAGGTGTCCTCGTCGGCCGACGTGCAGCTCGAGGCGCTGGTCGCGCTGCTCACCGACGCGCTGCGGACGTCGTCCGGGCAGGAGGACGCCGCGGTCGCCGGCTGAGTCGAGGTCGCCGGCGTCGACGACTCCCCGTGGTGCGGACCGCGGGCAGCCGTCATCGGATGTCGGGCGACGGGCCGCTGCCCCTCGGGGCCGTGACCGGCTGCAGGTCACTCGGGGCGGCCCAGGGGCAGTCGGACCGGCTGGGCGGGTCGCCAGCCCGTCCTCCGGGTGCTCCGGGTGGTCGTGGTGGCCCTCCGCCAGGACCGCCAGTTACCCCGCTCAAGTCGCAGGGGACGCGCGCTCCAGGTCTCGGTGGTGCGTGGTCAGGGCGCGAGCACGTGCACGCCGGGCCCGGCTCGGACGACCAGCCCATCAGGGATCAGGGGCACCGCGCCGGTGGACTGGACGTCCCCGGGATGCCCTCGGCCGACGAGCCGCAGGGGCCCGCGGACCCCGAGCACGAGGTCCGGCACCGAGTAGCAGTTCGCGGCACGGCGGTGCGGAGGCGCGGGCGAACTCAGCGGGGCAGGGCGACGGACCGGTCGAAGACCTCGTCGATCGCGGCAGCCATGGCTTCGACGGTGTGCATCGCGCTCATGCCGACGAGCCTCGACAGACCGGCGTTGAGCTCCATCTCGTCGATGAGGGCGAACACCTCCTCGCCGTGGCGCTCGTCGGCGACCGCGTGCTCCATGAGGGTCCTGAAGGCCTTCGGGTGGAACCCCGTGCGATGGATCAGGTCATCTACGTCGACCGGGGAAGGAGGGACCCCTTCGAGAACGGCCATGTAGCCCAGGAGAGCCGCGGGGTGGAAGTGGTGGATCCAGTAGTACTGGGCGCCGACCATCGCAGCGACCCGGTGCGACGGAGGACGGGCGGTCACGCTCCTGCGGTCCACCTCCAGCAGGTCTAGGTCCTCGAGGATCCACGAGTCGTGATCGGTCTCCTCCAGGATGTGCCGAGGCAGATAGTCCAGGAGCCGTGCGCAGACGGGATCGTCGTGAGCCGTTCGCTGCGCTTCGGCCAGGGCCGCCTCCATCAGCGGGAGGCTGGCCCGTGCGACGGCGTGGGACGTGACCAGGTACTCGCGGTAGGCGACGTCAGGGTGCGGGTGGTCGAGGAACCGGTCGGCTGCAGCACGCAGTGCGGGCATGGCGAGGTCGATCTTCAGGCGCACGAGGCAACTGCCCGACCACCACGGACGAAGTCGTGCTGGGGCCTTCGGTCTCCGCTCGTTCAGAAGAAGAACCCGTACTTCGTGCGAACGACGACGGGGCGCTGTCTCTGGTGTATCCCTGCGAGCATCCGGAGCTCCTGGGCAGTCACGTTGGAGAGTGGGGTCAACGCTTCGTCCGGTATGACGGCGAGACCGTATTGGCCCACGGTCTCCTGCGGCCGGTCCACGAAACGCTCGGCGAAGCCCTCCTCGGACAGGACCAGTTCGGCGAGGCGATCGAGCGCCTGGTCGAGTTCCGCATCATCTCCCGGTGGTTGGGTCATGTCCCCTCCCCAGCCCTCGTCCCGGCCTCGTCCAGTAGCGCCTGCCCGGCTTGGTGTGTCAAGGAAACCCGTTCCCGCGTCGCGCCGGTCGGCGCATAATCTCTCGGGTGCTCAGGCACGCCTGGGGTGCTGAGGCGCTCCGATGCTCCGGGCCGGCGGACACGACCCGGTGAGTGACGTGCGTGTCTGTCCCGGGTGCGGCACCCCGAGCAGCGAAGCCGATGGCTCGTGCCCCATCTGCGGAGCTGCCCTCCGGCCGCCTCCGCAGGACTCCGCCGAGGTCCGGAAGATCGTCACGATCCTCTTCACGGACATGACGGGTTCGACCGTGATCGGCGAGCAGCTGGACCCCGAGTCGCTGCGCCGGGTCATGAGTCTCTACTTCACCGAACTCAAGAGGGTCCTGCAGCGTCACGCAGCGACGATCGAAAAGTACATCGGCGATGCGGTGATGGCGGTCTTCGGCCTCCCGGTGGCCCACGAGGACGACGCTCTCCGGGCGGTGCGTGCGGCGGTGGAGATGCGTGCCGCTCTCGATCACATCAACGCAGAGCTGAAGAACAGCCTGGGGGTGACGCTCCAGACGCGCACGGGGCTCAACACGGGCGAGGTGCTCGGTTCCAGCGTCCCGGGCAACCCGGCGCTGGTCGTCGGTGACGCGGTCAACGTCGCCGCACGGCTGGAGCAAGCGGCGGAGCCGGGGGAGATCCTCATCGCGGACGCCACCTTCCGCCTGGTGCGCGACGCAGTCGTCACCGAAGCGGTGGGGCCGCTGTCCCTCAAGGGCAAGACGAATCCGGTCCGGGCCTGGAGGGTCCTCGAGCTGCACCCGTCGATCAGCGGGTGGAACCGCCGGATGGACTCACCCCTGGTCACCAGGGAGGGGGAGCTCCGTCAGCTCCACGGGATCCTCGAGCGGGTCGTGCGGACCTCGGCGTGCCATGCGGTGACGGTCATGGGCGGCGCCGGAGTCGGGAAGTCCCGCCTCGTGTCCGAGTTCCTGTCACAGATCGCCGACGGCGCGCACGTAGCCCAGGGCCGGTGCCTGCCCTACGGAGAGGGCATCACCTTCCGCCCGATCGTGGAGGTCCTGCAGCAGCTCGCCGGCATCTCGGTGTCCGACAACTCGCCGACCGCACTCAGCAAGCTGGGCCTACTCCTGGCCACCGCTCCGGACGCGGCGATCGTGACCGAGAGGACGAAGGGTCTGCTCGTGCTCGGCGACACCCCGACGAGCATCCAGGAGACGTTCTGGGCGTTGCGACGACTGGTCCAGCAGGTGGCGGCCACGAAACCCGTGGTGCTCGTGTTCGACGACGTCCAGTGGGCCGAGACGACGCTGCTGGACTTGCTGGAGTACCTGCTCGAGTGGCTGGTGGACAGTCGAGTGCTGATCGTGTGCCTGGCGCGTCCCGAACTCGCGGACGTCCGACCGGGATGGTTGGAGGGGCGTACGAACGCCACCCTGCTGAAGCTGCAGCCGCTGCAAGTCGCGGGCGTCGCCCGTCTGATCCACAACCTGGTCGCGGGCGCCGAGCTGGCTTCGGAGGCCGAGTCCCGGATCGAGGAGCTCGCCGAAGGCAATCCGCTCTTCGTCGAGGAGACCCTCCGGATGCTGGTCGACGACGACCTGCTGCGGCTCGTGGAGGACCGGTGGACCGTGGTCGGCGACCTGTCCAGAGCAGCCATCCCGCCGACCATCCACGCGCTCATCACTGCACGGCTCGATCGTCTGGAACCCGAGGAGCGCCGGGTCGTCGAGCGTGCGTCCGTGATGGGCAGGCAGTTCTGGTGGGGTGCTCTCGTCGAGATCACCCCACCCGATCAGCGGGCCTCTGTTGCCCGCTCCCTGCAGTCACTCAGCCGCAAGGAGCTGATCCATCCCGGGCACTCGGACCTCGTGGGCGAGGACGCCTTCGAGTTCCAACACATCCTGATCAGGGACACCGCCTATGCGGAGATGCCCAAGGAGATCCGCGCGGACCTGCACGAGCGGCTGGCGGAATGGATCGGGCGGAGAACCGACAGGCCCTCTGCCGAACGCGACGAGATGATGGCCTTCCACCTAGAGCAGAGTTACCGAGCACGGCACGAGCTGGGTCTGGTGACCGTGCGCGTGAAGCAGCAGGGCCGACGTGCCGCGACGCTGCTCACGTCGGTGGGGAAGCACGCCTTCACCCGCGGGGACATGCCGGCGGCCGTCACGCTGATGTCCCGGGCGGAGGCTTTGCTGTCGAGCGATGACCTGCAGCGCCTCGAACTCTTGCCGACGCTGGCCGCAGCGCTGATGGAGGTCGGCGAGTTCGAGCGCCTGCTCGCCGTGACCGTGCAGGCACGGGATCTGGCGGGTGTCTCCGGGGATCCGAGGGGATTGGCGCACGCCAGCATCCTCGACCTCTACGTCCGCCTGTTCACCAACCCGGAGAGTTGGGCGGAGGAGGCCGAGCGCGAAGCGCACCACGCGCTCGCGACGTTCGAGCGCCTGGCGGATGACGGCGGTCTGGCCCGGGGTTGGTCGCTGTTCGGACTCGTGCACATGATGAAGGGGCAGTTCGCTCGCGCGCAGCATTCGTGGGAGAAGACAGCGGAGCATGCCGCCGCCGCGGGCGACCACCGTACGGAGGTCGATGCGCTCTGCTGGCTCCTGATCAGCATGTGGGCTGGGCCGGCCACGCGCGAGCAGGGACTGGAACGCGCGCTGCAGGTCCTGGAACGAGCGAGCACCGACCACAAACTCCGGGCCACCACGATGCTGATGCGGGCCGCCTACGAAGGGGGGCGCGGGGAGGCCTCCGAGGCGACGCAGTGGATAGAGCAGGCGCGCAGCCTGCTGCAGGAGATCGCGCTCACGGTGTGGATAGCTGGACCGTTGGCACAGATGGCAGGCTCGATCGAACTGGACGCCGGGGTCCCGCACGCGGCCGAGCAGGAACTGCGCTGGGCATACGAGACCCTCGTCGGAGCGGGGGAGGTGTCCTGGGCTTCCACTGCTGCTGCGCTGCTGGCGCAGGCTGTGGACGAGCAGGGCCGTTCCGACGAAGCGCGAGACCTGGTGGAACGCAGCAGGGAGATGGCCGGGGTCGAGGACATCGTGTCCCAGCTCCTCTGGCGGCGGGTCGCGGCGCCTGAGCGCGCACGCCGCGGGCAGGTCCACGACGCGGAGACCCTGATCCGTGAAGCCCTGGACCTCGCCGCTGCGACCGACTCCCTGGTGCTCCAGGGGCAGGCGCAGTTGGGACTGGCCGATGTCCTGGCGCTCTCCGGCGATCCGAGCGGATCAGCCGAGGCGGTGGCAGCCGCCGTGCAGGTGTTCGAACGCAAGGGGGACGTTCACACCGCACGCCGCATTGCTGAGGACCTGGCCGAACGAAGTCTGTGACGGGCGAGGGAGCGACCGGAGGCGGTGGCGAGGACGCGGCGCAGTCTGCGTCGCGAGAGCCGGGGATCAGTGTGCTCGGAGGTGTGCGCGATGGTCTTCACGTTGGCCGATCTCGACAGGATCAGGGACCAGCCCGGCAAGTCGTGTCTCCTCTTCCTCACCGACCGATGTCCCGTGGGCTGCGCCCACTGCTCGGTCGACTCGCGACGCGACAGTCCCCGGATCGAGGATCGTGCGCTGTTCCGGGAGATGGTCGGGGGCGTGCTCTCGATCCCGGGTCTCGAGCTCGTCGGCATCTCCGGCGGGGAGCCCTTTATGGAGAGACAGGCTCTCTCGTATGCGGTACGTGAGTGCGCGGCGCGCGGCCTGCAGGTCGTCCTCTACACCAGTGGTGTCTGGGCGGTCGGGGGTGAGCCGGGATGGGCGTCCGAGGTCTGTGAGCTGGCGACCGCCGTGGTCCTCAGCACCGATGCCTTCCATGCGCCGGCCGTGAATGCGGCGACCCTCCGGCGCGTGGGGAGGAGGGTGATGGGTGGGGGGCGTTCATTGATCGTGCAGACCGTCGATCTCCCGGCGTCACGAGAGCCCGCCCTGCTCCTCGTCGAGCACCTGAGAAGCACCTCCGAGGCCGGGCACGTGGAGTTGAGTCTCGTGCCGCCCCTGTCGACCGGCCGGGGAAAATCCGCATTCGCAGCTCTGCCGTCCTTGCCTCGTCGCACTCTCGCGGACTGGGGTGCGTGCGGTCTGCTGGGATCGCCCGTCATCCGGCACGACGGAACGGTCATCGCGTGCTGCAACGAGGCGGTCCTGATGGGAGCCGGACCTGCCCGGCTCCGGCGGTCGTGCAGGACCGCAGCCGAGGTCGCGGCGGCCGTCGCTGCCCTGCGCGATGATCCGTTGCTGGAGTGCATCCGTACCGTCGGCATGGCAGCGACGAGCGACCTCCCGTGGGTGGACGTCCCGCCGGACCGGTCGTTCGGGTCGATCTGCGAGGCATGCTGGGAACTGAGTGCCCAGGCGGACGCAGCCGGGGCCCGAGGTCGGCGGACTCTGAAGGCCCTGGCGGCGTTCGCCGCGTCGTCCGTCGACGACCGACGTCCACGAGTGTGAGCGCGCAGTCGGGACGTCCGAGCCCCTCAGCTTGCTCGACCTGAGCAGCCCCCCACGGCTCGGGCGCTGACCCGGAGGAACCCGGAGGGGCGAGGGGACAGGGGGATGGTGTGTCACTCCGCACGGCTGTTCACCCCGTCGGCAGGAGGCTTCGACCAGTTCCCGCCCGCGCTGTCGCCGGCCACCGCCGGACGGCCGTCCCCACCGAGCTCGTCACGGAGGCCGGCGACCCAGCGGGCCGCCGTCACCACGTCGTCGACAGCAGGGGAACGGGTGCTCGGGAGCCAGGCGGTAGTCGACCGCGACGACCGCGCCGCTGCCCCGGCAGATGTGCCCGGCCGTGGTGTCGTGGGCGTCGAGGTCGCCGATCAGCCGACTGCCGCCGTGGAGGCACACGAGCGTGGTCCACAGCCGGTCGCCCTCGGGCCGGTGGACCACATCCCAGGGGGAGGACGCGGTGGAGGCCCCGGCTCCCGAGCCGACCACCGCGACGACGGAGGGGAGCGCCCCCTCGGCGGCGCCGAGCTGATGACGGCCGGCCCCACGGGCTGAGCTCACGCCGGGGACCGTTGCCCGTCGTGGGGGGAGGCGCGATGCTGCCCCATGGCGTCGAACCCCACGTACGAGCAGTCGAAGCAGGTCGCCGAGGCCAGCCGTGAGGCCGCGTGGACCAAGCCGTCGTTCGGCCGGGAGCTGTTCCTCGGGAACCTCCGCCTGGACCTGGTCCACCCGCAGCCGGAGCCCGACCCGGTCGTGGCCGGGAGGGGGGAGGTGTTCCTGGAGCGTCTCCGGGTGTTCCTCACCGAGCGCGTGGATCCGCGGCAGATCGAGCGGGACGCCCGGATCCCCGAGGACGTCGTCCGGGGGCTGAAGGACCTCGGCGCCCTCGGGATGAAGATCCCCGAGGAGTACGGGGGCCTGGGGCTGAGCCAGGTCCACTACAACCGGGCACTGGCCCTGGCCGGCACCTGGCACTCGTCGATCTCGACGCTGCTCTCGGCGCACCAGTCGATCGGCCTGCCCGAGCCGCTGCGGCTGTTCGGTTCGGAGGAGCAGAAGCGCGAGTGGCTGCCCCGGCTGGCCCGGGACCACCTCTCGGCGTTCCTGCTCACCGAGCCCGACGTCGGCTCCGACCCCGCCCGGATGAGCACCACGGCGGTCCCGACCGACGACGGCACCGGCTACCGGATCACCGGCACGAAGCTGTGGGCGACCAACGGCGTCATCGCCGACGTGGTCGTGGTCCTGGCCGTCGTCCCGGAGTCCGAGGGGCACCGGGGCGGCATCACCGCCTTCATCTGCCCCACCGACCGCCCGGGCGTCACGGTCGAGCACCGCAACGCGTTCATGGGGCTGCGGGGCATCGAGAACTCGGTGACCCGCTTCGACGACGTCCTCGTCCCCGCGGGCGACGTCGTCGGGGGCGAGGGGAAGGGGCTGCGGATCGCGCTCACCACGCTGAACACCGGCCGGCTGTCGCTGCCGGCGATCTGCGTGTCGACGGCCAAGTACGCGCTCAAGGTCGCGCGCGAGTGGTCGGCCGAGCGCCGGCAGTGGGGACGGCCGATCGGGGAGCACGACCCGGTGGCGCAGAAGATCAGCTGGCTGGCGGGCACGGCGTTCGGCCTGGAGGCGGTGCTCGAGGTGTCCAGCCGCCTGGCCGACGACAAGCGCAACGACATCCGGATCGAGGCCGCCCTCGCCAAGCTCTACGCCTCGGAGCTCGCCTGGACCGCCGCCGACGAGCTGGTGCAGGTGCGCGGCGGGCGCGGCTTCGAGACCGCCGAGTCCCTCGCCCGGCGCGGCGAGAAGCCGGTGCCGGCCGAGCAGATGCTGCGCGACATGCGCATCAACCGGATCTTCGAGGGCTCCACCGAGATCATGCACCTGTTCATCGCCCGCGAGGCCGTCGACCAGCACCTGCAGGTCGCGGGCGGCCTGCTCGGCGACTCCGGCCTGGCCGAGAAGGCGCGGGCCGCGGGGAAGGCCGGTGCCTTCTACGCCCGGTGGTTCCCGACGCTGACCACGGGCCCCGGCCGGCGTCCCGGCGCCTTCGCCGAGTTCGGCGAACTGGCCGGGCACCTGCGCTGGGCCGAGCGCTCCGCGCGCAAGCTCGCCCGCTCCACCTTCTACGCCATGGGCCGCTACCAGGGCCGCCTGGAGCGCAAGGGCCGGCTGCTCGGGCGGATCGTCGACATCGGCGCCGAGGTCTACGCCGTCGCCTGCGCCTGCGTGTACGCCGACACCCTGGGGCGCGAGCGCCCCGAGCGGCGGCAGGAGGCGGTCGAGCTGGCCGGCCTGTTCTGCGGCCAGGCCCGCCGCCGGGCCCACCGGCTGTTCCGCGAGCTGTGGGCTAACGACGACGACCGCCAGTACGCGGCCGCGCAGCGGGTGCTCGCCGGCCGCTACGCGTGGTTCGAGGAGGACGTGCTCGACCCCGCCGGCGACGGCCCGATGATGCCGGCGCACACCGCGCCGGCCGGGGCGTCGGTCCCGGTGCCGGCGACGGCCGCGCCGTAGGAGGCTGCCCGGGTGGCCGTCCACCGGGTCGAGCGCGGGAGCGGGCGGCCCGTGCTGGTGCTGCACGGCGCGGAGGTCGACCACCGCGAGACCGAGGCGTGCTTCGAGCCGCTGCTCGCCGGCGTCCCGGGCCTCCGGCGCGTCTACCCCGACCTCCCCGGCACGGGCCGGACGCCCGCTCCCGCGACCCTGCGCAGCGCCGACGACGTCCTCGGCACGCTGCTCGCCCTCGCCGACCAGGTGGCCGGCGGGGACCGGTACCTGCTCGTCGGCCACTCGGCGGGCGGCTACCTCGCCCGGGCGATGGCCGCTCGGCGCCCGGCCCAGGTCGCGGGCCTCGCGCTGGTCTGCCCGCTGCTGCCGGGCGCGCGCGACGTCCCGGAGCACCGCGTCGTCGCCGGGCCCGGCGGCATCGGCGACGACGTCTTCCGGAGCTACTTCGTGGTGCAGACCCCGGAGATGCTCGAGCGGTACGAGCGCACCGTCGCCCCCGCCGCGGCCCTGGTCGACGAGGCGGCGATGGAGCGGATCGGCGCCCGCTGGGAGCTCACCCCGGACGGTGCGCCGCCCTATCCGGGGCCGACCCTCGTCGTCGCCGGGCGGCTGGACTCCACGGTCGGGTACGCCGCCGCCGTCGACCTGCTGGACGTCCACCCGCGCGCCACGCTCGCCGTGGTCGACGACGCCGGGCACGCCCTGCCCCACGAGCGGCCGGAGGTCCTCCGCGGTCTCCTCGCCGAGTGGCTGGCGCGCACCGGGCACCGGGATCGCGGCGGGACGTGACCGCGGGAACCGGCGTACGGCCGGCGGGAGGAGCGGCCGCCCGGGCCCTGGCCCGGCTGCGGCGACGCGACCCGTCGCTGGCCGCCGTCCGGCGGGCCGGGCGGGTGACCGTCGCCTCCTGCGCCGCGTTCTACACCTGCAGGTACCTGCTCGACGCCCCCACCGCCGCCGTCTACGGGGTGTTCGCGGCGGTCGCGCTGGGCAGCCTCTCCGAGGTCACGGGACGCCCGGCGGTGCGGACCCGGGTCTACGCCGGCAGCCTCGTGGCCGGCGCCGTGCTGGTCACCCTCGGCACCCTGCTCGCGGTCACCACCTGGACGGCGGTCCTCGGCATGCTGGTCGTGGGGTTCCTCGTCGCCTTCGCCGGCGTCGGCGGGCCGCGGGTGGCCGGCGTGGTCAGCGGGCTGCAGCTGTTCTACGTGCTGCCGTGCTTCCCGCCGTACGCGCCCGGCACCCTCGGCGAGCGGCTGCTCGGGATCGCGCTGGGCATCGCGCTCCTCGCCGTCGCCGACCGGGTCCTGTGGCCGCCCCCGGCGCCGGCGGACCCCGCCGCCCGCCTGGCCGACGCCGCGGGGCGGGTGGCCGCCTACGCGCGGGTGCTCGCCCGCGGGCTGCAGGACGGCGGCGGGGCAGGGGCGTCCGCGCCGCGGGCCGCCGCGGCCGACGCCGCGGACGCCCTGCGGCTGAGCGCGCTGCCGGTCGCCGAGCGGCCGCTCGGGCCCGGTGTGCGCGACCGGTGCCTGGTGCGGGCCGCGGCGGCGCTCCGGGTGGTCGCCGGCCGGCTGGGCGCGCTCGCCGACGCGTGGCCCTCCGGCGGGCGGCAGCTGCACCCGGCGACCGCCCGCCTGGTGGCGGCCGTCGGGGACGCCGTGGCCGAGGCGGAGGTGGCCCTGCGCGGCGCCGGGCCGCCCCCGTCGCCCGGCCCGCTCGAGGCCGCGCTCGCCGACCTCCGCGCGTGGCGCGGGCAGCAGCTGCCGGCGGTCGCCGTCGACCCCCCGGCGCTGCGGGCCGGGGTGGGCGCCGTCGCCGTCGCTGAGGCCGCACGGAGCCTGGTGCTGACCGTCCGCGGTGCCGTCGGTGCCCCCGTTCCCGATCCGGCCCAGGTCCCCGCGGACCTCTGGTTCCTCACCGCCTCTCCCGGCCGGCTGGTGTGGCAGCGGCTGCGCACCCACCTGACACCGCGCTCGGTGTACCTGCAGAACGCGGTGCGGCTGGCGCTCGGCCTGGCCGCGGCGCGCACCGTCGCCGGGGTCCTCGACCTCGCGCACGGCTTCTGGGTGCTGCTGGCGACGCTGAGCCTCATGCGGACCAGCGCGGTCGCCGACCGCTCGGTGCTGGCCCGCGCCGTGGCCGGCACCGCCGTCGGCGCCGTGGTCAGCGGGGTGGCGCTGTTCCTCGTCGGCGGGGACACGGCGGTCTACGCCTGGGCGCTGCCGGTCCTGATGGGAGTGTGCCTGGCGGCGGGCCCGCTCTTCGGCGTGGCGGCGGGGCAGGCCGGGTTCACCGTCGTCGTCGCCCTGCTGTTCGCCCAGGTCGGGCCGGCGAACTGGCGCATCGCCGAGGTCCGCTTCGAGGACGTCCTCGTCGGCGGGCTGGTCGGCATCCTGATCGGCACCGCGGTGTGGCCGCGCGGGGGGCGGGGGGAGCTGGCCCGGGCCGCCGCGGAGTGCCTGCGTGCGGGCGCGGCGGAGGTCGTGGCCGTGGTCGGCCAGCTGACCGGGTCGGGGCCGGCGCCCCCGACCGCGCTCGGCCGGCTGTCCGGGCTGCTCGACCACACCTACGCGCAGTACCGGTCCGAGCCGGTCCGGCCGGCGGCCCGGGTGGACTGGCTGGCCGTGCTCGGCGTGGTGCACCGCCTCGACCACTACGCCCGGACCCTGCGGTCCCGGTACCCCGCCGCCGACGCACCGCCCTGGCCGCGGCTCACCGCGCAGGTGCGGGCCGCGGCCGCGGACGTCGCCGCCGGCTACCGGGGGGCGGCGGCCGCCCTCGTGGCCGGCCGGGTGCCCACGGCCCGTCCGGCCGTGCGGGTGGACCCGGTCGCCCGCGAGGAGCTCGCCGCGGCCCCGGACGACGCGCTGCGGATGCTCGACGCCTGGGGCTGGCTGCTGACGACGGCGGACGACCTGGCCGGTGTCGGCCGCGCCCTCGCGCCCGCCGCCCCGGCCGCGGCGGCGCAGGGTCAGCGCTCGAAGCGGTAGTGCAGGACGACCGTCCCCCGGCGGGACCAGGCCGTGCTGTGCGCCGCGAGCCGGTGGTACAGGCGCAGCAGCGGGGGGAACAGGGCGACCTCGGGCTCCCGGCTGAGCAGGATCTCCCGGACCAGGTGCAGGCGCGGATCCCAGTGTTCGAGCTCGTGCGGGTCGTCGACGCCGGGGAACCGGAGGAGCCCGGAGACCGCCCTCGTGCCGGGCACGAGCCGGGTCGCCCGAAGGGCGAAGCGGGAGTAGCTGTTGAAGGCGATCTCCCCGGAGGGGAAGTGACCGGTCAGCCGGTCGAGCAGGGCGGTCACCTCGTCCCGGTCGAGGAACCCCACCAGGCCGTCGGCGACGACCACCGCCGGCCGGCCGGCCGGGACCGCGTCCAGCCAGTGCCCGTCCCGCACGTCCGCGGCGATCGTGCGGGTCCGCGCGCGGGCGGGCACCACGGCGTCCCGGGCGGCGACGACGGCGGGCAGGTCGACGTCGAACCAGTCCACGGTGGGCGGCGGGGTGATCCGCGCCCACCGGGTGTCCAGCCCGGCGCCGAGGTCGAGCCCGACGGCGTCCGGGTGGCGGTGCACGAAGTCGAGCGCGATCTCGTCGAGGCGCTTGGCGCGCAGCGCGCAACTGGTGACCAGGTTGGCGTCGACCCGCCCCCGGGTGACATCGGGGCCGAGCTCCCGGAGGATCTCGTCGGCCAGCACGTCCCCCAGGACGGGGCGGTGCGATCGGGCGTCCACCGCCCGGGAGCGGAGTGTCACGAGGAGGCTCTGCTCCAGCGGCGTGAGGGCCGGCAGGGTGGTGACCATCGGATCGGCTCCCCGGTGTGTCGGGCACCCCCGTGGGACCAGCCAAGCCCCCCGGGGGCGCGCCGCTCCAGGGCACTTCGTCCCCCGGGGCGCCGGCCTCCCCGCCGGGTCAGGCGGCGCGGCGCAGGAGCGGTGCGGCGTCGGCGAGGACGTCCTCCAGCGACCGCGCCGGCCGCCCGGTCACCCGGTCACTCGGTCACCCGCTCGACGGTGTCGGTGACGGCGGCGAAGACGCCGGCCCGCACGCGGTCGGACGTCAGGGCGGTGAGCTCCCGCTCGAACCCCTCCGTGCCGGCGAGGGCCTCCTCGACCGGGAGGTCACGGTGGGTCACGGGGTGCCCCGCGGCGCGGGCGAGCAGCTCGGCGGTGCGCGGCAGCGAGACCGCCTCCGGGCCGGTGATCGCGTGCACCGCGCCGTCGTGCCCCGGCTCGAGCAGGGCGTGCGCGGTCACCGCGGCGACGTCGCGGGCGTCGATCCACGCGACCTCCGCGCCGGCGCCGGGGAAGGGGAGGCCGCCCCCGGCGACCGCGTCGCGGTAGGACCGCTGGGCGGTGAGGACCTGCATGAACCAGCTCGGCCGCAGCACCGTCCAGCTGTGCCCGCCGCCGCGCACCGCGCGCTCGCCGCCGGCCGCCCACCCGTCCGGGCCGACCCGGTCGGCGGCCTCTTGGACAGCAGCACGACGCGCGCGCCGGGTGGGATCGCCTCCATCAGCGCGCCCAGCAGGCCGGGGGCGTCCGCCCGGTCCGGGCGGACCACGTGGACCGCGTCAGCACCGGCGGTGGCCGCCGGCCAGCCGGCGGGGTCGTCCCACGAGAAGGCGGTCGGCCGCACGCCGTCGAGGGCGACGGTGGACGGGTCGCTGCTGCCCCCGAGGACCTCGACGCCCCGGGCGGCGAGCGGCTCCGCCAGCGGGGTCCCGGTCTTGCCGCGGACCCGGTCACCAGCACACGCGGCACGACGGCTCCTCACTGCTCGGGTGGTCCGCGCCGGGCTCCTGCCGCGTCGGGGTCCGGCGGCCGTGCAAGCACGGGAACCGGTCGTCGAGGAGGGCCGGCGGCGGGAACCCGTCCGCGACGGCGAGACCCCGGACCACCGGGACCACGGGCCTGTTCCGCTGGAGGTGCCGGTGGGAGCATCGCTGCGTGCCCTCCCGGCGCATCCGGTGCGCTGTCGCGCTCGGCGTGCTGGTCACCCTCGCCGCGTGCGGGTCGGGAGACGAGGCCGCAGCCGGCCCGTCGCCGACCGGCGCGCCGCCGAGCGTGGGCCCGGACGAGCCGTGGATCGTGTTCCAGGGCGTCGAGCTCGGCCTCACGCTGGCCCGCCCCGGTGGCTCCGGCGTGCACACCATCCTCGACGGCGAGACGCTGCACCCCGACTGGTCACCCGACGGCGCCGAGATCGCCTACGTCGACGCCGAGGACGGCCCCGGCCAGGTCTGGATGACCGACGTCGCGGGCGAGCAGCCCCGGCCGCTGCTCGAGTCCTCCCCGGCCGGCCTCGAGGACCTCCACTGGGAGAACCCGGCGTGGTCCCGCGACGGTGCGCGCATCGCCATGGTCGGCTACGACGGCGACCCGAACGAGACAGCACCCGCCCGATCCGTCCTCGCCGTCGTCGACGTCGCCACCGGCGAGCTCACCGTCGCCGGCGAACTCGCGCTCGCCGACGGCCGGCTGCACAGCTTCCCCCGCTGGTCGCCCGACGGCGACGCGCTGGTCATGAACGTCGACCACTTCACCGGCGAGGTCTACGACGGTGCCACCGTCGCGGTGAGCCGTGCCGGCGACGGCGGCTGGAGCCCGCCGGCGGACATCACCGAGGTCGGCCCGTTCGGGCGGGTCGACTGGCACCCCGACGAGGACCTCATCGTGTTCGGCGACCACGACATCGGCGGCGAGCAGAGCACCGACGAGCCGACCAACCTGTTCACCATCCGCCCGGACGGCACCGAGCGGCGCCCGGTCACGGACTTCGGTCCCGGCGAGGAGCGGGCGACCCAGCCGACCTGGACGTCCGACGGACGCATCCTGTTCACGTACGTGACCGGGGACGGCGACCTCGACCGGGCCGTCGCGCAGATCGACGCCGACGGGTCCGATCTCGAGGTCCTCGTCGAGCCGGAACTCGTCGGCCCGGGGAACCGGCCGCACCCGCGCCTCCGCCCGCTCCCGCCCGATCCGGGGTGAGCGGCGCCGTCGATCCGCCGGCCGCCCGCTACCGGGCCAGGCGCAGCGGCACCGCGACCGGGGCCGGGGCGTCGGCCGCCGCCGACCCTCCGGGCAGGAGGACCAGCGCGGGACGGGACGCGGTCGCCCGGGGTCCCCCGAGCCGGGCCCGCAGCGAGGCGTTCGGGTAGCCGGCGGGGAGCCGGTGGCACGCCTCGCGGGAGGGCAGGGACGCCGGGGGAGTGCCGGGGTCCTGTGCCAGGTGGACGTAGCGGATGCCGTCCGCGGGGTCGTAGGTCCTCACCTGCTCCCACCTCCTCCCGGATCCCGCCGGTGCGGTGGCCGTGGTGTGCGGTGGCGACACCTGCGGTGCGATCCGACAGCCACAGTGTGGTCCGGGGGTGTGACAGGAAACGGGCCTCGACGCGGTGGCTGCCCGGCCGTCAGCGCGCCAGGAAGTGCACGCCGAGCCACGCCCACGCGAGGAGCACCACCAGCCGGCCGGGGGTGGTGCGCATCGCCGCAGCGAGCGCCTGCGCCAGGGGAGCCGACCGGCCCCTCCGGCGGGCGGAGACCTCCAGGGACAGGCCGGCGGCCAGGAGCAGCAGCACCGCCGTGACCGCTCCCGCGGTGCCGGTCACGCCCGCTCCGGAGGGGCCGCGGGCCGGGTCAGCAGCCAGGCCCCGGCCGCCAGCCAGGCCAGGGTCGCCGCCGCCCGTGCGGCCGGGTGCGCGAGCAGCGGGTCGGCGAGGTCGCTCAGGGCCGGCAGGTCGCCGTCGAGGAGGGCGACCGCCTCCCACGCCAGGGCCGCGGCCAGCCAGGCGAGCCACGGCAGGGCCCGGCGGCCGGCCCGCGGGGCGGCCGCGCCGGCGTGCGCGGCCATCCCGGCCGCCGTCGCCAGCAGGCCGGTGCCGCCGACGGCCAGCAGCGCGCCGGTGGACAGCTCCCCGAAGACGGTCACGGCGGCGGTGCACCCGGCGGCGACGACCGCGGCCGCGAGCCGGCGGGTGCGGGAGGGGGATCCCACTGCTGCATGCTGGCCCATCCCGGCGCCGCGGAACGCTCAGCCGACCACCCAGGTGTCCTTGGCGCCGCCGCCCTGCGAGGCGTTGACCACCAGCTCGCCCTCGGTCAGGGACACCCGGGTGAGGCCGCCCGGGAGCACGGTCGTCCCCTCGCCGGCGCAGAAGGCGTACGGCCGGTAGTCCACGTGCCGCGGCACCAGCGCGCCGTCGACGACCGTGGGGTGGGTCGACAGCGCCACCGGCTCCTGCGCGATCCACTCCCCGGGGTCGGCCAGGACGGCGGCGCGGGCGCGCTCGAGCCGGCCGGCGTCGGCGCGCGGGCCGATGAGCACGCCCCAGCCGCCCGAGCCCGAGCGCGGCTTGAGCACCAGCTCGGGCAGCCGGTCCAGCGCCTCCCGGCACCGCGCCGGGTCGCCGAGGTCGTAGGCGGGCTGCGAGCGCAGCCGCGGCTCCTCGCCGAGGAAGAAGCGGACCAGGTCCTCGACGTAGGGGAAGGTGCGCTTGTCGTCGGCGACGCCGGTGCCGAAGGCGTTGACGACCGTCACCGTGCCGGCCCGGAGGGGGCGCAGCAGCAGATCGCCCAGCTCGTTGGGCCGGCCGTCGTCGCCGGTCAGCCGCTCCTCGCTGGTGCGCCGCCACAGCAGGTCCACCCGGCGCCCGTCCGGCAGCAGCAGGTCGTCCCCGCGGGCGGTCAGCTGCGAGGGGAGCACCACCGGCGCGCCGACCATCTCGCCGAACCGCTCGATCTCCCAGGGCACCGAGCTGCGCGGCCCGTCCCCGAGCACGGCCACCACCGGGTCCGGCAGGTCGGTGGCGGCGGCGAGCATCCGCCGCATCGCCGCGGCGGCGGCCTCCCGCACCGGCGCCGGACCCGGCTGCACGCCGAGGCGAGGGGCCACCAGGTCCCGCGCGGCCAGCGCGAAGGCCAGCAGCGACGGCGTCCGGACGTTGTCCTCCAGGACGACGAGCCGCCCGTCGGCGCCGCGGACCAGGTCGGGCCCGGCCATGCCGATCCAGCGCCGCGGCGGCGGCAGGCCCGGGGCCAGGTGGCGGTTGGTGTCGAGCACCGCGGCCGGGACGACGCCGGCGCGGACCGCCTCGCGCGGACCGTGGGCGTCGGCGACGAAGGCCTCCAGGGCGCGCAGCCGCTGGGTGACGCCCGCGGCCACCTGCTCCCACTCGGACCGCTCGAGCACCCGCGGCACGGGGTCGACGGTGAACGGGTGCGCCTCCCCGGCGGGCCCGTGCTCCATGCCGAGGTCGGTGACCGCGCGGGCCACGTCCGCGGCCAGCGCGCCGGGGCCGTACGCGCGGACGGCGGCCAGCGCCGGGGCCGCGTGCGGCCGGTCGGAGCCGTCGGGCAGCAGCGCCTCGTCCAGGCCGCCCTCCGGGCTCACGCGGCCGCCGCCGGGCGGTGCGCGGCCGCGCGCTCGGCGACCGCGAGGGCGGCGCGGGCCACCCACCGGCCCTGCTCCGGGTCGGTGACGTCGAAGCCGAAGGGCGCGTTGGCCTCCAACGCGAGCAGCCGGCCGTCCGGCTCGACGAGCACGTCCACGCCCATCAGCCCGCCGCCGAGCGCGGCGACCATCCGCTGCGCCAGCTGCGCCATCTCCGGGGGCGCCTCGTACACCCTCGGGTACACGGTCCCGTGGGTGACCAGGGCGCCCTCCTCCCGGGACTTCTCGTAGACCAGGGAGGTGGTGGTGGGCGTGGCGAAGACCCGCGCGCACGCCGGCTCGGCGATCCACTCCTGCAGCAGCGACGTGCCGCGCCGGTGCCCGCCGGCCGCCTCGTGCTCCCGCCAGCCGGCCTCGACCGCGCGGGCGGCGTCGAGGTCGCCGACCAGCTCGACGTAGCGGGCGCCGTCGCCGAGGGAGGGCTTGAGCACCATCCGCCGTTCCGGCATCGGCCACTCCCGGACCCGGGCGAGGTCCCACGCGGCCGGCTGCGGCACGCCGGCGGCCGCCCACACGGCGTGGGTCACCAGCTTGTCGGCGGAGGCGACCAGGGAGGTGACGGGGTTGAGCAGGGGCACGCCGGCCGCCTCGAGCAGCGTGGCCAGCGCGAAGGTCGGCGCGTAGGCCACGACCTCCTCGACGAGCACGTGCGCGATCGCGAGGTCGTAGCGGCCCGGCGGCGGGCCGGTGACCGGCCAGTCGTCCGGCACCCGGGCCAGCCGCTCGACCTCCGCGCCCTCCGCCTCCAGCGCCCGCACCCACGCCGCCGCGTAGCCGGCGTCCTCGTACCAGTCCTCGTCGGTGATCACCAGCAGCACCCGCACGCCGCCCTGATGCCCGCGCACCCGGCCCGTCGAACCCCACGGACCCGACGCAGCACGGACGCAACACGCGGGACACCCGCCGGGACACCGGGCGGTCCTACGGTGCCGCGCATGACGCAGGTGCTGCCGGGCCGGTCCCGGGAGGGGCGCTCGGCCGCGGCCCGCCGGCGGCGCTACACCGCCGAGCTCGTCGGGGTCCTGCCGCCGAGCGGGCCCTTCGAGGCCTGGCTCGCGGCCGGCGGCGAGCCGGCGCCGGACTTCGCCCGGCTGCCGGCGCGCACCGGCCTGTGGTCGCCGGTCGAGGGCCTCCCCGGCGGCCGCGCCGACGCCGCCGGGTGGCCGGCCCGGCGCGCGGTGCTGCGCGCCCGCTGGCGGCGGTGGCTGACCGGGGACCTGCCGCCCGCGCCCCGCCGCACGCCCGTCCGCGTCGACCGGGCGCGGACGGCGGGCGGCCTGGAGGTCCGCGAGCTCACGGTCGGCGGGGGGCCGGTCGGTGGGGGATCGGTCGGCGGGGACTGGTCGGTGCGGGCCCGGCTGCTGCTGCCCGTGCCCGCCGCCGGCGTGCGCCGCGACGTCCCGGTCTACCTCCTGCAGTCCAGCCACCTGCCGTGGGCGGAGGCGGCGCTGGACCGCGGGTGGGGCGCCTGCCTGGTCTCGGCCGCGGACGGCGACGACGACACCGAGGACGTCGAGCGGGCCTTCCCCGCGGTCGTCGCCGGCCGGCTGGCCTGGCGGGCGTGGGCGCTGTCCCGGGTCCTCGACGCGCTGCAGGACCAGCCCGGCGTCGACGCCCGCCGGGTGCTGGTCGGCGGGCACAGCCGCAACGGCAAGACCGCGCTGCTGGCCGCCGCGTTCGACGACCGCTTCGCCGGCGTGGTGTCCAGCTCCAGCGGCGTGCTCGGCGCCATCCCCGCCCGGCTGTGCACCGACCGGCACTTCGGCGAGGGCGTGGAGCTGCTCACCCGGCACTACCCGGGCTGGTACCACCCGCGGCTGCGCTGGTTCGCCGGGCGGGAGCACCGCCTGCCCACCGACGCCCACGAGCTGCTCGCGCTGGCCGCGCCCCGGCCGGTGCTGGTGTCGGTCGCGGTCGAGGACCCGGTCGAGCGCGTCCCGGCCGCCCGCGCCGCGGTGGACGCCGCGCGGGAGGCCTGGGCGCTGCTCGGCCGGCCCGACGCCCTCGAGCTGGCGCTGCGCCCGGGCGGCCACCGGGCCGACGGGGCCGCGGTCGCCGCGCAGCTGGACTGGGCGCAGTCGGTGCTCGGCGGCCCGCCCCGCCGTCCCGGGCCCGTCCCGCCGGCGCCGGCGCCGGTCCCGTGGCCGGCCGACCGGGTGCGCCCGGGCCCGCGCCCGGTCCGCGGCGCGGAGCTGCGGGCCGCCGTCCGCGCCGCCCTGGGGTCCGCCGAGGCGACCGCCGGTGGCACACCGGCCCCGGGGGAGGGGGACCTGCGGACCCCGGACGGCGTCGCGGTCACCCTGCTGCGCCCGCCGGGCGGGGGGAGGAGCCGCGGGCTGGTGCTCTGGCTCGGCCCGCCGTGCGCGGCGACCGGGTGGCGGGCCGGGTACGAGCAGGCCGAGCCGCTGCCGGCGCTGCTGGCCGCGGCCGGGTGGGCCGTCGCCTGCCACGACCCGGTGGGCAGCGGCTCGCGGCACGGCGAGCGCCCCGGGCCGGGCTCCTCCCCGCTGGGCCGGATGACCGCCGACGCCGCCGCCGTGGCCGCCGTCGCGGCCGCGGCCACCGGGCACGACCGGGCGTGGGTCGCCGCCTACGGCACCGGCGCGCTGGTGGCGCTGCACCTGTCCGCCCTGGCGGACGTGCCGCCGGCGGGGACGGTGCTGGCCGCCCCGAGCTGCGGCGAGCCGCTGCTGCGCGCCCGTCCCGGGTACACGCTCGCCGACCTGCTCGCGACGACGGCGGACCGGCCCGCGGTCGTGCTGGACCCGGCCTGGGACCCCGAGGCGCCGGCCGGCGCGGTGGCCGCCGCCTGCCGGGTCGCCGGAGTGCCGCGGGTGCCGCTGGCCGACTGGCACCGGCTGTCGGCCGCCACCCGGACGGCGATGGTCGACTGGCTGGACCGGCACGGTCCCCGGCAGGCTCCGTGAGCACGGCCCGCTGACCCGCCGAGGAGGTCCCCCGTGATCGACGACGTCGTCGCCCGCTGGCACCGCTACATGGAGAGCAGGGCACCGGGCGCCCTCGACGAGCTGCTCGCCGACGACGTCGTCTTCCTCTCGCCGGTGGTGTTCACGCCGCAGGAGGGGAAGGCGATCACCACGCGGTACCTGGAGGCGGCGGCCGACGCCCTCGCCGGCGAGGGACCCGACGGGGCGTTCCGCTACACGAAGCAGGTCCTCGCGGGGGACACCGCGGTGCTGGAGTTCGAGACGACCGTCGGGGGCAGGTACGTCAACGGGGTCGACATCGTGCGCTGCGACGACGCCGGGCGGATCGTCGAGTTCCGCGTGATGATCCGCCCGCTGCAGGCGATCCAGGCCGTGCACGAGCAGATGGGCCGGCGCCTGGCCGCGGGCTCGTGACGGACCGCCGCGCCGCCCGGGGACGCCCCGGCGGGCACCGGTGAGCGGGTTCGACGTCGCCCTCCCGCGGCGGGTCCTCTTCGGCCCGGGGCGCGCGGAGGAGCTCGCGGACCTGCTGCCCGCCCTCGGACGGCGGGTGCTGCTGTGCACCGGGCGGGACCCCGGACGGCACCGCTCCCTCCTGGGCGGTGTCGATCCGGTCGCCGTCGTCCCGGTCCCGCACGAGCCGACCGTCGATGCGGTGCGGGCGGCGGCCCGCGAGGCCCGGGACGCCGGTGCCGACGTGGTCGTCGCCATCGGCGGCGGCAGCGTCCTGGACACGGGCAAGGCCGTCGCCGCCCTGCTCGGCAACGGCACCGACCCGCTCGACCACCTCGAGGTCGTCGGCCGCGGGCTGCCCGTGGAGCGGCCGGCCCTGCCCTGCGTCGCCGTCCCCACGACCGCGGGCACCGGTGCGGAGGTGACCGCCAACGCGGTGCTCTCCTCACCCGAGCACGGCGTCAAGGCGAGCATCCGCGGGCCGCACCTGCTCGCGACCGTCGCACTCGTCGACCCGATGCTCACGCTCACCTGCCCGCCGGCGGTCACCGCCAGCAGTGGGCTCGACGCGCTCACCCAGTGCCTGGAGCCCTACGTCTCGCCGCAGGCCACCCCGGTGACCGACGCCGTCGCGGCTGCCGGGCTGCGGCGGGGTGCGCGGGCGCTGCGGACCGCCTACGAGGACGGCGGGGACCGGGCGGCCCGCGAGGAGATGGCGCTGTGCAGCCTGTTCGGCGGCATCGCGCTGGCCAACGCCAAGCTGGGGGCGGTGCACGGCGTCGCCGGCGTCGTCGGCGGCCTGGTCTCCGCAGCGCACGGCGCGGTGTGCGCCGCCCTGCTGGCACCGGTGGTCGAGGCGAACGTCCGGGCACTGCGGGAGCGCGGGCCGGCCTCGCCCGCGCTGGGCCGCTACGCCGAGGCCGCCCGGCTGCTGACCGGGCGGGACGACGCGACCGTCGAGGACGCGGTGGCCTGGCTGCGCGGGACGGTGGCCGCGCTCGGCGTGCCGCCCCTCGGGGCGGTCGGCCTCCGCCCGGCCGACCACGCCGAGGTCGCCGCGAAGGCCGCGCGCTCCAGCAGCATGCGCGGCAACCCGGTGGTGCTCACCGACGACGAGATCGGCACGGTGCTGCGCGCGGCGTCCTGACACCCCGCCCCGGCCCGGATCGTCCGCCGCGGACGAGGTGGCGGCGGGCCGGCCGCGCTGGGGTCGACACCGGGCCCACGACACGGGATCCGCACCGACACGGATCCGCACCCCGGAGGAGCACGGATGTCCCTCCCCAGCACAGGCGTCGGCCGGACGGGCCACGGGGCGGACCCCGCGACGGCGCGGCGCCGCGGCCCCGTCGTCCGGATCGAGCTGCCCCCGCGCCCGGCCCACCGGACCCCCGCGAGGGCCGCGGCCGACCTGGTCCCGCAGGTCCTGGCGGTGCTCGGCGACCTGCCCCGGTTCGTCGTCACCCCGCTGCTGCGCCCCTGGCACCGCAGGTGGGGGGCCACCGCGGAGGAGGTCGCCGCGCCGATGCCCGGCGACGACCTGCTGCCCCGTGCCCGGTACCGGTGCACCCGCGCCGTCACCGTCGCCGCGCCACCCGAGGCGGTGTGGCCCTGGCTGGTCCAGGTCGGCTACCGCCGCGGCGGCTGGTACGCCGACGACCTGCTCGACAACCTCGGGTGGCCGAGTGCCCGGGAGGTGCGCCCGGAGCTCCAGGACCTCCACGTCGGCCAGCACCTGGCCTGGGGGCCCCGCGCCTCGGAGCGGTCGTCGTTCCGGGTCGAGGGCTTCCAGGCCCCGGAGTGGCTGCTGTGGCGGTCGCCCAACCGGACGTGGGCGTGGCGGCTGGTCCCGCTGGCCGGCGGCCGGACCCGGCTGGTCAGCCGGATGCACGTCGTGTACGAGTGGTCGCGCCCCGGGTGGGTCCTGGGCACGGTGCTGCTGTGCGAGGTCGCCGACTACCCGATGATGCGGCGGATGCTGCTCGGGATCCGGGACCGCGCCGAGGCCGGCCGGCGGGGCGGGTCGCGCCGGCCGCCCGCGCGGGTCACCCTGGACGGGTGAAGGTCCTGGTCACCGGTGCGTCGGGGTTCGTGGGCGGCCGGCTGGCCACCGCGCTGGAGCGGGAGGGCCACGACGTCCGGGCCATGACCCGCCGGCCCGAGCGGTACGGGGGAGCCGGCAGCCCGGTCGCCGGGGACGTCGGCGACGAGACGTCGCTCGGGGCGGCGCTCGGGGGGTGCGAGGTCGCCTACTACCTCGTGCACTCCCTGGGCGACCCCGACTTCGAGCGCAAGGACGCCGACGCGGCGCGCGCGTTCGCCCGCGCCGCCGCCGCGGCCGGCGTCGGCCGCATCGTCTACCTCGGGGGTCTGGGCCGGGACGCCGACCGGCTGTCGCGGCACCTGCGCAGCCGGCGCGAGGTCGAGCGGCTGCTGGGCGGCACCGGCGTGCCCGTCACCGTGCTGCGCGCGGGCATCGTCGTCGGCCACGGCGGGGTGTCCTGGGAGATGACCCGCCAGCTCGTGGCCCACCTGCCCGCCATGGTCACCCCTCGGTGGGTCAGCACGCGGACCCAGCCGATCGCGGTCGCCGACGTCGTCCGGTACCTGGTCGGCGTCCTCGACGCACCGGAGGCGGAGGGGCGGGTGTTCGAGGTCGGGGGCCCGGAGGTGCTCACCTACCTGCAGATGCTCACCCGCGTCGCCGACGTGCAGAACCGGCACCTGTTCGTCGTCCCCGTGCCGCTGCTCAGCCCGCAGCTGTCCTCGCGCTGGCTGGCCCTCGTCACCGACGTCGACGTCGCCACCGGCCGCTCGCTCATCGACTCGATGAGCAACGAGGTGGTCGTCACCGACGACGCCATCCGCTCGGTCGTCCCCTTCGAGCCGATGGACTACGACCAGATGGTGCTCACCGCCCTGGTCGAGCGGGCGCGGGAACGCCGGCGACAGGTCGGGGAGCGGCGCGGCGGGTGGCTGAGCCGCGGAGCCCGGCGGTGACGCGCCGCCGGTCGGTCCGGGCACTGGAGGCCGGGGTACGGCGGGTGGCCGGGCCGTTGCTGCGGCAGGTGCCGCGGGACCACTGGGAGACCGATGCAGCGTTCCGGCGCCGCCGGCGGGTCACCGGCGCCGTCGCGGTGGCCGGCGCGTCGCTGCTGGGGGTGTCGCTGTCCACGCCGCCGGGCTCCCCGCGGTTCTACGGGCTGACGCTCGGGGTCGCGGGCACCTGGGTGGCCGGGGGGCTGGCGTCCGGGCCGCTGCACCTGGGCCGGATGTTCGGGCCCGGGGACCGGCTGCAGCGGCCGCTGCTCACGCCGGTCGTCTCGGGGGGCGCCGCCTTCGGTGCGTTCTACGCCGCGGCGCTGGTCGCCCGGCGGATCCCGGTGCTGGAGCGGGCGATCGGATCGGTGCTCCGCTACGCCGACCAGGGGTCGGCCCCGCTCGTGGCCGTCACCACGCTGGCCAACGGCGTGGCGGAGGAGGTCTTCTTCCGCGGCGCGCTCTACGCGGCGGCCGGCGCCGAGCGCCCGGTGCTGGTCTCGACGGCGGTCTACGGCCTGGCCACCGTCGCCACCCGCAACCCGGCGCTCGTGCTGGCCAGCCTGCCGATGGGGCTGCTGTTCGGGATCCAGCGCAGGATCACCGGGGGGATCCAGGCGCCGGTGCTCACGCACGTGGTGTGGTCCAGCCTGATGCTGCGCTGGCTCCCGCCGCTGTTCGCCGACCGCCTCGCGGTGGAGGAGCGGTCGCCGTCGGCCTGACGGCGGCGACCCGGGACGCGGGCGCACCCCGGGCGGGGGCGTTCAGGTCTTGGTCCTCCGGGGGTGCATCAGCCGCTCCATCTCCCGGGTGGCCCGCTGCTTCTCCTTGCGCTCGCTGCGCTTGGCCTTGACGGCCTTGCCCGACTTCTTCGCGGAGTGGTCGTCGTGGGGCGACTTGTCGGCCATCGCGGTGCTCCCTCGTCGACTGCGGGACGACCCTCTCTACATCCGGCCGCCCGGCCGCGCCAGGGAGTCCGGCGCGTCCGCTCGACCCGCTCACCGCCGGACCTCCGGGACGCCGCCTGCCGCGTCCTCCACGGCGCCCCGGCCGTGCTCAGCGCGGCCAGCGCACCTCGATCCGGGTGACGGTGACCTCGATCCACGGCCCGGTGGGACGCGCGGACAGCGCCTCCCGGGCCGCCTGCTCCACCACGTGGCGGGCCGCCTCGGCGGCCCGGGCGGTGACGGCCGCCGCGACCGCCCACGCCGAGGCGGTGACCAGCGACCCGGCGGTCGTGCCGCGGGACAGCGCCGGGAGCAGGGACCGCACCGCGGCCGGCAACGTGCCCCGCGGTGCACGGCGACGGGGCACCCGGCTGCCGTCCGCCCGGTAGATCTCGCTCGGCTCGATCGGCTGCTGCGCGTCCACGGCGTCCCCTCCCGTCCCCGACGCCCGATCCTCCCACCGGGTGCCGCCCGCGACGAGCGGTCCCGGGCGGGGAGCGGACGCCACGGCCACGGGACGGGGCGCTGCCCCCGTGGCGCTGTCGGCATCTCGCGGGGACGGAAGACGTCCCGATCCCCGGGACGGGTCCCTACGCTGGTGCCGTGGGCAACATCGGCAAGGAAGTCCGCCGCATCGAGGTCCTGCCCGTGCCCGAGCCGCCCCTCGAGCCGGCCTCGCCCGAGCGACCCGAGCCGCCCCGGGCTCCATCGCCCGTGAAGTAGCGGCGGTGGATCCCTACGGTGGCTTCGAGCCACGTGTGGGACAGATCAGAGCGCTGCGCACCTTCCGGATCGGTCCGGACGGTGCCCTCTACCCCCTGTTCTCCGACGAGCCCTGGCGCGACGGCGCCAACGAGGCACGCTGCCTGAGCAGGGACCGCCCGCCGCACCCCAGCCCCGCCCCGGACTGCACGTGCGGCTTCTACGCCTTCGGCGCCGAGCAGTGGGCCGGTGACCAGCCGCGCAGCCGCCACGTCCTCGCCGTGGTCGCCTGCTGGGGTCACGTCATCGCGGGCACCCGTGGTCTGCGGGCCGAGTACTGCCGGGTCGAGGCCCTGTGGCTGTCGGGCGCCGTCCCCCGGGACCTCACCGAGCGGGTCCGGTGCAAACACCCCTCCGTGGCGGTCTACGCGGACCGCTCCCGGATGGTCGCGGAGCACCCGCCCACCGACCTGGACTGCTACGAGCGGCCGGGCCGGGGGAGCGGCGGCCCGGCCGGACGCCTGTGGTGGTCGGCGGCGATCGCGGCAGCCGTGCTGGCCGTCCTCCCGGCGGACTGGCTCGGGGGTGCCTCCAGCGCCGCACTCCTGTCGGCCGTCCTGGGAGCGGCCTTCGGGATCGGTGCACTGCCCCTCGCCCGGCGCGGCGTCGACGTCGCCGTCTCCGGCCGGCGCCTGCTGTGCCTGGCGACCTCGATGTGGCTGTTCGCCTCCTTCCTGGGTCCCCTCGGCGCGGTGTTCGTGCGGCTGCCCCTGCTGCAGGCGGCGTCGATCGTCGGGCTGCAGCACGTGTGCACGCTGGTCGAGGGCCGCCGCATACCGGCGCAGATCCCCTGACCGCCCGGCGGCGGGCCGGGGCCGCGTCGTCGCGGCGCCCGTCAGGCCTGCTGGTCGGCGGGCTCGCGCGCGGCGGCAGGTGCCGGGGTCCGCGGCCGCGGCGCCGACTCGGTCGTGACCGCCCGTCCCGCCGTCCGCAGGGCCTCCTCGGCCTCGGCGACGAGGCGGGCGACCAGCTCCCGGGCCGGGACGACGTCGTGGACGAGCTGCACCGACTGGCCGGCGAACGGGAGCAGGTCGTGGCCGCCGCCGGCCCGCACGCGGGCGCGCAGCTCGTGCCCCACGCGCTCGGGGTCGACCGTCTCCGGCGCCCGCTCCAGCCGGGAGACCAGCTCGGTCCGCAGCGCCCGTGGCGCGTACGGCTGGCCGACCTGCGGGAGTGTGAACCGGGGCATCACCCGCTCGCTGTGCGGGACCTTGACCGCGTCGGTGGCGTCCGCGGCCACGATCCGGTCCTTCCACTCCTGGTCGACGCCCATCTCGGGAGTGGCGAGGAAGCGCGTGCCGAGGCTCGCGCCCTGCGCCCCGAGTGCGAGCGCGGCAGCCAGGCCCCGACCGTCGGCGATGCCGCCGGCGGCGACCACCGGCACGTCCCCGGCCAGGTCGACGACAGCCGGCACGAGGACCAGGCTGCTGACCCAGCCGGCGTTGCCCCCGGCCTCCGTGCCCTGGGCGACGAGCACGTCGGCACCGGCCTCCAGCGCGGCCTCCGCGGCCCGCACGTCGCCGATGGACTGGATCCAGCGGATCCCGGCGTCGTGCGCGCGGGCGACGAGGTCGGCGGGGACGCCCATGTGGAAGCTGATCGCCGCAGGGGCGAACTCGAGCGTGGCCGCGAAGGCCTCGGGGTCGAACGGCCGCCCGGTGTGGTTGACCGCGAACGGGCGGTCGGTGGCCTCCCGCACCTGCCGCCACTGCGCGCGCAGCTCCGAGGGCCGGCGCAGCGCCGTCCCGAGGCTGCCGAGCGCGCCGGCCCGGCAGGCCTCCACCGCCAGCGCCGTCTCGTCCCAGGGCCCGAACGGCGCGACCACCACCGGCACGGAGATCTCGAGCAGGTCGCACAACCGGGTCCGCAGCATCGCGAGCTCCAGGACGAGGGCGGGACACGGAGTGTGGCCCCCGGCGGTCGACGGGGCCAGGGTGCCGTGCGCGCCGCGGGCCGAGGTGTCCCGGGTGCCCGGCAGAGGGGAACCTTGGGCCCTGTCACGCGGCCGCCACGTCCCGACACTGGTCCCATGACCACCACGGCGGAGCCGGGGAGCGCCCGGCCCACGGCGATCCCGGTCAGCGCCACGGCCGTCGCCGGACTCCGCGCCGCGCTGCACGGCGAGGTCGTGACCGCGGCCGACGTCGGGTACGACGAGCACCGCAGACTGTGGAACGGGTCGATCGACGGACGTCCCGCCGTCATCGCCCGGTGCACGGGCGCGGACGACGTGCGGGCCGCCATCCGGTTCGCCCGCGAGCAGCAGCTGCCGATCGCCGTCCGGAGCGGGGGGCACAGCTTCCCGGGGCTGTCCACCTGCGACGGCGGCCTGGTGATCGACCTCCGGCGGATGAACGGCGTCCGGGTGGACCCGTCCTCACGGGTGGCGGCCGTGCAGGCCGGGGTGCTGCTGGGAGCGCTGGACGAGCGGACCCAGGAACACGGGCTGGTCGTGCCGGCCGGCATCGTCTCCCACACCGGCCTGGCCGGGCTGACCCTCGGGGGTGGCATCGGCTGGGTCATGCGCCGCTACGGCCTCACCGTCGACTCCCTGCTGTCGGCGGACCTGGTGACCGCCGACGGCGAGGTCGTCCGGGCCGGCGAGGACGAGAACGCGGATCTCTTCTGGGGGTTGCGTGGCGGCGGCGGCAACTTCGGGGTGGTCACGGACTTCCGCTTCCGCCTGCACCCCCTGGGGCCGCAGGTGGTGGCCGGGGCGACCTTCTGGTCCATGGACGACGCCGAGCGGGTCCTGCGCCATTACCGCGACTGGGCGGCCGAGGGTCCCGACGAGCTGATGACGATCGTCGTGCAGCGGCTCGCCCCGCCCCTGCCCGTGGTCCCGCCGGAACTGGTCGGCCGTCCGGTGGTGGCGGTCGCCGCCTGCTACGCCGGCGACGTCGACGAGGGGCAGCGGGTCCTGGCGCCGATGCGGGGCTTCGGGTCGCCGGTGCTGGACGTCGTCGCGCCCAAGCCGTTCGTGGCGCACCAGCAGATGTTCGACCCCTCGTTCCGCCACGGCTGCTGGTACTCCGTCCGCTCCTGCGACGTCGCGGCGCTGAGCGACGACGTGATCGACGTCGTCGTCGAGCACGGCCGCCGGATCACGTCCCCGCTGAGCAGCGTGGCACTGTGGCAGATGGGCGGGGCGGTCGCCCGGGTCCCGGACGAGGCCACCGCCTTCAACGGCCGGTCCGCCGGCTTCACCTTCAACATCAACGGGAACACGGCGGGTCCCGACGGGTTCGAGGAGCAACGCCAGTGGGCGCGTGACTACTGGACGGCCCTGGCCCCGTTCCACACCGGCGTCTACGTCAACTTCCTCATGGAGGAGGGGCAGGCCCGCGTGCGTCAGGCGTACGGGGAGGCCAAGCTCCGGCGACTGACCGCGCTGAAGCGGCAGTACGACCCGACGAACGTCTTCCGGCGCAACCAGAACATCGCCCCGGGATGAGGTGGCGCCCTGACCGTCGACGCCGCGGCCGACGCCCCGCCGGGACGTCGACGAGCGTGGACGGTGATCACGCGACGGCCGTCGGGGAGGCGCCTCGTATCCTCCGCCGGCATGCGGACGCCGGCGTCGGTCGACTCGATCCGGAGCTGGGTGACGGTCGCCGCGGCGTTCGCCGGGATGTTCGCCTCGTTCGGGATCGCCTACTCCTTCGGTGCGTTCCTCGAGCCGATGGCGGAGGAGTTCGGCGCAGGTCGGGGCACGACCTCGGTGTTCTTCGCCCTCACCTCGCTCACGTACTTCGGCCTCGGCGCCCTCAGCGGCATCGCGGTGGACCGCTACGGCCCCCGGCGCGTGCTGCTGGTCGGGGGGGTCGCCCTCGGCGCCGGGCTGGCGGCGACGTCACGGGCCGGTGAGCTGTGGATCGGACTGGTCACCTACGGCCTGGGGGTCGGGATCGGGGTGGCCTGCGCCTACGTCCCGATGGTGGCCGTCGTCGGCGGGTGGTTCGAGCGACGCCGGACGCTCGCGATCGGGGTGGCGGTCACCGGGATCGGCCTGGGCACCCTCACCGTCGCACCGCTGGCCGCCGCGCTGATCGGGAAGCTGGGGTGGCGGGACACCCACCTCGTGCTCGGCCTGGCGGGCGCGGCGGTCCTCCTGGCCTGCGCCGCGGTCGTGACCCGCCCTCCGGTGCAGGCCGGCCCCGCGGCGCTGACGCTGGGCGAGGCCGTGCGCAACCGCGACTACCGGCGGCTGTACCTGGCGTCGGGTCTCACGTCCGTCGCGCTGTTCGTGCCGTTCGTGCACCTGCCCGGCTCCGCCGAGCGGACCGGGGTCGACC
The DNA here is from genome assembly GCF_054050415.1 of Geodermatophilus sp. SYSU D01180. Lineage (NCBI taxonomy): Bacteria > Bacillati > Actinomycetota > Actinomycetes > Geodermatophilales > Geodermatophilaceae > Geodermatophilus > Geodermatophilus sp. SYSU D01180. The sequence goes on along the minus strand of NZ_JBJGZH010000011.1, from coordinate 101,421 downwards.
AGGTCGCGGCGGCGGCGCTGGTCGGGGTCATCGGCGCCGCGAGCACCGCCGGCCGGCTGGTGCTCGGGGCGGTCGCCGCGCGGACCGGTGCGTTGCGGGCGTTCCGGTGGTGCTTCCTGACGATGGGCGCGAGTTTCGCGCTGTGGGGCCTCGGGGGCGGGTACGGCGTGCTCGTCGCCTTCGCCGTCGTGCTGGGGATCGGCTACGGCGGCTTCGTCGCCATCGGGCCCGCGGTCGTCGCCGAGCGGTTCGGCACCACCCGCCTGGGTGGGCTGCTCGGGGTGCTCTACACCAGCGCCGGGATCGGGTCCGCCGTGGGAGCTCCGCTCGCCGGGGCGGTCGTCGACGCCTCCGGGTCCTACACCCTGGTCATCGCCGGGTGCCTCGTCCTCGGGCTCGCCGGCTGGCTGACCACGCTCGCCGTCGGTCGCTGACGAGCGGCGCGCCGCGCCGTCCGTCCCCGCCCTGCGACGGCGCCGGCACGTCGACGTGCCGTTCCTGACGGGCAGTCCCGACCACCTCGTGCGGGACCGGCTCCGGTCCGGCACGGCCTACAGCGCTCCTCCCCACCTGGTCGGACCCCAGGTCCGGGCCGTCGCCCGGCTGGTGCGGGGGCCGGACGACCGCGCCCGATGGGTGCTCCGGTGGCTCGGCACCGGTCTGACGCCGGGCTACCTGAGCGAGCGGTGCAGCCGCGTCCGGGTGCGCCGGGACGGCGTCGAGCGGATCGAGACACCGGTCGTCGTCACGGGGTGGGGGTGTGCGACGGCGACGGCCGTCCTCGCCCGCCGCTGACCGTCCCCGGGTGGACGACGCGCCGTGCGACGAGCGCCGTCACGGGCGCGCTGACAGGGTGGACGGCATGGCTGGCGTCCCTCCCGTCGTCGTGGTGACCGGTGCGAACGGTCTGGTGGGCACCGCGGTGTGCAGGGCGCTGGTCGAGCGGTCGGCGCAGGTGCGCGCCGTGGTCCGCCGCGCCGGCGGCGCGCCCGCGCTCGACGGCGTCACCGAGCACGTCGGCGACTTCGCGGACGAGTCCCTCGCCCGCGCGGTGACCCGGGGCGCCGACGCGGTCGTCACGACGGTCCACCCGATGGGCTCGCCGCGGGAGGCCCAGCACCGGGTGGGCGTCGAGGGCACGGCGGTCCTCGCCCGGGCCGCCCGCGACGCCGGCGTCGCCCGGCTGGTGCACGTCTCCACGGCCGGGGTCTACGACCGCTCGGCCGGCGTCGGGGACGTCGCCGAGGACGGTCCCCTCCTGCCCGAGGGCAGTGGCGCCTACCCCGACACCAAGAACGCCGCCGACGCCGCGCTGGCGCGGGTCGGCGGGCTCACGACCGTGCTGGTCCGCCCGCCGGCCATCGCGGGCCCCGGCGACACCTCGGTCTGGAACACGCTGCGGCCGCAGGAGATCCGCGACGGCGGGGACCGCCGGGCCAACCCGTCGCAGACCTGGCCCTGGGTGCACGTCGAGGACCTGGCGGCCTTCGTCGCGGACGTCGCCACGGGTGCCGTCGCGACGTCCGACGACCCGGAGCGGGGCCCCGTGGCCGGCGGCACGACCCCGGTCATCGTCGCCGGCGAGCCCGCGACCTGGGGGGACTACCTCGGCACGGTGACCGACGCGCTGGGCGTCGCCCCCGAGTGGACCGACGAGCCGGTGTGGACCGGGCAGCTGCGCACCGACCGCGCGCGGCGCTGGGGCTGGGCGCCCCGGGTCGGCCTGGCGCAGGCCCTGGACGAGCTGCGGCGGGGCCTGGCGCCGCGCGGGTGACCGTCAGCGCGTGGCGACGCGGAAGACCGGCCAGCCGATCTCGGTCCGCCAGGCCGACGGGTCGGGGGTGTCGCGCGGGCCGGTCAGGTAGGTCTCCCGCACCGGTCCGGCCACCGCGAGCGCGTTGGCCACCACCCAGGCACCCAGCTCGCCGTAGGTGACGTCGATGTCGTCGTGCTCGCCGACGTGGGTCGCGACGGCCAGCTCGACGGCCGGCAGGGTCACCGGGTGCACGCGACCGCTGCGCGGGGGCCGCGTCGTCGGCCGGTACACGAGCACGTGCCCGCGGCCGGTCTCGAAGAGCGCGTTGTCGTAGAGCCCGCCCGGCGGCCCGGCCGGTTCGTCGACCACCGCGTCCAGCTCGGCCATGGCGCCCGGGTACCAGCCGAGGACGTCGTCGTGGTCGACGTCGTCCTCGACCGCGGCCACCGTCGCCGCCGGGACCGCCCGCAGCTCGACCTCGAGCGGTGGCGGCTCCGGCCGCAGCAGCCGGCGCAGGGAGGCCACCGCGGCACGGGTGCGGTCGAGCTCCGCCTCGAGCCGGCGCAGGTGGTCGGTGACGAGGCCGGCGCGGGCGCGGGGGTCGGGGGAGCGCAGGATGCGCTGGACGTCGGGCAGGGGGACGTCGAGCTCGCGCAGGCGGTGGATGACCTGGGCGGTCGGGATCTGGTCCGCGCTGTAGTAGCGGTAGCCGGTCGCCTCGTCCACGGCCGCCGGCTCCAGCAGGCCCGCGTCGTGGTACCGGCGCAGGGTGCGCACGCTGAGGTGGGTCAGCCGGGAGAACTCGCCGATCGCCAGCACCGGAGCACTGTGCACCCTCCCCCGGGGGGAGGGTCCAGCCGTTGGCCTTCCCGGTGCGGGAGGGCGCACCGTCGGGGCATGACCGCATCGACCCGCATCCCGCCCGACCAGCTGCCCGCGACGATCCGCGGCTACCTCGCCGCCCACCGCGCCCGGGAGACCGACGCCGCGCTGCGCGCCCTCACCCCGGCCGCCGTCGTCGTCGACGACGGCACGACCTACCGGGGGACCGAGGAGATCCGGCGGTTCCTGTCCGAGGCCGGAGCCGGCTCCAGCTACACCACCGAGCTCGTCGGTGCCGAGCGCGTCGACGACGCGCACTGGGTCGCCATCCACCGGCTGGAGGGCGACTTCCCCGGCGGCGTCGTCGACCTCCGCTACCGCTTCACGATGGACGGCGACCTCGTCGCGGAGCTGGTCATCGCCCCGTGACGACCGCCGTCCGGCGATCACGCCCCGGCGCTCGGCAGGCTGTGCCAGGTGTCGTAGGCGACGGCGGCCGCTCCCTCGGCGTCCCCGGCGGCGCAGAGCCGGATCAGCTCGTCGTGCCGGGTGACCGACGCCCGGCCGCGGAGGGAGCCGAACCGCAACCGCTCCGCGCGGCGCACCGTGGGCGTGAACTGCTCGAGGACGGTCGCGAGCGCCCGGTTGCCGGAGATGCGCACCAGGACGCCGTGCAGCTCGTCGTCGACCCGGAGGGCGGAGTCGACGTCGCCGGCGTCGACGGCGGCGGCGAACCGGCGATTGGCGTCGCGCAGGGCGGCGAGGTCCGCCTCGGTGAGGACGGGGACGGCCTCCCGGACCGCGAGCTCGTGCATCGCCGCCACGACGTCGCGGGCGTCCCGGACCGCGCGGACGTCGAGCGGGCTCACGACCGTCGACCGGCCCGGCCGGGCCAGCACCAACCCGCTGTGCGCGAGGCGCAGCAGGGCCTCGCGGACCGGCGTCCGGCTGACGCCGAGCCAGGTGGCGAGCTCCAGGTCCCTGAGCTGCTCGCCGGGGGCGAAGGTGCCGTCGACGATCGCGTCGCGCAGGCGGCGGTAGACGTCGTCCCGCAGCAGCCTGCGGTCGACGCCGGGGTCCGTCGGGGGGATCGGCATGGGCGGACTTCCTGGGGAGCCGGGCGCACGGGCAGGGGACGAGACGGAACGAGGAAGCGCGGAAAGGAGGCTTTCCGCCGTCGACCGGTAAATGCAATATATCGCATACCGGTTGTGTTGACGGGGCCGCGCACGGGACGTGCGACCGGAGGGGCGACGACGGAGCGCCCGCTGACCGAGAGGGAGCAGCCATGACCAGCAGCACGCTCGAGACCCGCGCCGCCGAGCCCACGGTGGTGCTCGTCCACGGGGCCTTCGCCGACTCGTCGAGCTGGAACGGCGTGATCGCCGAGCTCCGGCGGGACGGCCATCCGGTGATCGGGGTGGCCAACCCGCTCCGCTCGCTGGCCGGCGACGCCGCACTCCTGCGCGACGTCCTGGACGGTGTGGACGGGCCGATCGTCCTCGCCGGCCACTCCTACGGCGGCAGCGTGATGAGCGAGGCGGCCGACGGGCACCCGCGGGTGAGGGCGCTGGTGTACGTCGCCAGCTTCCTGCTCGACGAGGGGGAGAGCACCGGCGACCTGGCCGGGAAGTTCCCGGGCAACGAGCTCGGCCCGGCACTGCGCCCCGTGCCCGTCCGCGGTCCCGACGGGCAGACCGCCGACGACCTCTACATCGAGCAGGACGAGTTCCACGCGGTCTTCGCCGCGGACGTGCCGGAGGACGTCGCCGGGCTGATGGCCGTCACCCAGCGGCCCATCGTCGGCGACGCCCTGGCGGCCAGGGCGACGAAGGCGGCCTGGAAGACCATCCCGTCCTGGACCCTGGTCACGCGCCAGGACCTGGCCGTCCCGGCCGAGGCCCAGCGGTTCATGGCCGAGCGGGCGTCGTCGCACACCGTCGAGGTGGACGCCTCCCACGCCGTGACCGTCTCCCGGCCCGACGTCGTCGCGCGGCTGATCGTCGAGGCCGCCCGCGCGACGGCCGCCTGATCCCACCTCCACCGTCGCCGGGCCCGTTCCGCGGCCGGTCGGCACGGGCCCGGCACCGGTCCGGAGCCGGCGGGACCGCTTCCGGGACCGGGCCTACCGACTGCCTTCTGCGGCGATGAGCTCGGCGACGTCGTCGGGCATCTGCGAGCAGTCGTCGTCGGTGTCCGGCTGGTCCTGGGCGAGCCCCTCGACGCCGGCGTCCTCGACCGGCTGGAAGCCCTTCTCGGCGATGTGCCGCGGCACCCGGTCCTGCGCGTTGATGACGTGCGAGCGCGACAGCCAGCCGAGGCCGTCGTCCACGTCGAAGTCGAGCCCGCCGCCCGGGGCTCGCTGGACGTGTCCCGGAGACGGCAGGAGCCCGACCAGCTGGACGGCCTGGTCGACGGACAGCGTGGACGGCGGGGTGTCGAAGTAGTACCAGCTGGCCGAGCAGATGCCGTAGACCTGCGGGCCGAGCTGGGCGTGGTTGACGTACAGCTCGAGCATCCGGCGGTCGTCGAGCACCAGCGCCAGCTCCATCGACAGGCCGGCCTCGACCGCCTTGCGCCAGGCGCTCATCTCCTGGTTCAGGAAGAGGTTCTTGGCCACCTGTTGCGGGATCGTCGACCCGGACGGGTCCTCCTCCCCGCGCAGGTGCGCCTCGGCGCGGCCGAACAGCTCGTCCCAGGTGAAGGCACCGTCGCGGTAGGGGAGCGGCTGGTCCTCGTGCGCGATGACGGCGGCGAGGAAGTTGCGCGACACGTGCTCGACCGGCACCGACTGCTGGATGGCGCCCCGGTCGTTGGCCAGCATGAACGCCGTCGTCGGCGGGTCGATCCAGCGCAGCGACAGCAGGACCAGCGCCTGGAGCAGGAAGACGATCACCAGGACGAGGCCGGTGCGGCGGCGCCGGCGGCGACGCCGTTCACGCCTCGGGTCGTCCTGGGGTGGGACCTCGTCCCCGCGCGGCCGGGTGCCCGGACGACGGCGCTGGTGCGGAGGCGTGCTCCCCGGATCCGGCGGCGGTGGCGGCCATGAGCGGGATGAGGGAGGCGGCGCGCCCCACGGGCCGGGCTGCGGAGGTCCCGCCCAGGGATCGCCGTACGGCGCGGGCCGGTCGTGGTCGGCCACCGGCCGCGGCATGCGCCGGGTGGCCACCCGGTCGGTCCGCTGCCACTCACCCGGCACGTCAGCAGCCGAGCGGCGGCGGCGCGGCGCGAAGGGCATGAGGTGTCGTCCTCCTGTGACCCGCTGACCGGATCTCCAGAGTACCGGGGGACCGGCGGCGGGCCGATGGTCCGAGAGGTGAGCGCGCGCCGGCGCCCGTCAGCGGCAGCCTCTGCCCGAGTCGCCGTCGGCCTCTGGTCCGGTCTCCACGCCCGCGTCGGCGTCTGAGACGTCGCCCGGCTGTGTCCGAGGGGGCTTGGCCGCGTTCTGCTCGTCGTGGTGCCGTCGAGGTCGAGGTGGCGCAGGCGTGAACGGGGCCTCGATCCAGGTCAGCCAGGACCCGCTGGACGTCGACGGAAGATCCGGCGGTCGCCCACCTGCCGGCCGTCACCGAGGTCCGTGGCCTCGGGAGGCCGCAGGCCCGGCCCACGATCACTCCACGGTTGCTGCGACGACCCGGATGGCCACGCGTCCACGCAGGTGACGCGGCTGACCGCTCGCGCGAGTGTTCCTAGCCGGAGGTCGTGCGAACTTCGTAAGCTCCGGCCAGGGGCCCCATCCGTCCGCGACAGGGGAGGAGCGCCCGCATGCTGTCGGACGCGCGGGAGCTTGCCGCCAACCAGCAGGTCGAGGCGGACGTCTGCATCGTCGGGGCCGGTCCGGCCGGGATCAGCATCGCCCGCGAGCTGATCGGCAACGGCGCTCAGGTGTGCCTGCTCGAGAGCGGCGGCAGGGACGTGGAACGCCGTGCGCAGCAGCTGAACCGGGGCCAGAGCGTCGGCTACCCCATCCATCGGCCGCACCAGTCGCGGGTGCGAGCGTTCGGCGGGACGAGCAGGCGCTGGTTCCGGCCCGGCGACGAGAGCTGGGCCGCACGCCCGCTCGACCCGATCGACTTCGAGGTCCGTCCCGGGATCCGCTATTCCGGCTGGCCGTTCGACCGTGCTCACTTGGACCCGTACTACAGACAGGCCCAGGAGGTCTGCCGGCTCGGCCCGTTCGACTACGACCCGGGTCGCTGGGCCGATCAGGAACGGATGTCGCCCCTGCCGCTGCTCCCGGGCGCGATCGAGACCACGGTGTTCCAGCACGGAACCGACGACTTCGGCGACTACTTCCAGGAACTCGTCCGCGCACCGAACGTCACGCTTCTCCTCCACGCCTCGGTGGTCGACCTGGCCACCGACCGCGATCCGGACTGGGTTGACCGGGTCGAGGTGCGGAGGGAGGACGGCTCGCGGTGCTTCGTGCGGGCACGGCTCGTGGTGCTGGCCGCCGGCGGGATCGAGAACCCGCGCCTGCTGCTGCTCAGTCGACGGACCCACCGCAACGGGCTCGGCAACGACCACGACCTGGTCGGCCGGTTCTTCGCCGAGCGGATGTCGGCCCGCAGTGGGTTCGTCGTCGCGAGCTCGCCCGAGCTGATCGGCCGCGCCGGCTTCTACCCGGTCCACGAGACCGCGCACGGGGTGCGGGTGCAGGGGGCGTTGCGGGTCCGCGATGCCGTGCAGCGGGAACGACAGCTCCTCAACTGCGCGTTCTTCCTGCTGGTCCGGGACCGCGCCATGATGGCCGAGGCCGTGCGGTCGGTCGCGACGCTGGCCAAGGCCCCGCGCCGTCGTCCGTTGACCGGGGAGGTGGCAGGGCACCTGCGCAACGTCGTCACCGGTCTCGGAGACCTCGGTGTCTTCGCTCGCGAGCGCCTGCACACCCTCGACGACGCCCGCGGTGTCCTGGTCCTCCGTGTCCAGGGGGAGCAGGCGCCCAACCCGGACTCGCGGGTGATGCTGGGCACCCGGCGCGACCGGTTCGGCCAGCCCGTCGCCCGGATCGACTGGCGTCCGACCCCCGCGGACCGCGCATCGATAAGAGCATCACAGGAGACCATCGACGAGGCGTTGCGGACGGCCGGGGTGGGCCGAGTCGAGTTCATGCTGGGTGACGAGCACCCGCCGACCCTGCTCGAGGGCAACTTCCACCACCTCGGTACGACGCGGATGCACGCCGACCCAGCCATGGGGGTGGTCGACGCCGACTGCCGGGTGCACGGCGTACGGAACCTGTACGTCGCGGGCAGCTCGGTGTTCCCGACCTACGGATGCTCCAACCCGACGCTCACGGTGGTGGCGCTGGCCCTGCGTCTGGCTGATCACATCAAGAAGCAACTGGCCAGTTCGTCCCGTGGCACCCCAGCAGGGCCATCGTGACCCCGCCACCCCGCAGGTCCAGGGGGAGCCGACAGCGCCGCTGGGCCTTGGTCGCCGGGGCACTCGCGCTGGGCGTGGTGGCCGCGGTCGTCCTGACGATCCGAGCGTCGGACCCTGCACCGCGTCCGCCGCTGGCACCCGCACCGGTCTCGGCGACCCATTCCCCGGTGCCCGCCGCGGCCTGCCTCGACGGAGGCGGTGTGCCGATCGGCGTCGGGGACGATGCCCAGAGTCTGGTCAACGGGCACGGACCTGGCACCACCTACATCGTCGAGTCCGGCATCCACCTGCGGAACTTCAGCGTCCAGCCGAAGTCCGGCGACACGTTCTGCGGGGAGCCGGGCGCCGTGCTCGACGGTGGGCGGAGTCTGCCGTGGGCGTTCTCGGGTGGGGCGACCGACGTGACCCTGGACTCGATCACGGTGCAGGACTACGCGAGCGCCCGGCAGGGCGCCGCCATCCATCCCGAGTCCCGGGCCAGCGGTTGGGTGGTCCGCAACGTGTCGGCCCTGCACAACGCCTGGGCAGGCCTCCTGGTGGCCGACGGCATGACGATCCTGGGTGGCCACTACAACGACAACGACCAGTTGGGCATCGGTGGGAACGCGGCGACCGGGATCGTCCTGGACGGGCTGGACGAGGATCCGGGCACTCTGGACGGGCCGGAGCTGGCCCGCAACCACGCGCTCCACGCCCCCTGCGACTACGAGAGCGGGGGCATGAAGTGGGACGTCGGGCAGGTCACCATCCGCAACGCCCACGTCCACGACAACGACTGCAAGGGGATCTGGGGCGACATCAACGCTCACGATGCTCTCATCGAGAACAACCTGGTCGAGGACAACGGGGCGGAGGGGATCCTCTACGAGATCAGCCAGGATGCGACGATCCGCAACAACCGCATCTACCGCAACGGACTCGACTCCTCGGGTTGGTACTGGGGTGGCGGCATCACGCTGGCCTCCAGCTCCGACGTCGAGGTCTACGGCAACATCCTGTCCGGCAACTTCAACGGGATCACCGGTAGCCAGCAGGACCGGTTCGACTCGACCCCGCCTGCACACCTGCTGACCGGCATCCACGTCCACGACAACACGATCTGTGCCACCGGTGACGGGGGACATCCCACGGGCGTGGGAGCCGACAACGGCGCCGATCTCGATGCGCGGGACATCAGCTTCACCGGCAACACGGTCCAGGAGGCCCCCTGCGACTAGCGGCGGTGGGCAGAGGTCTACCGCAGGACCGAGGTGGCCCGGACAGCGATCTGGGCTTCGTCGTCCTCGACGAGGAGCAGCCGGGGGATCGCCGGGTGATCGGTGGGTCACCAGGTCCACTCCGCCGGCTGTCCACGCCGACGCCTCGCCCGCTCCGCCCGGAACGCGCCGGATGCACGGTCTGTGGGTGGCGCGACCTGCGCACGAACGACGTCGCCTGTCGCTGGACCGGCCGGACTCCCGTCCGTTCTCCCCCTCTCCGCGACTCCCCGGGACGCGCACCGCTGCGCAGTACTGCTCCACCTGGCCGAGCCCGACCGGCGGCGGTCCGGCCTCGCCGACCTCCCGAGGGGCAGTGGCGCAGCGCGCAGGGGCAGCGGGCGCACTGCGGAGAGGATCTCCGCCGGCTGCGCGGCGTCCACGGCGACCTGCTCGACGAGCCCTCTCCGCCGACGTCGCCGCCGACCAGTCCGGCCGAGCGACGCTGTCGCTGTCGCTGTCGCTGCTGCTGCCGCCGCCACCGCTCCATGCGATGTGACGGATCTGCGGCTCTCCCTCGGCGTCTCGCGCGCGAACCTCTGGTCGGCTCTGAGAACTCCGGTCTAGCGTCCCGCGCCAACGAACCCGAGGCGCCTCGAGGCGCCCGAGGCGGGGGAGGCCGGGTGGGATTCACGAGGGACCTTCCGGCGATCAGCATCTTCGGATCGGCGTCTTCTGCCTGGCTCGTGACGCACGGGCACCGCGTCATCAGCGTCGGCATCGATGCGCGCAGGCCGGCCCTGCTCCACCCGGGGCGCCCGCGTCGCGGGGACCGCTCGAGCAGCGGCTTGCCGGAGGAGGACACCGCGCGGCGACGCACCCTCGGCTGGAGTTCAGCCGGACGGCTGCTCGCTCGGCCGCACCGAGGCGCGGATGGAGTCCAGCGCCGCCGACAACTGCGCCAGAGGAAGCGCGGTGGCGTCGGAGCGTGACATGGCGCTGACGGAGAGGGGCCACGGGATGGCGAGATGGGGGTCGTCATGAGCGATGGTCAGATCGTCGCGGGGATCGTGCCGCCGGTCGATCCGGTACGCCGTGTCCGCGGGCTCGGTCAGCGCCTGGAACCCGTGGGCACACCCGGCCGGGACGTACACCGAGTTCTGCCGGTCGCCGTCGAGGACGACCGAGAGCCACTCCAGGTAGGTCGAGGAGCCAGGGCGCAGGTCCACGACGACGTCGAAGACGCGGCCCGAGGAGCAGCGCACCAGCTTGCTCTCGCCGTCGCCCACGCGGACGTGCAGGCCGCGGACCACCCCGCGGTGCGAGCGGGACATGCTGTCCTGCACGAAGCCGTCGGGGTCGATGCCGGCCTCGCGCGCCACGTCGGCGTCGAAGGTCCGGCTGAAGAAGCCGCGGTCGTCGGCGTGCGGCTCCGGCGTGAACTCGACGACGCCCGCGATGCGGGTGGGGGCCCAGCGCATGGCCAGCGAGCATGGCACCGGTCCCGCCGGGCGTCGAGGTCCCGGTCGTGAGCGCGCCGCGCTGCCGGCTGTGCGGGGCCGGGCTCACGCACACCTTCGTCGACCTGGGGATGTCGCCCCCCTGCGAGAGCTACCTGACCGCGGACCAGCTCGACGCCGCCGAGGCCTTCTACCCCCTGCACGTGCGCGTCTGCGGGCAGTGCCTGCTGGTCCAGCTCCCCGCGTACGTCGACGCCGGCGACATCTTCAGCCACTACGCCTACTTCTCCTCCTACAGCGACTCGTGGGTGGCGCACGCCAAGGCCTACGTGGAGGAGGCGGCGGAGCGGCTCGCGCTGGGCCCCGACTCGTTCGTCGTCGAGGTGGCGAGCAACGACGGCTACCTCCTGCAGCACGTCGTCCAGCGGGGGATCCGCGCGCTGGGCGTCGAGCCCGCGGCCAACGTCGCCGAGGCCGCCGTCGAGAAGGGGGTCCCGACCGAGGTGACCTTCCTCGGCGAGGCGACCGGCCGTGACGTCGCCGCCCGGCACGGGGCCGCCGACCTCGTGGTGGCCAACAACGTCTTCGCCCACGTGCCCGACATCGTCGACTTCGCGAAGGGGCTGCGGGCGCTGGTGGCCGACGGCGGGACCGTCACCATCGAGATCCCGCACCTCGCGCGGCTCATCGAGGGCAACGAGTACGACACGATCTACCACGAGCACTACTCGTACCTCTCGCTCCTGACCACCCAGCGGGTGCTCGCCGAGGCGGGGCTGACCGTCGTCGACGTCGAGGAGCTGCCGACGCACGGCGGCTCGCTGCGCACCTGGTCGATGCCGGCGGAGCGGGCGCACGCGCCGAGTGACGCCGTCGCCGCCGTGCTGGCCGCCGAGGAGGCCGCGGGCCTGCACACCCTCGAGGGCCACGCCGGGTTCGCGCAGGCGGTCGCCCGGGTCCGCAACGACCTCGTCGAGTTCCTCGTGGAGCGCTCCCGCCGGGGCGAGACGGTGGTCGCCTACGGCGCGCCGGGCAAGGGCAACACCCTGCTCAACCACTGCGGCGTCCGCTCCGACCTGATCGCGTTCGCGGTCGACCGCAACCCCTTCAAGCAGGGCCGGTTCCTGCCGGGGACGCACATCCCGGTCCACCCGCCGGAGCGGCTGGACGACGCCCGGCCCGACTACGTCCTGATCATGCCCTGGAACCTCAGGGACGAGATCTCCGAGCAGCTGCGCCACGTCCGCTCCTGGGGCGGGCGCCTGGTCGTGGCCCTGCCCCGGCTGGAGGTCCTCCGGCCGTCCGAGGGAGGCACCCCGTGAAGGTCGTCATCTTCTGCGGCGGACTGGGCATGCGGATCCGGACCGGACCGGAGTCCCTGCCCAAGCCGATGATGCCCATCGGCAGCCGCCCGGTGCTGTGGCACGTGATGCGCTACTACGCGCACTTCGGGCACACGGAGTTCATCCTGTGCCTGGGCTACGGCGCCGATGCGGTCAAGGACTACTTCCTCGACTACCGCGAGACCAGCTCCAACGACTTCGTGCTGACCAAGGGCGGCCGGCACGTGCAGATGCTGGCCAGCGACATCAGCGACTGGACCATCACGTTCATCGACACGGGCGTGTCCACCGCGATCGGCGAGCGGCTGCGCCGCGTGCGCCCCCACCTGGAGGGCGACGAGGTCTTCCTCGCCAACTACGGCGACGTGCTCACCGACGCCCCGATGAACGACCTCATCGCCGGCTTCGAGTCCAAGGACGCCGTGGCCAGCCTGCTGGCGGTCAAGCCGCAGGACTCCTTCCACGTCGTGCGGCTGGCCGGACAGGACCGGGTGACCGGGCTGACGCCGGTCGCGGACATGTCCATGCGCATCAACGGGGGCTACTTCATCCTCCGGCAGGGCATCTTCGACTACCTCGACGAGGGCGACGACCTGGTGATGGACGGGTTCACGCGCGCCGCGGCCGACGGGAAGCTGTGCGCCACGCCCTACGACGGCTTCTGGGCGCCGATGGACACCCTCAAGGAGCGGTCGGCGCTGGAGGAGCAGTACCGCAACGGCGTCAGCCCCTGGGCCGTGTGGCGGGACCGCCCCGTGGAGCCGGGCCCGGCGGTGGTGCCCGTCCTGATGGGGGAGCCCAGTGTCGGCGCCCGCTGACCCGACCGCCGGACGCCCCCGGCGCGGTCCGGTCGCCCCGTGATCGGTCTGCTCCCGCCGGCGGGCCGGCTCGACGTCCTGTGCCTGGGCGCCCACCCGGACGACGTCGAGATCGGCTGCGGCGGGACCCTCCTGGCCCTCGCGCGCCGGCCCGGGACGACCGTCACCGGGCTGGTCGTGACCGGCACCCCCGACCGCCGGAAGGAGGCCGAGGCGGCCCTGCCCCGGTTCTTCCCCGGCGCCCGCGTCCGCGTGCTCGACCTCCCCGACGGGCGGCTGCCGGCCCACTGGGGCGCGGTGAAGGAGGCGCTGGAGGAGGCCGCGGTGGAGGCGCGCCCGGACGTCGTGCTGGCGCCCCGCGCCGACGACGCCCACCAGGACCACCGCCTGCTGGGCGAGCTCGTGCGCACCGCCTGGCGCGACGCGCTGGTGCTGCACTACGAGATCCCGAAGTGGGACGGCGACTCCCGCTCGCCGGACGTCTACGTGCACCTGACCGACGACGACGTGCGCCGCAAGGTGGAGCTGCTCCAGGAGTGCTTCCCCTCGCAGTCCGGGCGGGACTGGTGGGACGGCGAGCTGTTCACCGGCGTCATGCGGCTGCGCGGCGTGGAGAGCCGGAACCGCTACGCCGAGGGCTTCGTCTGCGACAAGCTGCTGCTCGGCCTCGACGGGGGGAGCGCGCGATGACCTCCGCACCCCAGGGCGACCGGTCCTTCACCCGGTCGACGGCGATGCAGCAGCGCCTGCACGAGCTCGTCCCCGGCGGGGCGCACACCTACGCCCGCGGCTCGGACCAGTACCCGGAGGGCATGGCGCCGGTCATCGCCTCCGGCGAGGGCGCGCACGTGCTCGACGTCGACGGCAACCGGTACGTCGAGTACGGCATGGGGCTGCGGTCGGTGACGCTCGGCCACGCCTACCCGCCCGTCGTCGAGGCCGTGACGGCCGCCGCGCGGGCGGGGGTCAGCTTCAGCCGGCCGTCGGTGGTCGAGCTGCAGGCGGCCGAGCGGTTCCTCGTGCAGGTGCCGGGCGCGGACATGGTCAAGTTCGCCAAGAACGGCTCGGACGCGACGACGGCGGCGGTGAAGCTGGCGCGGGCGGCCACCGGCCGGGACCTGGTGGCGGTGTGCCGGACGCAGCCGTTCTTCTCCACCGACGACTGGTTCATCGGCACTACCGAGATGGACGCCGGCATCCCGGGCGCGCAACGGGACCTCACCGTCGGGTTCGACTACGACGACCTCGGCTCCCTCGGACGCGTGCTGGACGCGTACCCCGGCCGGGTCGCCTGCGTGCTCCTCGAGGCCGCCACCGGCACGGCCGAGCCCTCGCCCGGCTTCCTGGAGGGCCTGCGCGCGCTGGCTGACCACCACGGGTTCGTCCTGGTCTTCGACGAGATCATCACCGGGATGCGCTGGTCGCGCGGCGGCGCGCAGGCGGTCTACGGCGTCACCCCCGACCTGTCCACGTGGGGCAAGGCGCTGGGCAACGGCTTCGCGGTGTCGGCGCTGGCGGGGAAGCGCGAGCTCATGGAGCTCGGCGGGCTGCGCACCGACGCCGCCCGCGCCTTCCTCCTCTCCACCACGCACGGCCCGGAGACCACCGGCCTGGCGGCCTGGCTCGCCGTGGCCGAGGCCTACGAGGAGCGCGACGTCGTGGCCGTCATGGAGCGGCAGGGCCGCCGGCTCGCCGACGGCGCCAACGCCGCGGCGGCCGCGCTGGGGGTCGCGGACGCCTTCGGCGTCGTCGGCCGGCCGTCGTGCCAGGTGTTCGTCACCCGCGACGCCGACGGGCGGCCCTCGCAGGAGTTCCGGACGCTGTTCCTGCAGGAGATGCTGCAGCGCGGCGTCCTGGGGCAGTCGTTCGTCATCTCGGCCGCGCACACCGACGACGACGTGGACCGGACGGTCGAGGCCGTCGGCGAGTCGCTGACCGTGTACGCCAAGGCGCTGGCCGCCGGCTCCACCGAGGGGCTGCTGCGCGGCCGCCCGGTGGCCCCGGCGCTGCGCCGGTACGCCGCCCCCCGGCAGCTGACCGGACCGGCGGCCCGACGACCCGGAGGTGGGTGCTGATGCGTGTCCTGGTGACCGGCGACCGCGGCTACGTCGGGGCGGTGCTGGTGCCGCTCCTCCAGGAGGCGGGGCACGAGGTGCAGGGCCTGGATGCCGGCTGGTACGACGGCTGCGACTTCGGGTCCCCGCCGCAGGGGTACCCGTCCCGCACCGGCGACGTCCGGGACGTCACCCCCGGCGACCTCGCCGGCCTCGACGCGGTGGTCCACCTCGCGGCGATCTCCAACGACCCGGTCGGGCACCTCAACCCGGAGGCGACCTACTCCGTCAACGCCGCAGGTGCCGCCCACGTGGCCCGCGCGGCCAAGGCGGTGGGCGTACCACGGTTCCTGTTCTCCTCGTCCTGCTCTCTCTACGGGGCGGCCGGGGACGGCGCCGTCACCGAGGACAGCCCGTTCAACCCCGTGACCCCCTACGGCGAGAGCAAGGTGCGCGCCGAGCGGGAGATCAGCGCGCTCGCCGACGACGACTTCAGCCCGACCCACCTGCGCAACGCCACCGCCTACGGGTCCTCCCCGCGGCTGCGCGCGGACATCGTCGTCAACAACCTCACCGGCACGGCGTTCACCCGGGGCGAGGTGCGGCTGCAGAGCGACGGCAGCCCGTGGCGGCCGCTGGTGCACGTGCGGGACATCGCCCAGGCGTTCCTCGCGGTGCTCGAGGCGCCGCGGGAGGCCGTCCACGACCAGGCGTTCAACGTCGGCCGCGACGAGGACGTCGTGCAGATCCGCGACGTCGCCACCGCCGTCGCCGAGGTCTTCGACGCGCCGGTCACCTTCGCCGAGGGCGCCGGGGCGGACAGGCGGGACTACCGGGTCGACTTCACCAAGATCAAGGAGCGGCTGCCCGCCTTCCGGCCGCAGTGGACCGTGCCCGACGGCATCGAGGAGCTCGCGGCGGACATGGGCCGGATCGGCCTCACCGCCGAGGACTTCGACGGCGAGCGCTACGTGCGGTTGCACCGCGTGAACCGGCTGCGCGCCGCCGGGGTGCTCGACGACCTGCTCCGCACGAGGGCGCGGTGACCCTCGCGGACGAGGTGGACGCCCTCCGCTCCGGCGAGCGGGACCTCGCCGCGCTGGGGGAGGGCATGCACGCGGCGATCCGCCCGCTGTACCCGATCTGCCGCAGCATCACCGGCGACGGCGTCCGGGCCACCCTCGACGTCCTCGCGGAGTCCCTCGACCTCGAGCGGCACGGCGTCCCGTCGGGCACGCAGGCGTTCGACTGGACCGTCCCCGACGAGTGGAACGTCCGCGACGCCTACGTCGCCGACCGGTCCGGCCGGCGGGTGGTCGACTTCCGCCGGCACAACCTGCACCTGGTCAGCTACAGCGCCCCGGTGCGCGCCACGATGACGCTCGACGAGCTCCGCCCCCACCTGCACACGC
Organism: Geodermatophilus sp. SYSU D01180; assembly: GCF_054050415.1. NCBI lineage: Bacteria > Bacillati > Actinomycetota > Actinomycetes > Geodermatophilales > Geodermatophilaceae > Geodermatophilus > Geodermatophilus sp. SYSU D01180. The sequence continues at coordinate 85,175 of NZ_JBJGZH010000011.1, read as the reverse complement.
TGCCCGACCGGCCGGCCTGGATCCCCTACCGGACCACGTACTACAGCCGGGACTGGGGCTTCTGCCTCGCCGACGACCAGCTGCGGGCGATGGACGACGGCCCGTACGACGTCGTCGTCGACACGACCCTCGCGCCGGGGGAGCTGACCTGGGGCGAGCTGGTCCTGCCGGGGGAGAGCCCCGACGAGGTCGTGCTCAGCGCGCACGTCTGCCACCCCTCGCTGGCCAACGACAACCTCTCCGGGATCGCCGTGGCGACGGAGGTGGCCCGCACGCTCGCGGCCCTGCCCTCCCGCCGGCTCACGTACCGCTTCCTGTTCGCGCCCGGCACGATCGGGTCGATCACCTGGCTCAGCCGCAACGCCGACGTGCTGCCCCGCATCCGGCACGGGCTGGTCCTCACCGGCCTGGGCGGCACCGGCCCCCTGGTCTACAAGCGCACCCGCCGCGGGACGCGCCCCGTCGACCGCGCCGCCGCGCACGTGGTCACCCGGCACGGCGGCGAGGTCCGCGGCTACTCGCCCTACGGCTACGACGAGCGGCAGTACAACGCCGTCGGCTTCGACCTGCCCGTCGGGCGGCTCTCGCGCACCCCGCACGGCGAGTACCCCGAGTACCACACCTCCGCCGACGACCTGGCGTTCGTGCGGCCCGCGGAGCTGGCCGAGTCCTACACGGCCGTGCTCGAGGTCCTCGACGTCCTGGAGAACGACGACTGCTTCGAGAACCTCAGCCCCTACGGCGAGCCGCAGCTGGGCAAGCGGGGCCTGTACCCGAGCACCGGCGGGAGGCAGGCCACCGACGCCGTCATGGCGATGCTGTGGGTGCTCGGCTACGCCGACGGCGCCACGTCGCTGCTCGACGTCGCCTCCGTCGCCGGCACCGACTTCGCGGGGCTGCGCCGCGCCGCCTCCGCCCTCCTCGCCGCCGGCTTGCTGGTGCGCGCCGCGGCTGCGTAGCCGTGAACAGCCCTGTGCCGGGATGGAGACGGCCGACAGGCCCGTGATCAGCGCCTGCTGACCTCGTCAGCACGTGGGCACCAGGGTCCGGTCCCCGTCCCTCGGCCTCGTGTCCCTGGCGGGACGAGACCCCCGACATCGGCGCCTCCGTCCTCCGCCCGGATGTCGGGTCCACCCAGGCGGCACGAGTGCCGGCGAGATGGTGAGCGAGGTGAGCAGGCATCGATGGCTGGGTGGCCGTCAGGTGCTCGCGCTGCCGTCACGCAGTCGTCGTCCCGGACGTCCATCGGGGTATGCGTGGTCACGCGGGGCCACCTGCCTGCCGTCACCATCTCGTCGGCGGTGTGTCGAGAGCCGCTTCTCCCATCCCGGGGTGGACTCCCCTTCGTGGCTTTCCCTGAACTCCCCGGCGACGCCGGAGGTGATGCTCCGGAGCACCTGACGGCGCAGCGGTTCATCGGTGGTGAGTGGCGAGGCGGGTTGATCGTTCTCGCACTCGTCGTTCGACTCGCCAAGAATGGAAGACATCGTGGGGGCCGCTCGCAGGCCTCGAGCACCGCGCGAACGTGGGGAATTGGGTGTGGACGGAGTTCCGGTCCATTCGTCGGGCTCAGAACGGGTCATCGCTCGAGATCGACTTCTGCGAATCGGGTCGGCGCGAAACGTCCGGCCACGGGTGACCTTCATCCCGGTACGTCGGTGGACGTCGTAACGAAGGCGTGTCCGATGGTCCGGCCGTCGGCCGGGGTGGAGCATCACGGTGATGCCGCGGGCCGCCACCATCCGCACGTAGGAAGGCATCCGCCTGCTGCAAGGGTGCGGTAGGGCTGTCACCCACAACGGCCGACCACGCACTGTGCACCTCGGGTCACCGCTCCACGAGGCGCGTCTCCAGGACAAGGGGCTGAAGTCCTGAACTTCCGGAGCTCCCTGCGCCGCCGCAGCTACATTTCCTTTCACTCCCCGTGGTTGATTTCCGACGGTCCGTGAAACATTGGCACTCCGGGCGCGGCGGCAGAACACGTCCCTTTCACTCGCCGTGGTTGATATTCGACGGTCCGTGAGGTTCGTGAAATCCGTTTGAAACAGCGCGGTGCCTATTGAAACGACCTTGAGCGCATGTCATCGTCACTCGCGCCAAAGGCAGAACGGGGCGGTCCGGTGACCAGGGGCGGCGCTGTTCTGCCCGTCGCCGGCGGTCGGCCCTGCGAGGTCGGTCACGCCCCTATGCCACGGGGGATCCATGAGCGCGTTGCGCCAGTTCGCCGCCTCAGGGGCGGAGTCGAGGGCGGCCCGGCGCGGGGCCGGTCGGCTGCGGTCGGGTCAGGGGAGTCCCGGCGCGGTCGTCGGCGAAGCGGGCGCGGACCGATCAGTCCTCAGCCAGCCACTCGTCGTCCGGTCGTCGCGCAGAGCCTGGGAGCGGCGGTACGTCAGGGCGGTGATCCTCGGCGATGCGGTCGCCGCCCTGGTGGCGGGTCTGACCGCCTACGACATCCGTTTCGGTGATCCCTCAGCCGAGGTCCTGGCATGGGACACCTACATGGCGCTGAGCGTCGGCCTCCCCGTGCTGTGGCTCGCGGCGATGGCGGTCGCCCGGGCCTACGAGGCCCGCTTCCTCTCGGTCGGGTTCGAGGAGTTCCGCCGCGTCCTCATGGCCGCGGTGGTCGTCATCGCAACCGTGGCCACCGCCTCGTGGGCCACGAAGGCGCAGATCGCGCGCGGGTACGTCCTCGTCGCTCTGCCCATGGCAACGGCCCTGACGTTGCTGGGACGGTACCTGGTCCGCAAGTGGGTGCATCGCGAGCGACGCCGTGGTCTCTTCATGAGCGACGTCCTCCTGGTCGGGCACGGGCGGACGGGCGCTGAGCTGGTCCGGCAGATGCGTGGCGACCCCCATCACGGCATGCGGATCGTGGGGGCGTGCGTCCCCGAGCGGGGCGGCTCCGTCGAGTTGACGGCGCTGGGTGTGCCGGTCCTGGGCGGCTTCGAGGACGTCGACCTGGCGGTGCGATCGACTTCTGCAGACGCAGTGGCGGTCCTGCCGTGCCCGGAGATGGATGGTCCCGCCCTCCGGATGCTCTCGTGGAGCCTCGCCAAGTCGGGGATCGATCTGCTCGTCGCCCCGGCGTTGATCGACGTCGCCGGTCCCCGTATCGCCATCCGGCCGGTGTGCGGGTTACCGCTGCTGCACGTCGACGAGCCGCAGCTGTCAGGTGGTCGCCGCGTCGCCAAGGCGCTCCTCGACCGGCTCGTGGCACTGGTCATGCTGATCGTGCTCGCACCGATGCTGGTGGCGATCGCGCTGGCCATCCGACTCGGCAGCCCAGGGCCCGCGATCTTCAAGCAGACCCGGACCGGGTGGCGGGGGCGTGAGTTCACGATGTGGAAGTTCCGCACGATGGTCCGTGACGCCGAGCAGCTGAGGTCCAGTCTCGACGAGCTGAATCAGCACCCGACCGGGGAACTGTTCAAGATGTCCGCCGACCCCCGGGTCACCCGTCTCGGCCGTCTGCTGCGTCGAACGTCGCTGGACGAGCTACCCCAGTTGGTCAACGTGTTGCGCGGCGAGATGTCACTGGTGGGCCCGCGTCCCCTGCCGGTGACCGACCGGCCGTACGACGGCGAGGCACGACGACGGTTGTTCGTGAAGCCGGGCCTCACCGGGCTGTGGCAGATCAGCGGCCGCTCCGACCTCGACTGGGAGGAGTCGGTTCGCCTCGATCTGCGCTATGTCGAGCAGTGGTCGCTCGCTCTCGACGCCTTGATCATCTGGAAGACCATCTTCGCGGTCGTGAAACACCGCGGCGCCTACTAGAGCGCCGGATCCCAGGCTCCGACCGTGACGAAACACGGCGGCCGGCGAATCACCCGACCGATTGCCCGGTCGTCGACCCGCCGGTCGACGACCGGGCGCGAGACAGCAGTTCAGGAACAGGCGAGCACGGCATCGGTGATGGAGGGATGACAGCGATGAAGCGAGTGTGTGTCACCGGAGCGGGGGGGTTCATCGGACACCACCTCGTGACCTTGCTGAAGGCGAAGGGTTACTGGGTGCGCGGGGTCGACCTCGTGTACCCGGAGTACACCGAGGTGGACGCCGACGAGTTCGAACTGCTGGACCTCCGCCGGTGGGACGCGGCCCTGCAGGCAACGCGCGGGGTGGATCAGGTGTACGCGCTCGCTGCAGACATGGGAGGTATGGGGTTCATCTCCACGCACCACGCTGAGATCCTGCACAACAACTCGCTCATCAACCTGCACACGCTCGACGCCGCCCGCATCAACGGGGTGCAGCGGTACCTCTACAGCTCCTCCGCCTGCATCTATCCCGAGTACCGGCAGACCGAGACCGACGTGGTGCCGCTGAAGGAGAGCGACGCCTACCCGGCCCAACCCCAAGACGCCTACGGGTGGGAGAAGCTGTTCACCGAACTGCTGTGCTCCTATTACGCCGACGAGTACCCGATGGAGACCCGCACCGTCCGATTCCACAACATCTACGGGCCGTTCGGCACGTACGACGGCGGCCGGGAGAAGGCTCCGGCGGCGCTCTGCCGCAAGGTGGCGCTCGCCGAGGACGGCGGCAGCATCGAGATCTGGGGCGACGGGGAGCAGACGCGGTCGTTCTGCTACATCGACGACTGCGTCGAGGGCATCTACCGGATCATGCAGTCCGACTATGCGCAGCCACTCAACCTCGGTACCGACGAGATGGTGTCCATCAACGAGCTGGCACACCTCGTCGTCGAAGTGGCCGGCAAGCGGGACATCGGCATGGTGCACGTACCGGGTCCGCAGGGAGTACGGGGACGCAACTCCGACAACTCGCTGCTGCGTGAGGTCCTCGGATGGGAACCGAAGACGTCCCTCCGCGACGGACTGGGCCCCACCTATCGATGGATCGAGAAGCAGGTGGCGGGGGCGTGACCACACCCGACCACCACCGCCTACCCGCGACGAACGGTCCGCCGCGGGTCGATGTGCTCGGGGTGCACATCAGTTGCCTGACGCTCGAATCCGCGGTCGAGGAGGTGTCGAACTGGGTGGACCGCGCCGAGCACCGGTACGTGTGCGTGACCGGCGTGCACGGGGTGATGGAGTGCCAGCGCGATCCGCAACTGCTCCGGATCCACAACCAGTCGGGCCTGACCACACCGGACGGCATGCCGATGGTGTGGTCGGCCCGATGGGCCGGCAGGCGCGAGGTCAGCCGCGTCTACGGCCCGGACCTCATGCTGGCGGTCCTCGCCCGGGCGGTCGACCGCGGCTGGTCGTCCTTCTTCTACGGTGGCGGTCCCGGGACGGCGGAACTGCTCGCCGAGCGGCTCACCTCGCGGTTCCCGGGCCTGCAGGTCGCCGGCACTCTGACGCCGCCGTTCCGGTCGCTCACCCAGCAGGAGGACGAGGAGACCGTCGAGGTCATCAACGACTCCGGTGCCGAGCTGGTGTGGGTCGGCCTGAGTACTCCGAAGCAGGAGCGCTGGATGGCCGAGCACGTGGGGCGACTGCGGGCCAACGCCCTGTTCGGCGTCGGTGCCGCGTTCGACCTGCACGCGGGCACGATCCGCCAGGCGCCAGGCTGGATGCAACGCAGCGGACTGGAATGGGCCTACCGGCTGGGCCGAGAACCGCGGCGCTTGTGGCGTCGCTACCTGCGGAACAACCCGGCCTTCGTGGTGAACGTCCTGGCCCGTCCACCGCGGCCGGCGCACACCACGCCCAGACCCTCTGTGACCGTCGAGTCCGGCGGAGTGCGGGGAGTACCGCGATGAGCGTGACCGGTCGACGATCCGACGCTGGACCTGTCCTGGCGATCGGGGACGTCGTCGAGGTGAAGCCGGCGGAGGAGATCCTCGCGGGGCTCGATGAGCGGGGTGAGCTCGACGCCCTGCCGTTCATGCCGGAGATGCTGCAGTTCTGTGGTCGGCGTTTCGTGGTGCACAAGATCGCCTTCAAGACGTGCGACACGGCCACCTGGACCGGGCTGCGGCGGATGACGGACACGGTGCACCTGGCAGGTGTCCGCTGTGACGGTCAGGCACACGGGGGCTGTCAGGCAGGGTGTCTGGTCTTCTGGAAGACCGCCTGGCTCACCAAGGTGTCCGGGCCGAGCCGGAACGGGCGCGGGGCTGAGCCGCGCGGCCAGCAGTCGGGCGCGCCGGACGGGTCGGCGCCTGAGCCGCAGCCAGCCGGGTGCTCCGGGTGCACGCGGGAACGGCTCACCGAGGTGGCCTTGGGTGCCTACCGCCCGCGGGCCGCCGGGGCTGCCTCCGACCGGCCGGTGTACTCGTGCCAGGCCACCGAACTGACCCGGGCAGCGCCTGTGGGGATCCCGTTGTGGGACCTCAGGCAGTACGTGCAGGACGTCCGCACCGGCAATGCTCCCGCCCGTCAGGTGGTCCGGGGCATCGCGATCGGTGCGTTCAACCGGATGCAGGACCTGACGCGTGACAAGTTGCCCGAGAGACTGAGGATCCAGGGGGGTCAGCGTTATCCCTTCATCCAGGGCACGGCGGAGAAGAGTCCCGACGAGAGGCTCGACCTCCAGCCGGGTGAGTGGGTGAGGATCAAGTCCATCGAAGAGATCAGCGCGACTCTCAACCCCGACAACAGCAACCGGGGACTGTCATTCGACCGTGAAATGCTCAAGTACTGCGGCCGGACGGCGCAGGTGCTCCGTCGGGTCGATCACATCATCGACGAGTCGTCCGGTCAGATGTTGACGATGAAGACGCCCTGCATCGTCCTCGCCGACGTCATCTGCACGGCGGACTATCACCGAAGCTGCCCGCGAGGGATCTACCCGTACTGGAGAGAGATCTGGCTGGAACGAGTTCCCGCCCCCCTCGTGGCATCACGAACAGCAGGAGACGGATCATGAGGATTCGACGTGCAGTCGTCACCGGAGGTGCGGGGTTCCTGGGGTCGCACCTGTGCCACCGGCTCTTGCAGGACGGTTACGAGGTCATCTGCCTCGACGACTTCTGCACCGGCAACTCGACCAATGTGGAGCACCTCCTCGAAGATCGTCGATTCCGGCTCGTCCGGGCCGACGTCACGGACTACATCCACGTCTCGGGCCACGTCGACGCAGTGCTGCACCTCGCGTCTCCGGCCTCGCCGATCGACTACCTGCAACTGCCACTGCACACTCTCAAGGTCGGCTCGATCGGCACCTTGCACTCACTGGGTCTCGCCAAGGACAAGAAGGCCCGCTTCCTGCTGGCCTCGACCTCGGAGTCATACGGCGATCCGCTGGTCCATCCCCAGCCCGAGACGTACTGGGGCAACGTCAATCCCGTCGGTCCCCGCGGCGTCTACGACGAGGCCAAACGGTTCGCGGAGGCGGCGACCATGGCATACCGCAGGGCGCGGGGAGTCGACACTGCGATCGCCCGCATCTTCAACACCTTCGGGCCGCGGATGCGGCCCTGGGACGGGCGTGCCATCCCGACGTTCATCGGCCAGGCGTTGCGCGGCGAGCCGCTGACCGTGGCGGGTGACGGGAGCCAGACCCGGTCGGTGTGCTACGTCGACGACCTGATCGAGGGCCTCATGAGGTTGCTGCACTCCGACCTGGAGGGGCCGGTGAACATCGGCAACTGCGGGGAGATGAGCGTCCTGGAGCTCGCACAACTGATCATCCAGCTCACCGACTCGAGTTCGGAGATCGTCTTCGTGGACCGTCCCCAAGACGATCCCACCGTCCGCCGCCCCGACATCACGCTGGCACGTACCGCCCTCGGGTGGGAGCCCGTGGTGGACATCCACGACGGACTGCGGCGGACCATCGACTGGTTCCGCAGCCAGAGCCTCGTCCTCGAGCCGATGGCGGTCCCTGTCCCGGGACAGCCGGCGGTGTTGGCAGAGCCGGCCGTCCAGCAGGCGGGATGAGAGACGAGATCGACGCGGTGACGGGCCGAGCCCGTCGGCAGGCAGGAGTTCTCAGTGGACGGTGACCGTGAGTTCGCGGGGTCCGCGACGTCTTCGGGAACGGACGGGGACGGCGCCTGGGGCGGTGGTCCGGGGCTCGTCGCTTCGCTGTGGCGGTATCGGCTCGTCATCGTGGCCGTAGCGGCGATCGCCGCCGTCGCGGGGTACGCCGCGTCGCTGTTGCTCCCGACCGAGTACTCGGCGCAGGCCAAGCTGTTCCTGCACGATCCGGGAAGTCCCGCGGTCCTCACCCTGGCCGGGACCTCTCAATCCTCCCAGTCGGGCGACCACGCCGTGTTCATGGCCCAACAGGCCGAGTTCGCCGGCTCCGACGTGGTGTACGGGCGGGCGACACAGCTCCTCGAGCAGCAGGGGACGCCCGACCACACCGGGCGCTCAGTGGAGGTGACGCCCTCCGGCGACCTCGCGTTCCTCACCGTCCGCGCCACCTCGAGCGACTCCGCTGATGCCGTGGACCTGGCCAACGCGATCGGCACCGCTTACCAACAACTCAACAGCGAGCGCATAACCGCCGACTCCGAGAACGCGATCGCGGGGCTGCAGCAGGTCGTGGCCCAGCGGCAGGCCGAGTTCGACGCCCTCCAGGTGGAGATCGCGCGGGCGAGCGCTCCGGAGCAGGTCGCGCTCCAGCGCAAGGCGGTGCACGTGAGCGATCTGATCGGCGCCCTGCAGGTCCACCAGAACGAGATCGCTGCCCAGGCCGCGCTGTACGGATCGGGGGTCGAGGCGTTCGAGGAGGCGGTCCCGCCCGCTTCGTCCTCGCAGCTCTCACCCTCGGTGCTCGCCCTGATGGGGGCGGCAGTCGGGTTCGTCACTGCCGGTGGCTGGGCATGGTGGGCAGCGGGGCGGAACCGTCGCGTGGAGGCGGACGACGACGCCGCGGCGATCCTCGGGGTCCCGCTGCTCGGGGGGACCCCGCGGCTCGGCGGAAAGCTGCGTGGACTAGGGGGACCGTCCTCGCCCCCCGACGCGCTGGATCCGGTCGCCGCTGAGGCATACCACTTCGTACTCACGTCGTTGGAGCACGCCCTCTCCAGGAAGGGCGGCAAGGTCGTTGCCGTGGCCAGCGCAAGGCCCGGTGACGGCAAGACCGTGACCGTCCTCAACCTCGCGCTCGCGGCCAAGCGGGAAGGCCGCAACGTGCTCCTGGTGGACGCCGACGAGCGCACGCGACGGCTGACGCAGCTGTGTCGCGACGGCGGGCACTTCGACGTGATCGGCATGAGCCAGAAGGACGCCGAGGGCCCGGACGTCGCCGAGCAGGTGGCGCTCGCCGGCGAGGCGAGCGCAGGTCCCCCCAGCAAGTCCGTTCCGCAGATCGGGCTGAACGAGCGCAACGGGCAGCACCACCCCGCCGGGTTCTTCCGCTCGAGGGCCTTCGGCAAGCTGATCAGCTTCTCGAGTGAGCCAGCCGACCTCGTCCTGATCGACACGCCGGCCCTCCTCGGTGTGTCGGAGGCGGTGACGATCGCCGATCAGGCCGACGCTGTCCTGCTGGTGGTCAACCGAGGCACCCCGTTGGCCGACCTGCGGCGCGCCCGGGAGCGGCTTGCCTTCACCGACACCCCGCTGATCGGCTACATGCTGAACCGTGGGGCGGCAGGTCATGCCTACGGCACCGGCGCCGTCTGGGGCTCGCGGGCCCGCGGCCTGCTGCACCGGCGGGGCGCGGGAGTCCACAGGCGGCGCCGACCGGTTGACCTCCGCACGAGCGCCCGCCCAACGGCTCGGTATGCGGACAAGAGGGTCGGTTGGAATGCCTGAGGCGGTGCCACGACGACGCCATGCCGACGTCCGGCCGCGCTGCGACCGATGCCGGCCGAGCCGCTACCTGCGCGAGTGGCTCGGTCTGCTCCTGCAGCCGACCGGCGTCCGCACCACCGTCCCGGGCATCCGGTGAGGCCGGACACGTGGACGCGCGAGGAGTCGACGCGGCGAGCGACAGCACCCCCACTGTCGCGGGCGCCAGGAATCTGACCGCTCAGGCCGCGTCCGGCCTGAGCTGGTCCGCTCTGTCCAGCGTCGCACTCGTGGTCGCCAACCTCGGCTACACCGCAACGGTCTCCCGTCTGCTCGAGCCAACCGAGTTCGGGCTCATGGCGATGGCCAACCTCGTCGTGCTGTTCGGGCAGTTCTTCGCTCGCATGGGGCTGGCCTCCGCCCTCGTGCAGAAGCCCGAACTGAGCGAGGAGGAGATCCGCGCCGCATCCACGGCCGGTGTCGTGATCGGCCTGGCCTGTCTGGGACTGGTGTGGCTCCTGGCCCCCGCAGTCGGTGACCTGTTCCACACCCCGCAGGTGGCCCCCGTGCTCCGGGGACTCGGGGTGTCGTTCGTGGTCATGGGCTGGTCCATGACCGGGCTCGGCCTGCTCCGTCGCGAGATGCGCTTCCGTGCCCTGTCGGTGATGTCGATCGGGGCGTACCTGGTCGGCTACATCGTGGTGGGCGTGGGGCTGGCCCTGCTCGGGGCAGGGGTCTGGAGCCTGGTGGCGGCTACCGTCACGTCGACGGTGATCCAGGCCGTGTGGCAGTTCGCCATCCTGCGCCACCCGGTGCGGCCCGTGCTGCGCTGGCGGCCGTACCAGTCGGTGTGTGGCTACGGGGCCCGGCTGCAGGTCGCCCACGTGCTGGACTACGTCGGGGGGAACCTCGACACCTTCACCGTCGCCCGCATCGCCAGCCCGGCCGTTCTCGGTCAGTACAGCCGGGCGTATTACCTGGTGTTCCAGCCGCTGGGCAACTACCTGTCCGCGGCACTGACGAATGTCGCGTTCGCCGCCCTGAGCAGGGTCCAGGAAGATCCCACGCGGTTGCGCCGTGGCTATCTCAGCGTGACGTCGCTCGGCACGCTGCTGGTGTTCCCGCTCTGTGCCGGGATGGCAGTTGCGGCGCCCGATCTGGTCGCGGTCGTTCTCGGACCCCAGTGGGGGCCGGCCGCGGTACTGGTGCCGTGGTTCGCGGTCGCCGCAGGCTGTCACGTCGCCGGCCAGCTGTCGCAGTCCTTGGCCGAGGCGCGGGCAGAGCTGAACCGTTCGATCGGCGTGCAGGTCGCGTACGTCCTCGTGCTCGCCGCGTTCATCCTGGTTGCGTTGCCGTTCACGTCGCGCGGCGTGTGGGTGATCGGCGCGGCGGTCGCGGCTGCCGAGTTGCTGCGGTACCTGGGCTACGTCCTCGTGGCCCGGCGGGTTCTCGAGCTGCCCGCGGCGGACGTGTGGCGGGCCCACGTCCCAGCAGCCTTTGCCAGCGCCGGTGTGGCGCTGGCGATCGCGGGAGTGCATCGAGCAGTTGCCGGGACTTCCGCGGTCGCGGCGTTGAGCGTGGAGATCGTGGCCGGGACGATCATGTTGGCGTTGTGCATCAGGGTGTGTCCGGCGCCTGCTGTTCGAGCTGAGTTGCAGGCCCGGTTGACGGCCGCACGTCTGCTCGGTCCTCCCGGTGCTCGGCGACGGCGGGTGGCGTCACTGGTCCTGGGTCGGTCGGACCAGGCGGTCACCGGGGCGCAGTCGTGAACGTGCTGCTGCTCGGCCTTGCCGGGATGATCGCCGCGGGGTTCGGCCTCGCGCTGCTCGACCTGACCATCAGACGAGCGGAGGTCGGGGCAGCGCTGGTGTTCCTCTCGGCGATCGCCCAGGCGGTCTTCATCTTCGCCGTGCCATCCGTCACGGTGGGCGGGACGCGGGTGGGCATCACCGACCTGGTCGCGGTCGTCGTGCTGGCTGCTGCGTTGGCCAGATGCCTGAGGCTGGGCCGGCTCAGCGCCCCCCAGCGGTGGCTGATCATGCTGGGCATCGCGCTCCTGGTGTCGCTGATGCGCGGCGTCGCCGACTACGGACTCCAGGCGAGCGTCAGCGACTCCCGCCAGTACCTGTTCTTCGTCGGGGCTGCCCTCTACATGGCGACCTTCCGACCCGACACCGCTCTCTACGACCGGATCGGCCGGATCTGGCTGATCGCCGCAGTACTGATGGTGCTGCTCGCCTGGGTCCGCTGGCTCGACGTCTTCGCCGGGATCAACCTCGGCGTCCCGGCCGAACGCCACGGCGTGGACACTGCGATCCGGGTCCTGGACGGCCCGTACACGTTCTTCCTCGCCGGGCCACTGCTCCTGACGCTCCCCTCGCTGCTCACGAGGCGGTCCGGGCAGCGGCGATGGGTCCGCTGGCTGGGAGCGGTACTGCTGGTCATGCTCCTCGCGCTCGACCGCAGGACCGTCTGGTTGACGATCCTGGTCGGCGCGGCGGTACTCGTGTTGCGTGGACGCCGGCTGCGGGCGCGCGCGGTGATGCTCATCGTCGGAGCCGCCATCGTCATCGGCCTCGCCTTCGCCGCGGACGGGCATGCACGCGATCAGGCCCCACCCGGAGGAGTCACCAGCACCGGATCGGTCACCTGGCGGGTCGAGGGCTGGTCGGACCTTCTCGACGGCTGGTCAGGAAGTCCGGTGAACTGGCTGGCCGGTCAACCGTTCGGCAGCGGATTCGTACACACGACGCTCGGTGAGGAGATCGACACCGTACCGCACAACTTCTACATCGAGACGATGATCAGGGCAGGCCTCGGAGGCTTGATCGCCCTCATCGTGCTGACGGTCGGTCTGCTCCGGAAGGTGTGGCGGGTCCCGACCGGGGGCCCGGGGCTGTTCGACCCCAGCGTGCTGCCCGCGCTACTGGCCATGCAGCTGGTCTGGTACCTCATGTGGGTCCCCGGTCTCGAACAGGGGGTCGTGACGGGCATGGCGGTCGCCGTTGCGGCCACGGGCGTCCGCAGGAGTCTGGCAGGCCGACGACGCACGCGGGCGATCTCAGGGCCGCCGCACTCCGGCCGATGGGACCAGGTCCGCACCGCCGCAGCCAGCGCCCCGCCGGGACCACCTCCTGCCCGTCGCCGCCCACCGACAGCACGTCGACCATCGCGCGATGTCGTCGTCGCTGGTGCCCCCGCAGCGGACATCGACGGGGGTGACGCATGACCGGCCCAGACCGAGCCCGACCACACCCGATACGAGCGCCGCGCCCGCGGCGAGAAGGTGATCCGGTGATGCCACCCATCACGAAGCTCCCATCGTCGTCCCTGGTCACGCTCTTCACGCTGCCGAAGCCCTTCGTCGGGCACATCGGGATGATCCAGCGCAACGCCATCCAGAGCTGGACGCGCCTGCACCCGGACATCGACATCCTCGTGTTCGGCAGCGAGCCAGGCACCGCGGAGATCGCGGCCGAGTTCGGGCTCCGACACTTCCCGGATGTCGACGTGAACGAGTACGGCACCCCACGGATGAGCGGATACTTCACGCAGGCGGAAGAGGCCGCACGACATCCGCGCATGTGCTACGTGAACGCCGACATCATCCTCTTTCCCGATCTGCTGGAAGCCGTGGCAAGGGTCGACCTCGCCAAGTTCGTCATGGGCGGCCGCCGTACCGACTACGACATGAAGGAACCGATCGACTTCACCCGTCCCGACTGGGCGGAAGCCCTCCGGGAGGAGGTCGAGAACAACGGGAAGCTGCACGACTTCAGTGGCATCGACTACTTCGTCTATCCCCGCGGCATGTTCGGCGAGATCCCCCAGTTCGCCTTGGGCCGGTGGTATTGGGACAATTGGCTCGTGTACCGTGCGCGACGCCTCGGCGGGGCGCTCATCGATGCAAGCGCATGCGTGACGGCGATCCACCAGAACCACGACTACCGGCACATCGTCGACCTGGAATCGAAGGGCGAGACACGCAATCAGGGCGGTATCGAGTCTTTCGGTAATCGCCTGCTCGTCCAGTCGATCCTGATGACGCTGGAGGACGCGGATTGGCAGCTCGACACATCCGGCCTCTCCCGGATCTTCCGCAGGACCCGCTGGCACCTCCTCAACGAGGCAGCACTCCAGGCGGAGATCCACGAGTTCCCCGCGCCGATCCGCAAGCTGCTCGTGTGGATCGCGCGCCAGCAGTGGGACCGGAACTGGAAGCGGCGCTATGAAGGGCTGCTCGCGGAGCAGCCCGCGTTGGTCGTGCAGGGCGAGAGCTACGCAGTCAGGGGATGAACTCATGATCCAGAGCGTTTCCGTGATCGGGTTGGGCAAGTTGGGCGCCAGCATGCTCGCGGGCATGGCTTCGCGCGGCTTCGACGTCATCGGAGTGGACATCGCGGAGAGTTGCGTGCGTGCAGTCAACGAAGGCCGCGCGCCGGTACAGGAGACCGACCTGGAGAAGTTCATCTCCGAGCATCGTGACAGGGTCCGCGCTACCAGTAGCCACGAAGAAGCCGTGCTCGGCAGCGACATCAGCTTCGTCGTCGTGCCCACTCCGAGCGACAGCCGCGGCGCTTTCGAGTTGCAGTACGCCAGGTATGCCTTCGAGCGGTTGGGCCAGGCGCTCGCGAAGAAGGACGGCTACCACGTCGTCGTCCTGACCAGCACCGTCCTCCCAGGCGCGACTCGATACGGCCTGCTCCCCGTGTTGGAGGCCGCGTCCGGCAAAGAGTGCGGTAAGGACTTCGGACTCTGCTACGGCCCGGAGTTCATCGCCCTCGGCAGCGTCATCCGCGACTTCCTCAATCCCGACTTCTGTCTCGTGGGGGAGTTCGACCGGCGCTCCGGCGACGCGTTGGAGGAGGTGAACCGCAAGATCTGCACGAAGGATCCGGTCGTCCGCCGCATGAGCATCGAGAACGCGGAGGTCGCAAAGATCGCGCTCAACAGCTACGTCACCATGAAGATCTCCTTCGCCAACACCCTCGCGGATCTCTGCGAGCGCATCCCCGGTGGCGATGTGGATGTCGTCAGCGACGCCATCGGCTCGGACACGCGCATCGGACGCAAATACCTCACCGGTGGTCTCGGCTTCGCCGGCCCGTGTTTCCCTCGTGACAACGTCGCCCTCGGCTTCCTCTGTGAACAGGTCGGTGCAGACGGCACTCTCCTCGTCGCCAACCATGGCTACAACAAGTCCATCGCCACCCGCATGACCACGAAGATCGCGCCACTGCTCCGGGCGGGACAGACCGCAGCGGTACTGGGTCTGTCGTACAAGCCGCTCTCCCATGTCGTCGAGGAATCCCAGGGCATCGCCCTCGCGCTTGCCATGGCGGAAGCGGGCATGCGAGTGATCGGCTACGACCCACTGGCGTCGGACGGCGCTCGCAGCGCCTTCCGCGACAAGGCTCTCGTCGCCGAATCGGTCGATGCCGCGCTCGCCGATGCAGCACTCGTCGTCGTGACCACGCCGGATGCTCTGTTCCAAGCCCTGACGCCGGACGACTTCCTCGGCGGCAAGGAGTCGATCACGATCGTCGATTGCTGGCGCTGCCTCGACCCCGCCGTAGCGGAGCACCCACAGATCAACTACGTGCCGTTGGGCCGCTGCGGGGACGGCACCCTTGCGGCGAACGTACTCGAAGCGATCTGGACCAGTTGAGCTCTGTCGTGGTCGACCGATCGCGCCCCCCTCCGTCGGCGGCCGCACAAGGCGCCAGGTCGGAGTCCCCGGAGCGAGTTGCGCACCGCAACTCGCTCTCCTCCGCAGATCGAGCCAGTCAGGGATCAGCATGCACACCAGGAGGTCTGCGGTGCAGGCGAGAGGGCGCGACGAGATCCTCTGGGTGACCAGGGACAACACCGCCCCCCATCCGTACCTCGTGGAGGCCTGCCGGCGCGCCGGGGCCCAGGTCC
Organism: Geodermatophilus sp. SYSU D01180; assembly: GCF_054050415.1. Classification (NCBI taxonomy): domain Bacteria; kingdom Bacillati; phylum Actinomycetota; class Actinomycetes; order Geodermatophilales; family Geodermatophilaceae; genus Geodermatophilus; species Geodermatophilus sp. SYSU D01180. The sequence continues at coordinate 69,600 of NZ_JBJGZH010000011.1, read as the reverse complement.
GGGAGATCCACTGGGCCGAGGAGTTCAACGGTGAGCGGCCGATCGGCCGCTTCGTCGAGCTGGGCCGGCGCACGGGCAGGAAGCACCCGATGAGCTTCAAGCTGGTCAGCCCACACCTGCTGGTGAAGTTCGTACGGGCCGGCGAGGACGTCGCCCTCTTCTACGAGCTCGGCCTCGTGGGCCTCTACGCCGGCCTCTCCAAGCTGGTCCGGCGGCGCGGCTTGATCTCGCTGGTGGAAGGGGACTATCGGCACCTCGGGCGGACCGGCACAGCCGGTGCCAAGGTGATCCTGCGGCGGCTGGCAGCGCGCTCGGTCGACGTCTTCATCGCCAACAACGCGCCGGCCAGGGACTACCTGGTCCAGACGCTGAAGGTGCCGGACTCGCGGATCATCACCGGCTGGTGGCTGGCCGGCTTGCCGACCGACCTGCCCGCCCGCACGCCGATCGGAGTGACGCCACCGCCGGACGGCACGGCGCTGTTCGTCTGCGCCGGCCGGCTGATCCCACCCAAGGGCATCGACCTGCTGATCGAAGCGGTTGCCGTCCACCGACGCGAGACCGGCCCCTGCACCCTGTGGATCATCGGCGACGGTCCGGAGCGCGAGCACCTGACCGAGTTGAGCCGCCGGCTCGGGGTGGAGGACTCGGTGATCTTCCTGGGCACGGTCGACCCCGGCGCGGTCAAGGGCGCACTGGAGTTGTGCGATGCGCTGGTGTTCCCGACTCTCCAGGACCTGGTCGGGCGGGTGGTGGTCGAGGCGCTCGCGGTAGGGGTGCCGGTGGTGCTCTCGCCCATGACCGGCGCGGCTGGCACCGTGGTGCGCGACGGCGTGAACGGGCTGATCGTGGACCCACGGGACCCGCGCGAGCTGGCCGCAGCGCTGGCGCGCTTCGCCGATCCGCAGACGCGGTCGGCCCTGCGCGACGGAGCGCGTCGCAGCAGCGCCATGCTGGCGCCCGACGCGGTCGCCGAGCTGATCCTGCGCGCGGTCGCCCTGGTCCGCGAGCGGCGGGCCGCGCCGACGACGAGCGCGCCGACGACGAGCGCGCCGACGACGAGCGCGCCGTGACGCTGCTCCGGGAGCCGGCCGCACGACTTCCGGACTCCCGCGACCCGGTGTGGGGGAGGCCCCGGGCGGTCCCCGCAAGCCAACGATCGGCGACGTCCGCGGAGCTGTCGTGGTCTCACACCGCCGCGTGAGGGTCCGCAGGGCTGGTCCGGACGGCTGCCGTCGGCGCTCGAGCCGACGATCGACCTTGGTCATCGGCGTAGCAGCTTCGATCGTGGTCGCTGGTCTGGCCGCCTTCGTGTGGCACAGTCGCCGGCCGGGTCCGGCAGACGCAGAGATGATGCGCTTGCAGGAGGCCGCCAGGATCCGGGGCGACGCCGTCGCGACGGCGATCGCCGACGCCGTCGGGCCGTCAGTGGTGCTCGTCGGGCTGCTGGGCGTGGCGCTGGCGTGGCGAGCCAAGCAGTGGGACGCCGTCGCACTTGCCCTCGTCGTCCCCCCTGCGACCCTCGTCGTCGAGTTGTTGCTCAAGCAGATCGTCCATCGCCAGCGACCGGAGGGTGTGGCGCTGCTGTACCCGTCGGGCCATGTCGCCGTCGCGACCGCCGCGGCCCTGACCACCGTGCTGGTGGTCAGGGCCACACCGGCATCGTCGCGGGCGAAGGCGCGTGTCGCGTGGGTGGCGGGCTCGGCTGTGGTCGTCGTCGCGGCGGCGCGACTGGTGCAGACGGTCCACTACGTGACCGACGTCGTCGGCGGCGCCGCCCTCGGGCTCGCCGTGACGTGCTGGGCGGTATTGGCGATCACGACCGTGTGGCGGTCCGGTCCCCTCGGGGTGCCACGGTCGCGGCCTCGGGGACGACGCGGCACTCCCGGTCGAGGACGGGGGGCACGAGCTGATCCGGACCGGAGCTGGTCCGGGTGACGGCGGTCGGCCCCTGGGCTCGACGGCCCCCGGTGTTCCTGGACCGAGTCCACCGCGACGAGACGATCGAGGTGTCGGCCGGCTACACGGCTACCGGCTGCCCGGCCGAGCGTTCCGCCCCGCCGAGTGCGGATCCGACCACGTGACGGCGCCGTGCTGGGTCGTACTCGGGAGACGTCCCGGGCCGACCGCCGCCACGGGCCCGTCAGCGGCCTGCCTCGTCGTGCGCCGGCTCGGTGGCGGCGCCAGGTCTCTCTGGCACGTCGTTCACGCAGCAGGACCTCGTGGTGGGCCGGGGGCCGAGGTGCCGTCCCGGCGGCCGGGCCCCCTTCACCGGCCTCGATGAACCGTCATGCAAGGTGCGGATCCGACTTCCACGCGGGATCGGTAGAATCACGAACGGGGGCCCCTCATGAATCCCTATCACCTGGATGTCGTGGCCGGAGAAGAGGACGACGGCTCGGATTGGGATGCCTTCGTCGCGAATTCGCCTCGGGCCCCGTACCAGCAATCCACCAGTTGGGCCGAGGTGAAGGCCGGTCAAGGCTGGCGTTCAGCCCGGGTCACGGTCACCCGCGACGGCTCGATCCACGGCGGCGCTCAGCTTCTCTACAGACCGCTCCCCCTCCTCGGGGGGATCGGCTTCGTCGCGCGCGGCCCCGTTCTCGCGTCCGGGGATCCGGCGCTCGCCGCGGCAACCGCCGAAGGTCTCAGACGGCTCGCGGCCGCCAGCGGCGTGGCTTACCTCATCGTGCAGCCCCCCAGGCAGCAGGCGGAGATCACGGCAGCCCAACTGCTCGGCGACGGGTACCGGGCTGCGCCGGAGACCCTGGCGCCCCACAACACCACGACGGACGTGCTCGACCTGAGCCAGGGCGAGGAGGCAATCCTGGCCTCGATGCGGAAGAGCACCCGGCGAAGGGTCCGGCTGGCGCAACGACGGCACACGGTCGTCCGCGACGTGGGTACGGCTGATCTGCCGCTCCTGCACTCGCTGTTGACCACCACCGCACGGCGCCGCGGCTTCTCGCCTCCCCCGGCCTCGTTCTTCGAAGCCGCCTGGTCCGTCATGGCCCCCGCCGGGATGCTGCGGATGGCGGTTGCGGAGGTCGACGGGGAACCCGTCTCGGCGTTCCTCTGGGTGGCGTTCGGGGACACCATGAACTGCTGGCGTGGCGGGTGGTCGGGCGAGCATTCCCATCGGCAGCCCAACGTGGCGCTGGACTGGGCGGGGATCCGCTGGGCGGTCGAACAGGGGCTGCGGTGGTACGACTTCCACGGCAAGGACATGTACACGCAAGGGTTCGGTGGAAGCAGGGAAACGTCGCCCGGGCCGCTGGAGCGGGTCACGAACCCGCTGTTGCGTCCGCTGTACCCGCCTGCGTTCCACCGCGTGCTGGACAGCCACGGCGTACGCCAGGTGAAGCAGGTCATTCGCTCCCGCGGCTGGCCACCCTCCCGAAAAGACTGCGCGTCGTTCGCGAGAAGGGGCGACCGAGCCGAGATGGCCGGCCAGACCGGCGGCCAGCACTGATCGCCAGCGCGGCCCAGCAGGTCCCGTCAGGACCGATGGCAGCGCCGCCGACGACGTCAGTGACGTCGTCGACCGTCCGCACCAGACGTGCAACGGCGATGCCAGCACGAGGCAGCCTGCCAGCCATGGAGCTCGGAATCGCGATGATGGCGCCACGGCCCTGGATCAAGCAGCCCAGAGCGGGATGGCCGTCGCGGTCGTGAACGCGAGGCGGACGGGCAGCCACTTGGGCGACGGGCCGAGCGCCTTGACCGCCGGCAGGCGGAACAACCGCAGCACGTCCCTGGCCTCGGCGCGTCGCCGCACCCTCAACCGGCGGTAGGCGCCGGCCAGGATGAACTGGTGGACGTAGTCGGCCTGCCACCGGCGCACCTGGCGCTCAGGAACGACGCCGGAGGCGGCGGCCCGGTCGAACACGGTGCCGAGCACCTCGATCGTGCGGGGGTTCCACATCCCCGTCGTCGCGGCGGCCTCGTGGATCGTGTACGCGCAGGTGGCGATGGGCAGGCAGCGGGCGCCGTGGCGGGAGAACAGCTTGACCCACATGTCGAGGTCGGTCACGTCGCCCACCTCGAGCTCGAAGAGGCCCGCCTCGACGAGCGCAGTCCTGCGTACGACCACCATCGGTTCGCGCACGAAGGAGGAGTTGCGCAACAACCGCCGAAGCGCCTGCCCGGGTGACAGGTACTGCTCACGCTCGAAGGTCTGCTCGCGCTGCTTGGCCCCACTGGCGTCCACGATGTGCGCGCCGAAGACCAGCACCTGCTCGTGCGGTGTCGCCCGACGGAGGACGTCGATCATGGGCTGTCCGCACTCGGGCAGCATGAGATCGTCGTCGTCGAGCTGTTGGACCCACTCGCCGGTGGCCAGCTCCGCCGCCCGGTTCATGTTCTCGACGAGCGTCAGGGCGGGACGGTTCCAGACGTAGCGGTGGCCGCCCGGCCAAGCGCCGAGTACGCGCTCCACCACCCGCCCGCTGGCGTCGGCGTCCGAACCGTCGGAGACCGTGATCTCGACGTGCTCCGCCACCGGTGCCATCGCCGTGACGAGCGAGCGCAGTGCTCGCTCGAGCAGCTCGGGACGGTTACGGGTGGGCATGGTGACGGAGAGGACAGGGCGCGCCACGGGCAGACCTCCAAGCGGGGGCTTGGTGACCGGAAGGCGAAGCGTCGGCGGGGGCGACCATATCGCCCCCGCCTGTGTTCAGGATCTCTCCTCGACTCGTGCGGTCCTGCTGCCGCGTCACGGGCGGGACCGCTCGAGACGGTCAGCCCTCTCCGACCTGGCCGAGGACGGGCACGGAGTGCTGCAGCGCGCCTGCGTCGAGATGAGTGGAGCTCCTGGTGAACGGGCGATCGACCAGGTCCACCCGCATCGGCAGGAGCTCCGGGGTGCGTTCCTTCGTGTACTGACCGAAGACGTTGGTCGGGTACGTGTGACCGCGAAGTCTGACTGACGGATCTGGTGGAGGGAGGACCTCCGGACGCGGAGCGGAGCTGCTGGAGGCGAGCACTGCTCGAAACCGGAGGTCCTCGTGCTCCACGCCGATGCCGCACTGACCCCGCGCCAGCGGCTGCGCCCGGCCTGGCGCACCGTCCAGGAGAAGTGGCCGGTGGCGCGGGCCGCTGAGCGTGTCGGGGTCACGGCGACCACTGCCCGGCGCTGGGCCGATCGCTGCCGCACCGAGGGCCCCGCCGGCATGACCGACCGCTCCGGCCAGCCCCACACCAGCCCCACACCAGCCCGACCGAGACCGAGCCGGCGACGACCAACCGAATCGTGTCGCTGCGGTTGCCCAACCGCTGGAGCCCGGGGACCGGCCGCACCGCGCCGGCTCGCCGCGGCGCCCTCGGACCGGAGGGCGCCCTTCGAGGAACGACAGCGGATCAGCGGGAGATTCGTGGGCGGCGGGGTGCTCGGGTGCACCCAGCGGGGAACCTCCCGTGCGGAGCGGTCAGGCCGGGAGGACGGCGGCGTGGGGGCCGGTCCTGGATCCGTCCGTTCGGTTGTCGGTGACCTTCATCCACAGGCGCCCGTCGGCGGCGTCGACGTCGACGGTGAACGGGGAGCCGCCGGCGTGGCGGACGGCGTTGGTGGCCAGTTCGGAGACCAGCACGGCGACCGTCTGACCGAGCTCTTCGGGTAGGTCTGCGACGGCCTCGGTGGCGAAGCGGCGAGCCGCGGACACCGAGGCGGCCACCGCAGGAGAGGTGCGGCGGGGCGTGCTCAGGCCTCCTCGCGCAGGCCCAGCCGGCCGCCGAGGCCGAGGACCTGCAGCACGCGGCGCACCACCGGGGCGGCGTGCACGGTCTCGACCGGGGCGAAGTGGTCGGCGATGCGCAGCAGCACCGCCACCCCCGACGAGTCGGCGAAGGCCAGGTCGGTGGCGTCGATGTGCACCGGATGGGCGTGGCGGCGGAGCAGCTGGTCCAGCGCCGGGCGGGTGTCCTCGGCACCGGCCAGGTCCGGCTCGCCGCCCAGGCGCACCAGCAGCGGGGCGCCGTCGGCGGACTCGACCACGTCCAGCCGGGCCTGGTGGGCGGTCATCTCGTCCATCGCATCCCCAGCAGCACGGTGTCGTCCTTCCCGCCGTCGGCGGTGAGCGCGTCCACCAGGTCGTCCAGCGCCTGGGGCAGCGGTCGGCCGTCGAGGGCGGCGGTGGCGGCGCGCAGCCGGTCCAGGCCGGTGTCGATGACCTCCCCGCGCCGCTCGACGAGCCCGTCGGTGAACGCCAGCAACGTGCCGGCGGGGGGCATGCGCACCTCGGCCGCTGCCGGCGGGGCGGGGTCGTCCACGCCGATCGGCGGGGTGATGGGCGCCACCAGCGACCGGGCGGAGCCGCCGGCGAGGAGTACGGGTGGGAAGTGCCCGGCGCAGACCAGCCGCAGCCGACCGGTGCCGGTGTCGAGTTCGCCGAGCAGCACGGTGGCGAAGCGGTGGTCGGTGCCGACGTCGAGCAGCCGGCGCAGCTTGGCCAGCACGTCGGTGATGTCGTCGCCCTGCACGAGGTAGGCGCGCACGGCGAAGCGCAGCTCGGCCATCGTGGTGGCCGCGGGCAGCCCGCGGCCGGAGATGTCGCCGACGACGAACACGCAGCACCCGGGTCCGCGGGCGATGACGTCGTACCAGTCGCCGCCGACGTCCAGCCCGTCGACACCGGCGACGTAGCGGGCCGCGACCTCCAGCCCGTCCAGCGGGGGGACCGCGGGCAGCAGCGCGTGCTGCAGCGTGCCGGCGATGCTCCGCTGCTGCCGGTACAGCCGCTCGTTGTCCGCCGCGAGCCGCTCGGCGTCCGCGCGTCGCCGCGCGATGGCGGTCGCGGTCGCGGCCGCGGCGGCGGCCAGGACGACGCCGACGCCGAGGACGATCCACGGCAGTGCCGAGGACAGCGCGCCGGTCAGGCTGATCGGGGAGGCGCCGACGACGGTGATCGCGGTGTCGCCGAAGGGCACCGAGGTGCGCGCGGTGTTCCCGCCGATCGGCACCGGTCCGGTGGAGTACAGCAGGTCTTCGGTGCCGGTGTCGCGGCCGAGGTAGACGCCGAAGTCCAGGCCGCCGAACGCGTCGTCCGACGGGGGCACCTGGATGCGCCGGTCCGGCGGCAACAGCGACTCCGCGTAGACGACCAGCCCGGTGGCGTCGCCGGCGGGGCGCAGCGCGTAGCCCAGCCGGGCCGGCTCGCCGGGCAGGATGCCGGTGACCGCCAGCGTGCCGTCTGCGGGCACGCCGGTGAGGAACGCGGGGAACCCGGCGCCGTCGGGGGCGACCGGATCCGGACCGAGCGCCGCCAGTTGCTCGGTCTGCCCGTTGCCGATGCGCCACAGTGACAGCGACATGCCCTCCGAGTCGGCGACGCGGGCGGTGGCGAAGCGCTGGAACGCGCCGGGATCGGCGTCGGTGGCGGTGGCGACCTGCCCGGCGTCGGCCAGCTGGGTGGTCAGCACCGCGATCTGCGTGGTCAGCACCGTGCCGGCCTGGGCGACCTGCCGGTGCAGCAGATCGGCCTCGGCGCGGGCGTTGACCCGACCGGCCAGCACCGCCAGCACCGCCGTGAGGGCGAGGATCACGGCGGCGACGAGCGCGGCGACCCGCCGTGGGGTGCGGATCATGGTGGGCGCAACGCTACCGCCGACGAGGTCGTCCGAGGCCGCCTTCGGCCTGCTCGTGGCCGCAGGACCTCGCCGGTCTCACCCGGGCGGCGCCGGCCCGTCGCTGCCGTGGCGTCCGCCGCCGTCGCCGCGGGGATGCGGGATCGCCCGCGGTGCGGGGGCGGACGACGTCGATGCGGGCCCACCCCGTCGTGCGCTCCGCGACGGTGGTCCAGCCACAGGCACCGGACAGATGCGCCACCAGCGGCAGGCCCATCGCTCACCTGCAGCAGCCACGAGTGGCTGGTGCGGGTCACCGACACCTCGACCGGGGGCCGGCCGTGGCGCAGCGCGTTCGAGACCCGCTCCTCGAAAGCCAGCAGCAGCCGCTGCAGTGCGCCCTCGCCGGCGCCCGGCGGGCGGGCGTCGTCGTGCAGCGCGGCGTTCACCTGCAGCCGGGCGGTGGTCAGCTGCATCGGTGTCCGGCCGCCAGCGGCCGATCGTGATCGCCCTGGCCCGCACGTCTAGCAGTGATCACCGTGCCCAGGCAGCCGAAGGCACGCGGGGCGGGGAGTGGGTGCGCCGGATCGAGTCGACGCCGTTCTGGAACGGACTGGCCGCTGGTGCCAGCCGCCCAGGTCGACTGCGGGCACCCGCTGCGGGTGGCGCTGCCCGAGGCCCGGCGCCGGGGACCGGCCAGGCGAGGGATCCGCGGGCGACGTGTGAACGCCGGCGCACTGCTGGTCCCGGCGGCCGGGGGAGCGGAGGGCCGGTGCGACTCCGCCACCCGTCAGGGCAAGGTGGCAGGTCGGAGATCGCCGACCGGAGAGGCACCGAGGGTCACGGGCGCACGCCGCCACGGTGGGGGGTGACCACCGCATCGGCGGCGTCGTCCAGCCCGTGGTCGAGCTCGGTCCACACGTGACGGGTGACGGGCGGGCAGCCCCCGTGACGTGACCGCGGCGGGACCCTTCGGCCCCGCCGACCGGGTCCTTCGCCGGTGGGTCACCGGTGCTGGGGCTGCCTAGCGTCGTGCCGGTCAGCAGCCGAGTGGTGAGGTGGTGAGCGGATGACCCGCGCCCTGGTGGTCTACGAGTCCGTGTTCGGTGACGCCCGCACGATCGCGCAGGCGATCGCCGGTGGGCTGTCGGCCTCCCTGACGGCGGACGTCGTCGCCGCAGCGGAGGCACCGGCCGAGCTCGGTCTCGACGTCGGGCTGCTGGTCGTGGGCGGGCCCAACCACGCGTTCGGGATGCCTCGCCCGTCCACCCGCGAGGGTGCGGTGAAGCAGTACGGCGCCGCCATCGCCGACACCGGTACCGGCCTGCACGAGTGGCTGGAGGCCCTCCGGGCACCGGCCGGGATCGCCGCCGCCGCGTTCGACACCCGCGGCAGCGGCCACCCGGTGCTCACCAAGATGGACCACGCGTCGCGGACCGAGGAGAAGCTGCTCGGCGGGCTCGGCGCGCGCATCGTCGCGCCCGCCGAGCACTTCTTCGTCGTCGACACGAAGGGCCCGCTGGCCGCGGGGGAGGAGGAGCGCGCCCGCGCCTGGGGCGCCACCCTGGCCCAGCTGGCCGCCTCCCGGTCGGTGAGCCGCTGAGTGCTGCCCGGGATTCGCGGCTCGCAGCCGCCGACCCACCGGACGGAGGGCGACAGATGACCGTCGTGCAGCAGCCGGGAGTCCGGCGGGACGCCAGGAGCAGCACCGGCAGCCGACCGGGGACGCGGCGGGTCGTCGCCGGGCTCCGGTGGGCCCGGTGACCGACATCCGGGGCGCAGCCGGCGCCCGGCTGCTCGTCCGTCTGCTGCGCGCCGTGCCCACGGGCGCACCCGCCCCGACCACGGGGGGCGCCGGTGTCGGCGTCCCTGCCTGAGCGCGCCGGGACTCGCAGAACCCGACCGCCGCGGCGTCGCCGCCGCCGGGCTGCCGGACCGGCCGGCGTCGACCGCTCCGGTGAGCGAGGCAGACCTCGCGCCGCTGCCGCCGGGTCGCGGCCCGGTACCTGCGGGCGATGGGTGTGATCGGCCGGCCGCGGACCTGGTCGCTGCGGGCGCACTTCAGCGGCCGCTTCCGCCGCGGGCCGGACCAGCCGTGGTTGCCGCTGGACGCCTGGCAGTACAACCCTGGCCTGGAGGTGGCCCGGTTGTTCCGCATGCGGCTGCTGGTCGCGCGGGCGGTGCCGATGTGGGGCTGGGACACCTACCGCGCCGGCACGGGCCGGATGCTGGGCAAGGCACTGGGACTGATCACCGTCGCCGACGGGTCCGGGCCGGAGTTCGACATCAGCGAGCTGGCCACCTGGCTCGACGACGCCGTACTGCTGGCGCCGGGGATGCTGCTACACCCCCCCCACCACCTGGGACGCGGTCGGCGACGACGGTTTCCAGGTCTCGGTGACCGACGCCGGCCGGACGGTGGGCGCGGAGGTGATCGTCGACGGCGACGGCCGGCCGAGGGACTCCCGCACCACGGACCGCTGGGCCGACCTGCCCGGTGGGCCGGTGCGGGCGCCGTGGACCACCCCGCCGGCCGGCGGGACCGTCGTCGACGGGCTGCCCCGGCCCACCGGCGGAGCGGCGGTGTGGCACCTGCCCGACGGCGAGTTCCGCTACGGCGAGATGACCCTTCGCAGCCTCGATCTCGACGTCCCTCCCGGGGGTGAGCACCGTGCGGCCGCTCGCTCTCGGAGGTCGAGCTCGTCCCGCCCGGCCCGGGTCAGCCGCCTGTGCGTGGCCGTCGGGACATCTCCAGCCGTTCGCCACGTTCCCAGCCGGACGGAGGCGTACCCCCACGCCTCGCCGGGCCGGGTCTTGCCACCCGCGGCCAGGATGCGAAGGTCCGGCAGGGGAGGGGGCGACGCGTCCTGAAGCAGTTGTGCCGGATGGCCGGGTGTGACGGACCCGTGGTACGGCGCGCGCCTTGACGGGTGCGGCAGGGGATCCGCAGGCCGGTCACGGCGGTCCCGGCGTCCTCGCCGAGGGATCCCAGCTCCGGAGCTGAAGCACGAGCGGGAACGGAGCGGTCCGGTGTGCCCGCCGTGCGGCGAGCGCGGTCTGGGTCGAGGCCGGGTGGCAACCGCCGTAGGACGTCGCCGGAAAACTAATCCCGAGCTCCTCCGACGGCCTCGGCCATCGCCGTCACCTCGGCGGCGATCACGTCGGGCACCGCCGCCTCCATGTAGTGGGGGGACTCCACCTCGCGCAGCACCCCTGGGGAGAAGCCGGCGACGTAGGCCTCGATGGCGGGCCGGATCGCCGCGTCGTAGCCGGGGTTGCCCTGCTCCCAGCCGAACGGCATGGCCAGCAGGTAGGTGACCGGGATCGCCGGCACCGGCAGGCCCGCGGCCTCCTCGTAGGCCGCGACCTGGTCGAACCGCTCGGCCTCCTCGAAGAACTGCTCGTGCGTCATCGGGTCCGGGAAGAACCGCTCGAGAGCCAGCTCCCCGGGGAAGTTGGCGTCGAGGAGCACCATCCCCACGACGTCGTCAGGATGGGTCGCGGCGTACTGGTAGGCGACCATCCCGCCCCAGGACGCGCCGAGCAGCAGGTAGGGCGGCTCGATCCCGGCGGACGTCAGCAGCGCCTCGAGGTCGGCCACGGCGTCCGCGCCGGTCCCCACGCCCTCGACCTCGTCGCTGCGGCCGATGTTGCGCCGGTCGTAGGCGCAGTACCGCAACGAGTCGGGCATCCGGTTCTCGACGGGGCGGCCGCTGTCGGCGCTCGTGGTCCCGTTGGGGTCGTAGCCGTGGAAGTACACGACGGTGGGCGCGCCCTCGCCGTGGCAGCGCAGGTACAGCTCGTGCCCGCCCGCGTCGAACATGCCCTTGACCTCCCCGGCCGCCACGGAGGTCGACGGCGACGCCGTGGAGGCGGCGGAGGCCGGTGTGGCGGCGTCTCCGGAGCCGCACCCGGCCAGCCACGCGGCCAGCGCCAGGACGGTTGCTCCGAGGGCGCCGCCCGGTCGGGGACGCCGCCCGGTGCTTGCGAGGAGCGGGCGGCGAGGTGGCACGTCGGCGTCGGCCATCGCAACTCCCGGAATCGGAGAGCCGGGGAACCAGCGTGCCAGCCGCCCGGGGGCGCGACCAGGGTCGCAAGTCGCCGGCTCAGCGGGTGGATCGTCGAACCTGCCGGCGATTCCGGTCGGGCCGCGGGCGTCGGCGGTGCCGCTGCCCACCGGCTGTGTCTCGTTCGCTGTCACCTGCCGGGCATCACTGCAGGTCCGCGTCGATCGCCTGTACTCCGCCCGGCTCACCCGCACGCCGGCCCCTGCGCCCGATGGCGACTCCTCAGTTCCCGGCGGGAGCGGGCGGAGGCGCGGGTGGGGCCGGTTCCCCGGGGCCGACGAGTTCCGGCTCGATGAGGACCTCCGGATCGGACCCGTCGGCGTCGATCTGCGCGACGGCCCGGTCGAGGTCGCCGTCCCCGGTCACGTACGTGAACAGGATGCGGCCGTCGATCCCTCGAGCGGCGGATACGAGGACGAGGTATCGCCCCACGGGCGCCGCGACCACCTCCACCGGGGTCGAGCGGCTGGGGTGGGTGCCGGGGGCCCGGCAGCGACGGCCCGTGCGGCCGAAGGGGGCGCCGCCCCCGGCCGCTGCAGATCGGACGCCGTGACGGGTCAGCCGCGGAAGGGTGCGAGCCTGACCGCGAGGTCGAAGGCCCCGTACCGGCGCAGGAACGCCACCCGCCCCCGAGGCACGCGGGCCGCTTCGACGCGCAGCGCGGCGGTGAACTCGCCCGTGAACCCGAGCCGGGGATGCCGTTCGACCACTCCGGCGAGGAGGTCCGGGGGCAGCCGCCAGGCGCGAAACCCGACGACGTCCATGCCGGCGCCCGCGGCCAGCAGGTAGGCCACCGGGCCGTGCGCGAGCGTCACCCCCGGGCTGAGGTGCAGCGTGATGGCGGTGCGCATCGTCTCGGTGGCGGCCGGGGACAGACCGGCCTCGGCGGCGACGTCGCGGGCGATGCGGGCGCTGTTGCGGGTGAAGTCGACGCCCTCAATGGCGGTGGGCAGTCCGGTGTCGTGGAGCAGGGCGGCGGCGAAAAGCAGCTCGGTGTCGACGCTGAGCCCCTCCAGCGCGCCCAGCGCGGCACCGAAGGCGAAGGTCCGGAACGAGTGGTCGAGCAGCGCTGGACCGAGCCGGTGCTGCGCCTCGGCCACGGCAGTCCGGGTCAGCGCCGAGTCCGGCGGGGCCAGCACCGAGGGGTCCACCGGGGCGGCCCGCCGTCCGGAGTTCAGCCGGACCAGCATCGCCAGGCGACCGGCCGCGTTGACGGCGTGGGTCCGGAGCAGGGGGCGCAGCAGGGAGCGGCGCTCGGCAGCGGTGAGCTGTCCACCGGTGCGCTCGACCCAGCTGAGGGTCCCGAGATCAGGCGTGGCGGCGTTCACGGGTGCTCACACCGGTTCGTGCGCCGGGTCCTGCGCCTGCTCTGCATCGGCGGCCAGATAGCGGTGGACGGACCCGACGGTCACCGCGCCCTCGCCGACGGCTCCGGCGACCCGCTTGACCGAGCCGTAGCGGACGTCGCCGGCGGCGAAGACACCCGGGCGGCTCGTCTCGAACGGGTAGGGGTCGCGGACCAGCGGCCAGTCGGCGGAGGGGACGTCGCGGCCGGTGAGGACGAAGCCGTGCTCGTCGAGGCGGAGCACGGGCGCCAGCCAGTCGGTGCGCGGCTCGGCGCCGATCAGGACGAAGACCGCCGCCGCGTCCACGTCCTCCGTCCGGTGCGTCCGCCGGTCCTGCAGGGTCAGGCCGGTCAGCCGGGAGTCGCCGCGGCCGCCGATCACCTGGGTGTGCAGCCGGACCTCGAGGTTGGGCGTGGCCTCGATCTGGTGGATGAGGTAGGCGGACATGCCGGCGGCGAGGGATCCACCGCGCACCACGAGGACGACCCGGGACGCGTAGCGGGCGAGGTGCAGGGCGGCCTGCCCGGCGGAGTTGGCGCCGCCGACGACGTAGACCTCCGCTCCGGTGACCGCCGGTGCCATCACCCCGGCCGCGCCGTAGAAGACGCCGGCGCCGGTGAGCCGGTCGAGGTCGGGGAGGTCCAGGCGGCGGTAGCGGACGCCGGCGGCGAGGACCACGGTGCGGGCCGCCACGCGGCCCCCGTCGTGGAAGCCGAGCACGTGCCGGCCGCCGTCGGTGGTCAGCGTGGTCACCTGGTGGGTGAAGACGAACTCGGCGCCGAGCAGGGTGGCCTGCTGCCACGCGCGGTGGGCCAGCTCCCCGCCGCTGATGCCGGCGGGGAAGCCGAGGTAGTTGCGGATCATGGAGCTGGTGCCGGCCTGCCCGCCGATGGCCCGCTCCTCGACGAGCAGGGTGCGCAACCCCTCGGAGGCGCCGTAGACGGCGGCGGCCAGCCCGGCCGGGCCGGCGCCGAGGACGATCAGGTCGTGGTCCTCGGCGGTGGGCCGGATCCGGATGCCGTGGGAGGCGGCGAGCTCGGTCATCGTCGGCCGGTGGAGCACGGATCCGTCGTGGCGGATCACCGCGGGCAGCCGCCCCAGGTCGACGCCGTGGTCGGCCACGAGCCGGCGGCCGGCGTCGCTGTCGGGCGGGTGGAAGGCGAAAGGCACGCCGTTGACCGTCAGGCCGTCCCGGATGTCGTGGGTGCGGGGGTCCCACTGTTCGCCCACGATCCGGTAGACCACGTGGCCCGGCCGGTGCCCTCGCGACCAGGTGGTGAGGGCCTCCTGCACCCGGGGGTAGAGCCACTCCTCGGGATCGACCCAGCCCTTGACCAGCCACGCGTCGATCTGGCCGAGTGCGCTCGCCCGCTGCAGGGCAGGCAGTTCGCCGAACGGGATCCGGGTGTGGTGCTCGTCCATGTCGAACAGCAGCAGCCGGGCGGTGCCGCGGTGCAGGTCCGTGGCCTGCTGCAGGAGGACGACGCCGTCGTCGTCGGGGAGGTGCAGGTCCGCGGCCACGAGGGCGACCGGTTCCCCGGCCCGTGCCAGGCGCCCGAGTTCGGCGCGCGCGGCTCCGGCGGAGCCGGCGGTGAGCACCCGGTAGTCCCGGCCGAACCGGTGCTCCAGGGTTGCCGCCGTGGTCGCCACGTCCTGTGGATCCCCGCCGACGACCAGCAGCACCGGTCGTCGCGCCCGGTCCGGCGTGGCACCGTTCCCGGGGCCGGTCATGCCACGGGTTCGGTGCGGTCGGGCGCGGGCGCGGCTGCCGGCGACCCGGTCTCCTCGGGTGGGGGTGACACGCGGTCGGTGTCGAGGCGGCGCAGGGCCGGGTTGAGCAGCATGCCGAGGGTGACCGTCAGGTAGACGACGCCGAGGGCGACGATGGTGGGGACCAGGCCGGCACCCTCGATGACGAAGCCGACGATGGCGATGACGATCGGGGCCAGCGACGCCGACAGCGACTGCAGCGCGCCGAACACGCGGCCGTAGACGTCGGCCGGTGTGACGGTCTGCACCACGCTGAAGATCAGCGGCACGATCGGGCCGGCCACGACGGCGCCGAGGAGGGCCAGCGCCAGCATGAGCGCGAACGGCGGGGTCAGCGCCAGACCGCCGTAGAGCAGCACCACACCGCCCGCACCGGCGACGAGGAACGTGAGCCGTCGGGGCATGCGGTGCCCGATCGCGCCGAAGACCGCGGCACCGATCAGGGCGCCACCGCCGATGGCGGAGGTCAGCGCGCCGAGGGCGGTGGGGCTGCCCCAGATGTCGAGCGTGTAGACGGGGAGCACCACCGTGACCAGCGCGCCGTCCAGGGCGTTGGCGACCGCGACGACGGTGACGATCGACAGCAGCAAGCTGTTGGAGAACACGAACCTCAGCCCGACGAGCAGGTCGGCCCGGTAGCTGCGGCCGGTCTGCGCCAGGGCGGCCGCGCCCTCCTCGTGGCTGCGCGGGTGCACGAACAGCGCGACCAGGACCGCGGACGCGGCGAAGGTCACCGCGTCGACGTAGAGCACGTTCTCGGGACCGAACACGGCGATGAGCACGCCGCCGACGATCGGGCCGACCAGCAGAGTGGCCTTCGCGACGGCACGGTCGACGCCGTTGGCCCGCTCGATGGTCGTGCCCGCGCGGTGCGCCAGCCCCGGCATCAGCGCGTACCGGGCAGCGTCGCCGGGACCCTGCATGCAGGTGATGACGAACACCAGGACCAGGATCAGCCAGAACGGCAGTGCCCCGGCGGCGTAGAGCAACGGGATGCCCGCGACCAGCAACGCGCTGGCCACGTCGGTGAGGACGCTGAACCGCTTGAACCCGACCCGGTCGATCAGCGGGCCGCTGAGCACACCGGAGATCACACCGCCGGCGGTCATCGCGGTCGCCACGAGCCCGGTGCGGGCGGCACTACCGGTGGTCTGCAGGATGAACCACGGAACCGCCAGATTGGTCATCGCGCTGCCCAGCGCGGAGATCCCGTTGGCGCCCCACAGGGCGAACATGCCGGTCCGGTCGGCTCGGATCGGCGAGTCGACGGCAGAGTCCTCGTGGGCGGTCATCGGCTCCTCCGCCTTGCACGTGGCGCGGTCGGCGCGGCAGCGGGCCCGCGAGCCTGGGGCCTGTGTGCACCCGGTCTCGCGAACGGGGCGCCCATGATGCCGATCCGCGACGACCGGCGACAGACCCTCCGAAACGGGTCGCGCCAGTGCCACACCGGGCACCAGCGTCGGGATTGCGCGGTGTTCCGTCGCGGTCGGTCTCCCGACCGGGATCTCCCCGTCGACGTGCACCAGCTCCGTCCCTGAGCGCCGGATCCGCGATCGTCGGCCGGCGTGGCGCCCCGGCTCGGCGCTCTTCCCGGTGCTCGCGGAGACAGCGGGGCGTTCCGGAGCCGCCCCGGCACTCCGCCAACAGGGGTGGCTGGAGCAACTACCCGTTGATCAGTCGCCGCGCAGATCCCAGGAGCAGGCAGAGAGGGGTGCTCTCCAGGGCAGGAACGCCCCGAGGAGCCTGGTAGCGCAGGCGAGGGCCGGGGCCGGCAGTCAGGCGGCGGGCGGGACGACCGGCTCGGGCACCAGCACGTGCCGGTCCAGCCGCAACCGGCGCAGCGCCCGCTGCAGGTCCGGCGCCGGCCGGTGCACGATCAGCTGCCGGTCGTGGCGCACCGCGCGGCGGTAGGCGCTGCCGAGCGCGCGGAGGCCGACGGCGTCGACCACGGTGACCGCCGCGAGGTCCAGGTGCCACTCCCGGGGACCAGCGACGAGCAGGGCGGTGACCGCCGCGGCGAGCAGGTGGGTGGTGCGGCGCTCGAGACGGCCGGTCACGCTCAGGCGACCGGTGACGAGGTCCACCTGCACGGTCAACGACGGCGGGCTGGGCTGGGGTGGGCGGGCGTTGATGTGCTGGGACGGCATGGATCCCCCAGGTCGGCGCAGGAACCGGGGCCGCCTGCGGACGTCCGTGGTCGGTGCTCGGGCTGGGCAGACCGACGTCAGGATGGTGAGGCACAACACGGCCGTGGTCAACAGAACCAGTCGAGTCGGGGCTCTCCGTCCTCGACGAGGCCCGTTCGCGGGCGAGGTCGCACCGCGTCTTCGACGACCCGTTCCACACCGTCCACACGGCTCCTCCGGGCGCCGTCACCGACGCCGTGGACGAGGTCCTGCGCTCCGCTGAGGCCGCACTGGGTGCGGCCGTCGCGGGCGACTCGGAGTTGACGGGCAGCGTGCGGAGCAGCGCCTCTCCCGCCGTGGTCATGGGGTCCTCCGGGTCTGACGTCTCGGGCCGACTCAGGTCGCCGGTCAGGCGGCCGGGGACGGGTGGAGGCGGTGGATCGTTCGGGCGCTGCGGGTGACGAGGTAGCCGATCGTCGCCGCCCAGGCCAGCAGCGCGACCAGGGACACCTCGAGGACCGGCATGAGGGCGTCGACGCCGACCAGGGCGGCGCTGCCCACCAGCAGCAGGGGAACGAGGACGGCGGCGGTGAGCTGCAGCCAGCGGGGTGCGGCGCCGGCCCGCGCCGCGGCGGTCGTCGCGACCGCGGCGAAGGCCGCGAGCAGGGCGATCTTCAGCACGTCGACGGAGTCGATGGCGAGCAGCAAGGTGCGGCTGGTCGTGGCGGCGTGCTCGCCGGCGACCGCGGCGACGGCGAGGGCGAACTGCAGGAGGGACAGCGCCGCGGCGGCGAGACCGGTGCCGACCACGGCGCGGCGCAGCCCGCCGCGGGCGCCGGTGATCCGGGCGAGCCCGACGGCGAGTCCGGCGACGGCGAGGCCGGCGGTTCCGTGCACGAGCAGCGCGGAGGAGACCACGGCCGGTCCGTGGTCGGCGTAGAAGCCGGCGATCTGCGCGGGCGGCGCGTCGTGCCCCGGTGCGGCCGGCGCCAGCAGCAGGCCGGTGATCCAGGACAGCACGTAGGCAGCGGCCGCGACCGCGGGGGCGTTCAGGGAACGCGCGGCGACCGGGGTGGGGGCGGTGGTGGGCACGGCGGTTCTCCTCCGGGGTGGGTTGTCACTGGTTCCAGACGGCGAGCAGCACGGCGTTGCCGACGGCGAGCACGGCCACCGTGGCGGTGGTGGGCAGGCGGGCACCGAGCCGTCGGAGGGCGGTGAGGCCGAGGGCGAGGGCGCCCAGCTGGGCGGCGATCCGCACCGGCTGCGGCACGGACGGGCCGTGCACGAGCAGCACCCAGCCGACCGCGACGGCGCCCGGGACCGGTACGACGGCGGCGAGCCGGGCGCTCCGCGACCGGGCGCCTCGCCAGGCGGCGACGGCGACGACGGCCGGCAGGGCCAGCTCCAGCCCGAAGCGCACGGCGAGGTCGAGGTGCTGCGCTGCGGGGAGCATGCGCAGAACGGTGCCGTCAGCGCGCCGCCGGATCGTCGGCGCGCGGGTTGGTCTTCGGCGTCCACCCGTGGGTGGAGACTGTCGCCCGTGCACGGGCAGCGGCGGTGGGTCCTCCCGGTCGGGCTCGCCGTCGTCGCGCTGGTGGTGGTCGCGAACGCCGGGAGCAGTGTCGGGCTCGGGACCTCCGGCGACGCCCTGGTCGTGACGCTGGCGGTGGCGGTCTACGCCGCGGCGGCCCTGGTCTTCCTGCTGTGGTTCGACGCGCCGGTCCGGATCACCGTGGTACTGCTGCTGGTCATGGCGGTGGCCTCGGCCGCCGCCCGGCACGGCGACCCGACCGGCACCGGCGGCATCGGGCTCTACCTCGGCGTCGCCTACGCACCGCTGCGGCTGCCGCACCACACGGCCGTGGCCGTCGCCGCGGTCAGCGTGCTCCTCTTCGACGTCGTGCTGGCGCTCGAGGCGCCGAACGCGGCGGTGTTCATCACCGTGGTGACCGGCGGCGCGGCGCTGTTCTTCCTGTTCGGGCTGCTGCTGCGCAGCGAGCAGGAACAGCGCGCGCGGGCCGACCGGCTGGTCGTGCAGCTGGAACGCAGCCGTGAGGCGGAGAAGGCCTCCGCCGCGCTCGCCGAGCGCACCCGGATCTCGCGGGAGATGCACGACGTCCTCGCGCACACGCTGTCCGCGCTGGTGCTGCAGCTGGAGGCCCTCGCCGTCCGGGCCGAGCGTGCCGCCGACCCCCTGGCCGGCGGCCTGGCCCGCGCGCACGAACTGGCGCGCGGTGGGCTGGTCGAGGCCCGGGAGGCGATATCCACGCTACGGGGGGACGTCGTGCCCGGACCGCACGCGCTGCCGCAGCTGCTCGCGCAGCACGAGGCGGCCACCGGGACGCCGTGCACCCTCGAGGTCCGCGGCGAACCGGTGCCGCTGACCCCCGAGGCGTCGCTGGCGGTCTACCGCACCGTGCAGGAGGCGCTGACCAATGCTCGCAAGCACGCGGCCGGCGCTCCGGTGCACGTCCGGCTGGACTGGCGGCCCGACGGTGCGGTGGTCGAGGTCCACGACCGTGGCGGCCGGCAGCAGGCCGCGCTGCACGAGACCGGCGGCGGGCGCGGCCTGTCCGGCCTGGCGGAACGGGCCGCTCTTCTCGGTGGCGAGCTGGACGCCGGGCCGGCCGAGGAGGGCTTCCGGGTGCGCCTGGAGGTCCCGGCGTGATCCGCGTCCTGGTCGTCGACGACCAGCGCCTGGTGCGCGAGGGGCTGACGGCGCTGCTCGAGCTGGTCGACGACCTCGAGCTCGTCGGCGTCGCCGGGGACGGCGCGCAGGCGGTCGACCAGGTGGCCGAACGGCAGCCCGACGTCGTCCTGATGGACCTGCGGATGCCGGTGATGGACGGTGTCGAGGCCACCCGCCGGATCCGTCGCGACCACCCCGGCGTGGAGGTCGTGGTGCTGACCACGCACGCCGACGACGAGTCGGTCCTCGCCGCCCTGCGGGCCGGCGCCCGCGGCTACCTGACGAAGGACGCCGGGATGGCCGAGATCGCCCGCGCCGTGGCCGCCGCCGACGCCGGCCAGGCGCTGCTCGACCCGCACGTGCAGACCCGGGTACTGCAGGGGCTCAGCGCCGGAGACCGCCCGGCGCCGCTCACCGACCGGGAGACCGAGGTGCTCGCGCGCATCGCCGACGGGCTGTCCAACGCCGAGATCGCCAGCCGGCTGGTCGTCTCCGAGGCGACCGTCAAGACGCACGTCAACCGCATCTTCGCCAAGACCGGCGCCCGTGACCGGGCCCAGGCTGTCCGATGGGCCTACCGGCACGGAGTCGCCCAGCCGTAGCCGGCGGTCGCGGTCCCGCCGCCACACGGACGCGAAGGGGCGGCGCTGGCCCGCCTCGGCGGGACGACGGCCTCGCTGGCCCGCCGCAAGGCGCTGCGCAACCGGCGCCGGACGGCCAGCACCGCGACCGCGCTGGTGATCGGCCTCGCGCTCGTGTCGACCGTCACCGTCGTCGCCTCCTCGATGAAGGCGTCGGTCGCCGACGTCGTCGCCGACAGCAGCCGGGCCGACTCCATCCTCAAGGCCGCGAACCCCGCCGCGCCCGGGTTGCCGCCGGCGCTCGCGGAGGACCTGCGCGGCGTCGACGGCGTCGCGGCGGTCGGGGAGCTGCGGCTGGCCCCCGCCCAGGTCGACGGCGGCACCGCGATGGTCGCCGGGGTGGACCCGGCCACGGTGGAGCAGGCGGCGGACCTGGAGGTCAGCGCGGGGGCGCTCGCCGCGCTCGGCGACGACGCGGTGTTCGTCTCCGACGACGTCGCCGCCGCCCACGGCTGGGCGGTCGGCGACGTGATGGAGGTCGTCCACGCGCACACCGGTGCCCAGCGGTTCGCTATCGCCGGCACGTACGGCAACACCGCGCTCCTCGGCACCGACCACCTGACGACGCTCGGCGCCCACGGCGCCAACGGCGGGGCGGACCTCGACGTCGCCGTTCTCGTGGTCGCCGCCGACGGGGTGGTCCTCGACGAGCTGCGCCCCGATCTGGAGGCGGTCGCCGCGGCCTACCCGAGCGCGCAGCTCGACGACGCGGCGTCGTTCACGGAGGCGCAGGCCGAGACGATCGACCAGCTGCTGGCGATCGTGACCATGCTGCTCCTGCCGGCCGTGGTGATCGCGCTGCTCGGCATCGTCAACACCCTGGCGCTGTCGGTCCTCGAGCGGACCCGCGAGCTCGGGCTGCTGCGCGCGGTGGGCACGACCCGCCGGCAGGTGCGTGCGGTGGTGCGCTGGGAGTCGGTGATCGTCGCCGTCCTCGGTGCGCTGCTCGGCGCCGTCCTCGGGCTCGCGTTCGGGGTAGCGCTCACCCGGGGCCTGGCGGGGGAGGGGCTGTCGGTGGTCGACGTCCCCGGGGTCCGGCTGGCGCTGTACGTGGTCGCGGCCGCGCTCGCCGGGGTGGTCGCCGCCGTCCTGCCGGCCCGGCGGGCGGCGAAGGTCGACGTCCTGCGGGCAGTGGCTGCGACCTGGGCCGCCGGGCGGAGGTCGCGGTGGCGGGAGCCGACGGGCCCCGCCGCCGCGGCACCCCGCTGCAGAGAGGGCCCGCCCACTCCCCGTCCAGCCGGTTCCCCTGCGCAGGGGGAGACCGACGGTGGCTCGCTCGCCGTGTCGCGCACGGCAGAGTGAGCCACCGTGCCCATCGGACGACCGGGGGCGAGTCGAACCGCCGACGTCGACCACCGTGGCACGCGGACGTCCGCGTGGCCTCGAAGGGGTCGCTCCGTGCGGGCGCACAACTCAGGCTTCGACCGGGTAGCAGTCCTCACGGGCCTCGCCGGGCTGGCAGAAGGCGAGGTCGGTCCCGGGTGAGCGGTGCTCACCGGGCACAGCGAGCACCACGGCGACCACCGTCAACGCGACGAGCAACAGCAGGGCGGAGATCCCCGCGTACAGCACTCGGGTCGTCATCACGGTGCCCTCCCGGTCCGGTCGTGCGTTTCCCTCGTCCTCCTGCGCCACTAGCCTCCTGACCGCACGCAGAGGAAGTGCACAGGACGGGTTCAGGACCCGGGGTCGTGCGGCGGGTCGCGCGGTCGTGGTGGTGCCTGATCCGCGGTCCGGGGGAGCCGCACGTGGCACGGGACGCAGAACCGGTCGACCTGCAGGTGCGGATCCTGGGTCCGCTGCAGGTCCTCCGGGACGGGCGGGTCGTCCGGTTGGGAGGTCGGCGCCCGCAGGCGATCCTCGCCCTGCTCACCGTGCACGCCGGCCGGGTCGTTCCCCAGGAGCAGTTGATCGAGCAGGGCTGGAACGGGCGGCCGCCGCGGACCGCGCCGGCCGTCCTCCGCACCTACATCGCCCAGTTGCGGGCCGCCATGGAGCCGGCCGGCGTCCGGCGTCCGGACGACGCCGTGCAGGCGACAGGCTCCGAGCAGTGGCACGTCCTGCTGACCCAGGGACCGGGCTACCTCCTGCAGATCAGCGCGGGACAGGTCGATGCACAGCGGTTCGGCGAGCTGGCCGGCGCGGGACGGCGCGCGCTGGCCGGAGGAGCTCCCGGGCAGGCGGCGGACCTGCTGGGTGAGGCGCTGGCGTTGTGGCGGGGACCGGCGTTGATGGGCCTGGCCGACCTGGGGGCACTGCGCGGACACGCCCACCGGCTGGACGAGGAGCGGTGGCAGGCGGTCGAGGACCGGGTCGAGGCGGACCTGGCCTGCGGCCGGCATGCGTCACTGGTGGGAGAGCTCCACGCCCTGGTGGAGGCCGAGCCGCTGCGGGAACGGCTGACCGGCCAGCTGATGCTCGCCCTCTACCGGTGTGGGCGACAGGTGTCCGCGCTGTCGGTCTACCAGTCGCTGCGCGGGCGCCTCGCCGACGAGCTGGGCGTGGTCCCGGGTGCCGACCTCCAGCACCTCCAGCAGGCGATCCTGCGACACGACCCACAGTTCCGGGCGCCACGCACCCCTGTGGTCCGGCCACAGGTGCCGCGGACACGGCGTTCCCAGCCTGACGAGACGCAGCTGTCCCCGCGCGGCGCCGCCGACGTCGAGCCACGGACGGGCCGGGACCCGGCACCGGCGACCTCGGGGGAGTGGCAGCTCCTCGGCCGGCGGGCGGAGATGTCCCGCCTGGAGGAGGTGCTCGCCTCCGGTGGCAGCGGGGCAGTGGTGGTGGGACCACCGGGGGTGGGGAAGTCACGGCTGTGCGCGGAGTTCGTCCGCAGGCGGTCGCAGGCCGGGCAGCCCACCATCCGGCTGTCGGCGACCAGCAGTGGACGGGAGATCCCGCTGGGGTGCATGGCCCACCTGGTGTCCTCGGCGGTGCAGGGGCGGGAGACCAGCCTCGTGCAGGGCGACCTGGTCCACGCGACGGTCAGCAGCCTCATCGCGAGGACGTCTGGACCCCAGCGACTGATCATCTCCCTCGACGACGCGCACCTCGCCGATCCCGCGACGATCACCGTGCTCGACCAGGTGATCCGCGCGTCGAACGCCTTCCTGCTCGCGACGGAGCGCTGGCAGGACGGCGATCCGCTCGTCGACCTGTGGAAGAACAGGGTGATCGAGCGGATCGATCTCGACCCCCTGTCCGATGCCGACGTCAGCCAGTTGCTCGACGCCGCCCTCGGCGGTCCCTCCGAGACCCGGACACGCAGCCGCATCCTCCGTCTGGCCGGCGGCAGCCCGCTGTACCTGCGCGAACTCCTGGCGGGTGCGCTGTCGTCCGGAGCGCTGCAGCGGCATGCCGGCGAATGGACCCTCAGCGCGGAGTCCAGGCCCTCGGACCGGCTGCTGGACATCGTGGGAGAACGCCTCCGCGGCCTCGCACCAGGAGAGGCTGACGCGCTGGAGGCCGTGGCGATCGCCGAGCCCGTTCCGCTCGAGGTGCTCGAGCGCGTCGCGGCCCCCGAGGCCGTCCTGGGGCTCGAGGTGCACGGCCTGGTCCGCGTCGAGGAGGGAGCGGGCGCAGTCCTGGTCCTGCCGGCCCATCCCATCTACGGCGAGGTGGTGCGGGCCCGCCTGCCCCGGCTGCGACGCCGACATGTCTCCGCCGGGCTCGCCCGAGCCTTCTCCGACTTCCCCCTCGCCGAGGGGTTCGCCGTCCAGCACGCCGTCCTCTGCCTCGATGGCGGCGTCGCCGCCTCCCCGTCTCTGCTGGAACTCGGTGCCCGACGAGCACAAGCGGGCGGGGACCACCGGCTCGCGTCGCGGCTCGCGCATGCGGCGCTGGACGCCGGTGCCG
This sequence comes from Geodermatophilus sp. SYSU D01180, assembly GCF_054050415.1. NCBI lineage: Bacteria > Bacillati > Actinomycetota > Actinomycetes > Geodermatophilales > Geodermatophilaceae > Geodermatophilus > Geodermatophilus sp. SYSU D01180. The sequence goes on along the minus strand of NZ_JBJGZH010000011.1, from coordinate 45,543 downwards.
GCACCCGGGCCGCCCTGATCGCGGCCGAGACGGCAGCCGCCCTGGGCCAGGCGGACATCGTCGGTGGCTTCTACCGGCAAGCGGCGCAGCGGGCCGCCTCGGACGAGGACGACGCCGGGATCGTGATCAGCCAGGCCCGCGGCCGGCTCTACGACAACGACGCCCCCAGCGCCTTCCAGCTCATCAAACGCGCACACCAGCGCCTGTCGGCCACGACTTCGGGGCCCGCTCTCCGGGTCGCCAGCGCCGAGGTCAAGGGGTTCAGCGGGGAGTGGGCCGACGCGCGAGACCTCGCGCTCGCGCTGCAGTCGTCGGACGTACCGGTCGACATCGCCTTCGCAGCCGACTGCATCGCCGCGTTCGCCGCCTCCTTCGCCGGCACCCACGCCACGGCGCTCGCCGCGATCCGACGAGCCCGACAGGCGCTGACGGTCGGCCCGGTCTCGCAGCCACAGTTCCTGCAGTGGCTGGAACTGGCCACGTTCCAGGTGCGCGCCTTCGACGGGGGGATCGACCAGGCGGTGCGGGACGCGGCCGCCCACGCGGAGCGTTCCGCGGCTGGGATCGAACACCCCGACTGGGCGGGTGTCTGGTCCTTCGGCGCGGCGGACTTCGCGTGCTTCACGGGATCGGTGACCGCCAGGACGAGGAACCTCGCCGAGCAGGCGGTGGGTCTCCTCCGGCGTCGGGACGCGAGCAACGTCTACTCCCTCGCCGTCTCCGTCGCGGCCCTGACCGCAGCGATGGCAGGCGACACCGCCGAGGGGGAACGCTGGATGGAGCACTACGACCGGGACCTGCGCGCCAGCGAGCAGAAGAGCACGGCACTCGCCGACCGGGCCCGGGCCTGGTTGCTGCTCCGCACGTCCGGCCCGGATGCCGCCGCTCGCCACGCGATCCGTGCCGCTGCCCAGGTCAGCCGGCACGTTCCGCTCTACGCGGCTCCGCTCCTCCACGACGCGGTTCGATTCGGCCGCGCGGACGACGCCGTTGCGGCGCTGCAGGACGCGGCAGGCAGGCTCGACGCCCCCCTGTCGACAGCCATGGCGCACCACGGCCTCGCCGCGCTCGACCGAGACGTCGACCGGCTCCACGCCGTGGCGCGCGAGTTCACCGGGCTCGGCGCGCGGCAACTGGCCGCTGAGGCGCTCATGACCGCCGGTGCACTCGCCCCAGCAGCCGGACACGAGGACGAGATCGCCGCACTGACCACGGAGGAGATCGTCGTGGCGCCGCACAGGACGGAACGGTGATGCCCGGACGCAGCGGCGCGCGACGGTGAACCGGGACCCCGCGCGGAACGGGGAGCGCTGCGGATCCTCTGCAGTGCGCGGCCAGGTGTGCACATGTCTCTCCGCCGTCGCCTCGCTGTCGTCCTGATCAGCGCCACCGGAGCCGTGGGACTCGCGGCAGGCCTCTCAGACGCCACCGGGGTCGCTCCTCGCGGGGACACCGTGTCCGCAGCCGCCGCGAGCGGTGTCACGACGGATCCGGGGACCACACTGGTGGCGGACATCACGACAGCCGCGTTCGCGCTCGCTGCCCAGGGCTGCGGCAGTCGTTGATGCGCTTCGCCCAGACATCGGCGCCGCCCGGGCGAGGGCCCCGCACCACCGCGCCGGAGTCCCGGGCCTGATCCTGGCTGTCCCGCGAGGGGCACGCGGCGTGTGCGGTGGCTACAGGCAGGCGGGCTCCGGACGTGGGCGGCGGCACCACGGAGTCACCGGGCCGCTCGTGCGCGGACGGCTCCGCGTGCTCGTCGCCCGTCCGTTCGTTGCGGGGCCGGCGGTCAGGCGCTACCGGCTCGGGAAGGTGCGGGGTGGCGTCGTGTCATCGGCGGACGGCGGGATCCCGACGGCCTGACCGTCGCGCAGCCGCGTGACCAGGACGGCGAGCTGGGTGCGGCGTTGCCGGCCCAGTTTGAGCAGCAGGTTGCTGACGTGGTTCTTCACCGTCTTCTCCGCCAGGCCGAGGCGGTCGCCGATCTGGCGGTTGGTGAGCCCGTCGCCGATCAGCTGCAGCACGGCGCGCTCTCGTTCGGTGAGGCCGGCCAGTGGATCCGGTCGCCCGGCGCCGGCTCCGGGGTCGAGCAGTGCGGTGACCTCGGGGGCGAACACGGTGCCGCCCGCGGCCACCCGGCGCACGGCCGCCGCCAGGGCCAGGCCGCGCACGTCCTTGACCAGGTAGCCCGACACCCCCGCCTGCACGGCTGCTGCCACCGTGTCCGGGTCGGCGTACTGGCTGAACACCAGGCAGCGCACCCCGGGGACGTCCGCGCGCAGCCGGGTGCAGGCCTCCGCCCCGGTGCCGTCGGGCAGCCGCATGCCGAGCACGGCCACGTCCGGGCGCGTGGCCCGGCCGCGGGTCACCGCCTGGTCGACCGAGGCCGCCTCGGCGACGACGGCGAACCCGTCGTCGCCCTCGAGCACCTGGATCACGCCGCGGCGGACCACCTCCTGCTCGTCGAGCACGAGCACCCGGACGACGGCCGTCTCTGCCGGCACCGGAACCAGCTCCCGAAGTCGAGCGGTGCGGCACGACGGCGTCGTCGCCAGTCGGAACGCCGTTCGGCCGCGCGGGAGTTCGCTCCCCGCCCCGGCACCCTAGAGGCGGCGCTGACTGGGCGGCGGTCCGGGCCGACCGGCCGCTCCCATCGAGACGTCGGGGGATGGGGAGGAGGAGTACCGCTCGATGTCGTAGGCGTCGAGCGCAGCCAGGTACTGCCAGCCCCAGCCCCAGCCCGCTGGCGTGAGGTGGTTGATGCGGAGCTCCTCCAGTTCCACGGAGTGGTCCTCTCGGTCGCTGTGCGGTCGTCGATGCGTGCACCGCGTCCCGAGTAGGCCGTCGGCCCGGAAGTCTCCGGTGATGACGGTTCGCGACGGGATCGATCACGAGGGCTCATGGCTGTGCCTGCTGGCTGTGGCCGCGGTGGATCTCCGCCTGCTGGTGCCGTTCATCGCACTGGCCGAGGAGCTCCACTTCGGGCGGGCGGCATCGCGGGTTCACTCGACCCAGCCGGGCTTGTCCCAGCAGATCAGACGGCTCGAGCGTCAGCTCGGAGTGGTGCTGTTCGGGCGGGACGCCCGTCACGTCCGGCTGACCACCGCCGGTCAGGCATTCCTGACCGGGGCCCGGGAGTCGGTGGCGCCGGCCGAGCGAGCGGCGCTGGAGGCTCGTCGCGTTGCCGAGGTCCCGACCCCGTTGCGGATCGGGATCGACATCGTCTGTCCTCAGCACGTCATCGCGAGGGTCCGCCTCTTCGGCGCGACCCGACCTGATGTCGAGCTGAGGCCTGCACTTCCAGCAGCAGCACGACGTGATCGGCGACCTCCTCGAGAACCGCATGGACCTGGCCGTCGGCTGGGCCGCTCCGCCGGCGGGCGTCGAGTCGATCGAGTCCACCCAGTTCGCCGCAGTGACGCTCCACGGAGTGGTCCGGGCCGATGACGAGTTGGCGACCGGGGAGCAGCTGGCCCGCCGGGATCTGGTGGGCCGCCGTCTGGTGATGTACTCACCGAGTCGCGAGACGCGACCGTTCTACGTTTTCTCCCTCTCCTGCTTCGCCGATTCGCGTGGCCGTTTGCCGGAGGTGACCCACGTACCGGTCCTGGACGACGCCCGACAGGCGATGCTCGACGCCGTCGAGCGACTGGGCGGTCTCACGCTGTCCGTGGCCGGCGAGCCACCCGCCATCGAGGGGCTCCACCTGGCGACGCGCCCGTTCGAGCCGCCGATCGTTGCCCGTGTGGTGGCGATGTGGCGTGGCCGGTCCATGCCGGTTCTCTTGCCGGCACTGTCCCGGTTCACCCAAGCGGCAGAGGAGCCCCCAACCCCCCGAGGTGAGCGCATGACCCTGGGCACGACCTCCAGCCGCTGGGCCTCCCGGAGCGAGCCGAGTGGGCGGCTCCTCAGCCTCCAGGTCACTGGTCGTTCGCCCCGGCCATTCCGCGTAGCCAGGTAGCTCGTTCCTCGGGGCCACGTGACCCGCGCTGGCACGCCGCTGCGGGAGCCGGGAACGAGGAAACCAACCTCGCGGCCCCAACAGGGCCTCCGGCTCAGCCGGCAGCCTCGGAGGAACGGCTTCCCTCGCGTATGGCCGCCCAGGCGCGTGCGAGGTGGCGGGCCCCCGTCGTACCGACCGGATCGAGGAAGAGCCGTCGCACGCCGTCGAGGTGGGTGGGGGTGGCCTCGGCCAACCGGGCCAGCCCGGCGTCGGTGATGGATGCCAGGGTCGCCCGCGCATCGTGGGCTGCCGGGCGGCGGGTCAGCAGTCCGGTGCGCTCGAGTCGCTCGACCAGCCGGGTCAGGCCGCTGCGGCTGAGCATGACCGCGTCGGCCAGGTCGGACATCCGCAGGGCTCCCTCGGGGGCCAGGCTGAGCTGCATCAGCACGTCGTACTCGCTCAGCGAGAGCCGGTGCCGATCCCGCAGCTCCTGGTCGAGAGCCGCCATCACGGTGGCGTGAACCCGCAGGAAGCCGGTCCAGGCCGACCGCTGGTCCGCGCCGAGCAGGTGCCACTCGCGCTGATGGGCCTGCATCGGGCTCCCTAGGATTGCTTGCGCATGCAACTGCGGCGTAGTCTACCGCTCCGTCCGAAGGGGTGGAGCGGCCATGGCGGAAACGCAGATGGCGGAGCGTCGCTCGACCGTGCCGGATGCGCCACCGGTCCTCGTGCTCGGTGCGAGCGGAACGATCGGCTCCGCACTCGTGCGGCTTCGTCGCCTCCACCATCGCGGCGACCGCGAGGGTGGACGCCTGGATGCAGGGTGCCGCGGCCGGGCTGCTGAACACCACGCAGCAGATCGGCGGCGCCGTCGGCCTGGCCACCCTCGCCGCCGTGGCCGCCGCCACGACCAGTCGGCTGGCCGGCGCCACCGCACCGACCGCGGCCCTCAACGCCGGCTTCGACGCGGCGTTCCTGGTCGCCGCCGGGTTCGCCGCCGCCGCGGCCCTGGTTGCCGGCCTCGGACTTCGCGGTCGCGCCGGACTCCCGTCCGCCACCGACCCAGCCCCGGCACCGTGACGGCCCGGGACCTCGCTCGGCCGCGGCGCGACCCCAGGCAGGTCGCCCGCCTCGACCCTCTGGAGTGACCATGACCCGGATCGGCATCATCCTCGGCAGCACCCGGCCCAACCGGAACGGCGAGCAGGTCGCCCGGTGGGTCCTCGACCTCGCCGCGCGTCGTCAGGACGCCGACTACGAGCTCGTCGACCTACGCGACTACCCGCTCCCGCACCTCGACGAGCCGCTGCCGCCGTCTTTCGGCCGGTACCAGAACGACCACACCCGGCGGTGGGCGGCGAAGATCGCCTCGTTCGACGGGTTCGTCATCGTCACCCCGGAGTACAACCACGGCACCTCCGGGGTGTTGAAGAACGCCATCGACTACCTCTACGCCGAGTGGAACAACAAGGCCGTCGGCTTCGTCTCCTACGGCAACGTCGGCGGTGCCCGCGCGGTCGAGCACCTGCGCCTGGTCGCCGCCGAACTCCAGATGGCCGACGTCCGCCAGCAGGTGACGCTGTCCCTGGTCACCGAGTTCGAGGAGTACCGGACCTTCCGTCCCGGTGACCACACCCTCCCCGCGGTCGCCACGCTCCTCGATCAGGTCGTGGCCTGGAGCACCGCGCTCGCTCCGCTGCGCACGCCCGCCGGTGAAGCCGCCGCGTAGAGGGGACCGGCCGGCTCCGGATGCGCGTGCGGGGGTCGGTGCCGGTGGTCGTCGATCGGGCGGTTCGCCGGCACACCCCGAGCGGGGTCGCGGCCGGCCCCGCTCTGGCCGTCATCGCGGCCTGCCTCCTCGAGCACCATCGGCCCCGCTCCGGCAGCCGCCGGGATCCCGTCGAGGGCCGTGGGGTCCGCCGCACCACCGGGGTGCCGCGGGACTCCGGCCGCGGGGGAGGTCGCCCTCGGCGACCTCACCCGGCCCGCCACGCGACCGCCGGCGGGCACTCCCGCCGCGGACCGTCCGAGGAGGTGCGATGAGGGCCGCCGGATCGACCTCCGGTGGCGCCGTCCCGGAGCCGGCGTCCTGGCCGGAGCTGGCCTACCCCGCCCTGGCCGACACCCTCGCCACGTTCCACCGGTGGGCGCGGCTGGTCGGCGAGATCCGGCTGGCCGCGCCGCCGCGGCGCAACCCCGGGTGGACCGTGGCCTGTCACATGACCGGGCGCGGGATCACCACCCGTCCGATGGCGCCGACCCGGCTGCGCGATCGACCTCGACTTCGTCGATCACCGGCTGGAGCTGATGGCGATCGACAGCCGGCGCCGCGCGTCGTCTCTGCCTGGCAGAGCGATGGCCTGGTTCCCGGCTGCACGCCGGCTCAGCAGGTCAACGTCAGGCAACTCCAGCACAGTGGCCACTCCTCGGCGCCGTCGTCGGGCCATGCCCAGTCCGCGGGGTCCAGAAGGGTCACGGGGGCTCGGCAGAGGCTTCTGCCGGTGATGAGCCCGCTCCCGCCGACGGCGTGCAAGCGGCCCGTGGGCATGGCCACCCACTCGTCCTCCCACCGCCGGGGTGCGAGCGCATCGGCGCCGACGACCCACCGTGGCCGCTCCCGCCCGGCGCCCCCGCCGCCGACCTTCACGGCCGGCCGCCGGCGTCGGCGGTTCGGCGCCGGCTCGGGCTCCGCGAGACGCGGTTGGCCGGGGCCGATCCGACCTCGTGCCGCCCGGTCACGGGATCCCCAGCCGCACGCCCTCGGCGGACAGCTGCTGGGCCAGCGCGGTGAGCGTCCGACGGGCGGCGGCGTCCACCGTGGCCCCGGACCGCAGCTGCACGTCGATGCGCCGGCGTCCCAGCCGCTGCAGCGCCACCACGCTGCCGCTGAGCAGGTCGGCGCCCACTCGGTCGAGGTGGCCGCGGACGGCGATGGTGCCCCTGGCCCCGTCCACCGTTGCGGTGAACACCGGTGCCCGGGGTGACGCCCCCGCCGGTACACCGTGGTCGCCGGGGTCCACGGAGTCGCCGGGCGGCGGTGGGCGGCGCTCGGGTGCCACGCCGGTTCTGTCCCCGTCCGCAGCAGTGGCCACGCCCTGCTCGGCGGGGACGGGACGGTGGGGCGGTCGCAGCCGGAGCAACTCCCGTTGCAGCCACGGCGGCGTTCCGACGAGGGCGAGCCGGCGGTTCTGCTGACGGGCCCACCGGCAGGCGCCGGCGATCGCATGCGCTCCGGTGGGCCCGCACGCGGTCAGTTCGCTGAGGTCGACCGTCCACCGGAGGCGGTCGCAGCGGAGCAGGGTCACGAGCGCGTCGTGGAAGAGATGGGTGGTGTTCCGATCCAGCGGTCCGGTCATCTTCAGCTGCCCGGAGACGAGGTCGAGACCGACGGTGAACGAAGGACCCCGCCCGGCAGCTCCCGCGGCGGAGGCAGGCTCGGCAGGCACGCATCACCTCGGCAGTGAGGCGCGTGGCACCGGTGGCCGGGTGCCGGCCACCGAGGGTCCTGCGGCTGCAGGGGGCCGCTGCTGGACCCGGGTTCACGCTAATCCCCGTGCCGGCAGCAGGCGACCGGGCCCGTCGACCCCCGGGAGGGTGGCCACCGCCGGACGGCGCCGACGCGTGTCGGCGGTCGGGTCCATGCCCTGGCGCCGAGACGCGCCGCGGCACCGGCCTGTCCGTCAGGCGCGGGCGTGGCGCCCGGTGCGCTGACAGGGGCGTGGAACGACGCCCGCCGGTGCTGCCGGGGGCGCTGAGGAGGCGCGGAGCCGCACGTCCACGCTGGACGTGATGCGGGCGGGCGTCCTGCCGTCGGCGGGCGGCGGTTCCGTCGGTCCGGCGGTCGCGCAGCCGCGTGGCGAGGACGGCGACCTGGGTACGGCCCTGCAGGCCCGGTTCGGGCAGGAGACCGCTGACGTGGATCGTCACGGTCCTCTCCGCCAGTTCGGCAGCCGGGTGGACCTGCATCGCTCGCCAGAGGCGATCACCCCCCGACCCAGGCGTCGGTGCGCCTCGTGGGCGCGTTCGACCGCCGTCGATGCGGCGTAGCGGGACGGCATGTCGTCGCTGCGCCAGCCGGCCGGCATGCTCAGGTCCCGCTCCTGTCCTCCTCCGGTCAGCCACCGGTGGGCGGAGGTGCGCCGGAACCGGTGCGGGTGGACGCCGGCGAGCCCGGCCTGCGCGGCGCGGGTGTGCAGCACGTCCCGGGCCCCGTCCGGCGTCATCGGCCCACGCTGGCCGAGCAGCAACCGGCGGCGACCGGGCGTAGGGGTGCAGCGCGCGTACCCGCAGACAGCGGTCGAGCGCCTGGGCGGTCTTGGCGCCGAAGGCACCACCCGGGGTCAGGAGCCCCTGCCGGTGACGTAGGCCAGCCCCAGCTCACACAGCTCCGACACCCGCACGCCGGTGTCGGGCAGCAACCGCGGCACCCATGGCCCAACAGCGGGACGAGCAGCCCCCCGATCAGGACGCCGACGACCGGCGGCGCGACCTCGCGAGGCGCAGCGATGACCTCCGACAGCGAGCCGGCGAGTTGAGGAAGCGGCGCGACGAGGTGGAAGCCGCGCTCGTCAGGACGGCCCGGGACATCGCCGTCACGGAGGAGCGGGTCGCCGACACCCTGAACCACATCGCGTCGAGCCGCCCGGAGGACCGCGAGCGCCTGCGGCTCGTGTCGGAGACGCCCGCGGGGTCGCGGAGCAGGAGCATGCTCGGGCCGCAGGGGGAGGGCCGGCAGCCCTGAGCGGCGCGCGACGCCGGCGGTGACGGCCACGCTGGCCCGAGGCCCGGCCCAGCGGGCGGCGCCAGGGGCGGCGCTGCTGGCGGCAGGAGCCCTCCCGGGGTAGGTCCTCCGGCTGCCCCAGGTCGTCGCCCAGCGCCCGCAGGATGGTGCGGGTCTGGCCCATGAGGGCGGCGGCGCGGGTCACCGGGCGCCGGTTCGGCCGGATCAGGCGGACGCAAGGGTTTCCGGAGACGGAGATACCCCGGGGGTGTTCTGTCGGCGGCGGACAGCCGAACGCGGGAGGCCTCGCGCAGGTCACCGAGCGGGTCGGTCGGACCGTGCCGCTGGGCCCGGGTCAGTCGTTCCCGGTGGTGCCGCAGACGTCCGGGTCAGCGCGTCGCGCAGGGCTGCCCGCGTCGAGATGCCGAGCTTGGGGAATATCCGGTACAGGTGGCCGGAGACCGTGCGGGGGGACAGGTACAGCCGGCTCCCGATCTGCTTGTTCGTCAGCCCGGAGGCGGCCAGCGAGGCGATCTGGTGCTCCTGCGGTGTCAGTGTCGCCGCGGCGGACTCGGTGCGGGAACCGTGCACCAGGCCGCTGGCGCGCACCTCCTGCTCCGCACGCGTGGCCCAGGGGTGCGCGCCCAGGCGCTGGAACTGCTCGCGAGCAGCGGTCAGCTGAAGTCGGGCCGCCGAGGCAGCCCGGGTCCGCCGCAGGTGCTCGCCGTAGGCCAGTTGCACGCGGGCCCGCTCGAACGGGAACGCTTCGGCGCCGCGGACGGCCAGGGCCGCGCGGTAGAGATCGCCGGCGTCCTCGCCGGAGGCTGCGAGCGCCGCTGACCCCAGGGCGAGCAGGGCCAGGCGCGGGCGGAGCCGGAAGACCTCGGCCCGCTGCATGGCGGCGACGTGCGCCGCGGCCTCCGCCGACCGGCCGGTGCGGACCGCCGCCTCCACCAGGTCCTTCGCGACCCACATGGCCACGGGGACGTGAGGCGCCAGGAGGCCCGGGGGGCTGATGGCGGTCGTTCGACGGTAGGCCTCCTCGTAGTCGCCCCGACCGAGGGCGGCCAGGGCCCTGGCCCGGTTGGCGAAGTGCTCGAGCACCGTCGCGCCCCGGGGCGCCGCCCAGGCCACGAGCTCCTCGGCGAGGGACCCGGTGGCCTCGTCGTCCCCACGAGCCGCGGCGAGCAGCGCGCGGCAGTAGACGCCGGGCAGGGAGATCAGCTGGTACCCCAGCAGCTCGCTCCAGGCGATGCCCTCGTCGGCCATCCGCGCCGCCTCCTCCCACCGTCCCCCGCGGTAGGCGTCGTGGCAGAGCATCATCAACGCCTGGACGGCGGACGTGGCGGCCCCGCCGTCGCGCCCGTCCCGGACGACCCTGGACAGCGCCGAGCGGCAGGCCGCCACGCGATCGACGTAGAAGGCCGCGATGGCGACGCGCACGATCCGGGTGGGGTCGACCTCGGCAGCGAGCGTGGCGATGAGCCGGTCCAACCGGTCCAGCTCGCTCGACGTCGCGCGGAGGGCGGGAGCGCCGTACAGGTTGCTCGACACCGTCAGGACCGGTGAGACTCCGGGCCCCAGCCGGGTCACCGCCGAGTCGAACGGGCGCCACGGCTCGTCCCGCCCGCTGAAGTGGCAGACCAGCATCAGGCTGTGCAGCGCCTCGTCGACCGCCGGGCCGGTGCGCCCCTGCACCACGGCGTCCTCGATCACCCGGGAGAGCATGGCGTGTGCGGTGTCGACGTCCCCCTCCCCGTTGAGGAGGTGGTAGGCGGCGGCCACCGTGACCTCGAGGGGCTCGGCACTGTCCGGGTCGGCGCGGCGGGCCTCACCGAGCAGGCGGGGGACACTGTCCAGCTTCCCGGCCGTGTCGGCACCGAGATAGGCGGCTGCGGCCAGCCGGCGCGCACGGTCCGCGCCCCGGGGGCTGAGCTCCGCGGCGCGGAGCCGGGCGTGCACGGCCCGGACGACGTCACCCTTGTGCAGGGCCCGGGAGGCGGCCACCTCGAGCAGCGCGGCCGTCGACTCGTCCGGGCCGCCCGCGGCCTCGGCCAGGTGCCAGGCACACCGTTCCGGGTCGTCGGCGTGCAGGTCGGCGAGGAGGGCATGGGTCCGCCGGCGCTCGCCGGTGGTGGCCAGCTCCACCGCGGCCGCGCCGATCAGGGGATGCCGGAGGGCCACCCGGTTGGTGGTCGGGTCGACCCGGACCAGCCCGTCCCGCTCGGCGGGGGCCAGGTCGTCCAGCCAGCCGTCACCGGAGGAGCCCGCGCGCAGCGCCCGGAGGTCTCCGGTCCCGTCCAGGGCGGTGAGCAGGAGCAGCTTGCGCGTGGCCGCCGGCAGCGTGCGCAGGCGGCGGGCGAACAGCCTCTGGAGCTGACCGGTCAGCGGGAGGACGGGCGGCAGGGGGTTCCGCGCCACGCGCTGGTCCTCCGTCATCGTCGCGGGCAGCTCGAGGAGGGCGAGCGGGTTCCCCTGCGCCGCCGCGATGACGTGCCGGCGGACCGGGACGGCGAGATCGGGGAACCGGCTGGCCAGCAGCGTCGTCGCCGCGAGCTCGTCGAGGGGGCGTACCTCGTGCTCCGGCAGGCCGGCGTGCAGCAGGGAGGACTCGGTATCGCTCCGCACCGCGGCGAGGAACCCGACGCGGCTGCCTCCCAGGCGGCGGGCGACGAACCCGAGGACCCGCGCGGTCGAGCGGTCCACCCACTGAACGTCGTCGACGACCACCAGGACCGGTTGCTGCTCGGCGAGGTGGCGGAGCAGGGCGAGCGCGGCGGCGGAGATCACCAGCCGGCCGCCCGTGCGACCGGTGCCCGTGCCGAGAGCGACCGACAGCGCCTCCTGCTGTGGCCGCGGGAGCGCCCGGACCTGGTCGTGCAGGGGGAGGAACAGCTGGTGGAGCCCGGCGAAGCTGACCTCGGCCTCGAACTCGACCCCGGCCGCCCGCAGCACCCGCCGCCCCGCGCCGTCGGCCACTCGGCCGGCGGCGTCGAGGAGCACGGTCTTGCCGACCCCCGGTCCTCCGGTCAGGAGCAGCGCGTCCCCGTGGTGGGCGGCCCGCCCGAGGAAGGCCTCGAGGAGCTGCAGCTCCGCCGTCCGCCCGACCAGGTCGGCGCGCTCGGTGTCGCCGAGGACGGGGATGTCCTCCATCGGACGTCCTCTCGGCTGGGCGCCGGTCAGCACGGGGACGACGCGGCTCCGGTGGTCAGGACGAGCGGCGCCGAGAGTCTCTCCCACGGCACCGGCCGGCGGCCAGCCACCGCCGCACCGCCAGGACGAGTCGGGTGACCGGTGCGCCGGGGACCCTGTCGCCTCCATGCTGCGCCGGCTGTGCCGGATGCCCGAGGAGGAACCGATGTCCGTGCCCGCCGGGACCACGAACGGAACGACGCTACCGGCGTCGTTCGACGCGCTGACCGTGTCGCAGGTGCCCGTGGGCGAGGTGGTGCTGCGGGTGCGGGCCGGCGGGTCGGGGCCGCCGATGCTGCTCCTGCACGGCTACCCCGAGACCCACCTGGCCTGGGGCCTGGTGGCCGGCGATCTGGCCGAGGACTTCACGGTGGTCGCCCCCGACCTGCGCGGGTACGGGGACAGCTCCAAGCCGGCAGCCGTCCCGGGCCACGAGAGCCACGGCAAGCGGGCCATGGCCGAGGACTGCGTCGTCCTGATGCGCCGGCTGGGGTTCGACCGCTTCGACGTCGCCGGACACGACCGCGGGGGCCGGGTCGCCTACCGGATGGCGCTCGACCACCCCCACGCGGTTCGCCGGCTCACCGTGATGGACGTGATCCCGACCGGGGAGGTCTGGGCACGCGCCGATGCCCGCTTCGCCCTCGGCTACTGGCACTGGGCCTTCCTGGCCCAGCCGCACCCCCTCCCGGAGCAGCTCATCGGCGCTGACCCCGAGTTCTTCCTCTTCGACGCCGAGTTCGGCGGGGCCATCCGCCGGTTCCCGCCGGCGGCGGTGGCGGACTACGTCCGGTGTGCTCGGGACCCGGCCACGATCCGGGCGATGTGCGAGGACTACCGCGCCGGGGCGACGTGCGATCGGCAGTGGGACGACGAGGACCACGCGGCGGGCCGCCGGATCAGCTGCCCGACCCAGGTCCTGTGGGCCGGTCGGGGAGCCCTGGCGGCCTGGTACGACACCCTCGCCATCTGGCGCGACTGGGCCACCGACGTGTCCGGACGCGCCCTGGACTGTGGCCACTTCCTGGTCGAGGAACGCCCGCAGGAGGTCCTGGCCGCCATCCGGGAGTTCCACGCGGTGAGGTAGGGCTCGACCGAGTCAGCCGTCTCGTCCCGGATCCCCGCGGGGCCGAGCCGAGCGCCCGACCCGACCGCATCGGCAGGTCGGTTGACCGTTGCTCCGGCCGCGCCCCGGCGGCGAGGGTCCCACCACGAGAGGTCCGGGACGGACGCGGGGATCGCGGCAGCCGAGGGTCGGGAGGAGCGATGGCGGCCGTGATCACCCAGGCGGGCGGGGACGTCGACGACGACCGGGCGGCGGGCGGCCGTCCTGGTCTCGGCTGGCCGCCGACGCCTGGGGTCCGCGGCCGCAGCAGGTGGCCTCGGTCGGCTGTCGGGCCATCGCCGCTGACCGCCGCCCACGACCGCCGTGGTGGTGGCCGCTCGTCCCAGCACCGGGCTCCGTCAACCACCGCATCGGGAGGATCGTCATGACCGACACCACCGCCGCCCCCACCGTCGCCCCCACCGTCGCCCTCGTGCACGGCGCCTTCGCCGACAGCTCCGGCTGGAACGGCGTCCTCGCCGGCCTCACGGCCGCCGGGGGGCGGGCCCGGGCCATCTCCAACCCGTTGCGCGGCCTCGCGCACGACGCCGCCTACGTCGCCAGTGCGCTCGGGCAGATCCCCGGCCCGGTGATCGCCGTGGGCCACTCCTACGGCGGGGCGGTCCTCACCAACGCCGGGACGCGACCGGGCAACGTGGTCGCCCTGGTCTATGTCGCCGCGTTCGCCCCGGACGAGGGGGAGACGCTCGCGGAGATCGAGGACGACTCCGTCGACAGCGTCCTCAACAGCGCTCTCGTCCAACTCCGGTACCCCACCGGTCAGGGGAGCGAGACCGAGGTCGAGTTCGCCATCGATCCGGAGAAGTTCCACGACGCCTTCGCCGCCGACGTGCCACTCGCGGACAGCGCGTTGATGGCCGCCACCCAGCGGCCGGTGGCCATGCGGGGGTTCACCGAGTCGACCCGTGCGCCGGCCTGGAGAGCCCTGCCGTGCTGGGCGGTCATCCCGACCGGCGACAAGGCCGCGGGCAGCGACGTCGTCCGGAACATGGCCCGGCGGGCCGGCATGACCATCAGCGAGGTGGAGGGCTCGCACGTCGCCTTCGTCACCAAGCCGCAGCCGGTGATCGACGCGATCCTGCAGGCGATGGGGGCCGTGGGGCACCGTGTCGCCGGCCGCGCCCCGGCAGAGGTCTGAGCCGTGTCCGAGCCCGGGCCGCCCGTGCTGTCGGTACCGGACGACCTGGCCGCCAAGCTCCGGCGCACCGAGGTGCAGCGCGGCCCCTCGTCGATCCCCGGGCGGGAGATCGTCCAGGTGCTCACCGAGATCCCGGTGGGCGTGGAATCGGGCTGGCACACCCACCCCGGGGAGGAGGTGGGCTACATCCTCGCCGGGACGGTGGAGATGCGGATCAGGGACGCCGACACAGTGATCCTGCAGGCCGGCGACGGCTTCCTCATCCCACCGCGGACTCCGCACAACGCCCGCGACATCGGCCAGGGCACGGGACGGATGCTGTCCACCTACATCGTCGAGATCGGACAGCCCTTGGCGACCTTCGCCGGCTGATCCGCTGCGGACCGGCTGACGGTCTGCTCGAGCAGGAGCGACCGTCGGTCCCGGGCAGCCCCGTGTCCCGGCGCCGGCCGGGGAGGCGGACAGGACGGTGCCGGGATCCCGACCAGGTTCCCGCCGGGTCGCAGAATCGCCGGCCGATCCCATCGCTCATCCCGATGTCGGGCTGCGCGCATTCGCTCGGCGCGAGGCTCGCGGTCGCCCGGCAAGGTCTCGGGAGCGCTCACTCGGAGGGCGCGTGGCCTCCGCCCCGGCTCGTCGCCCTCGGGAGACGCGCTTCCATCGGCGGCGGATCGGACCGGACTGCGGCGGAGAGCGTGGGGCCTGAGCTGCGCGAACAGGACAGGCGCGAGCCGCGCCGGACGGCTCGGGTGTGGCTGGGGTTTCCGGCCCTGAGGAGCTGCCGGCCGGGTGGGTGTCCGGTTCGGCTCGTCCGTCCCGGCGCCGTGCTCCCTGAGACTGACGACATCAGTGATCCGGCCGCCTCCGCTCACCGGAGGGATTCCGGAGGAACGCGCGTGAGCCTGTCCGGGGGGGTCTCAGACCGCCCCTCGTCGATCCGGATGGCCACAAGTCGCTTCTCGTCCACAGGCTGCCGCCAGGGCGTTCATCGGTCCCCTACCGGCGGTAGACCCCGGGAGGGGAACTGTCCGGGGGAAGGCCGTGACGGCGGGTGTCTCCCGGGCGGCAGCGACGGAGGTCGATGGATGGCCGGGCCACGGCGGCGCCAGAAGGGCGACGGTGGGATCAGCGAGTACCGGACGAGGGCCGGCCCGCGCTTCCTGATCGAGTACGCCGTGCAACGGGAGGACGGAACGCCACGGATCGTCCTCAAGCATGGGTTCGTGCACAGGAGAGATGCCGCGGGCGCCCTGCGTGCCGAGCTCCGCAAGCCCGGATCGGGGGAGTGCGTCGAGCCGTCCCGGCAGCGCCTGGACGCCCATCTCGCCGAGTGGATGCAGACCCAACGGCTGAGTCCTTCCAGGCGCGCGTCGTACCTGAGGGACATCCGGCTGCACATCGACCCGCACCTCACAGCCCATCGGATCGCCCGCCTCACCGGTCGATGAACGACACCTGGATGCGCGAGCTGGAGCGACCGGCCGGGCCGACGGCACAGGCGGCCTCTCGCCCCGGACGGTGCGCTACGTGTTCACCATCCTGCGGCCGGCCCTCGGTGACGCGGTCACGCAGGGACGGCTTCCGGTCAACCCGACCGACCGGTCCACGCCACCGAGCCCGGCCGAGGCCCGACCGCCGGAGATGCAGGCCTGGACCGCGCCCGAGCTCGCCCGGTTCCGCCGCCGGGCCGACGACCAGGATCCCGACCTGGCCATGGGCCGGCGGCTGCTCGCCGCCACCGGCCTGCGTCGCGGGGAGGCGCTGGCCCTGCGGTGGCGCGACGTCGACGTGGAGGCCGCGCGGATCGCGGTGCGGCGCAGCGTCGGGGTGGTGAAGGCGAGGAGCTGGTCGAGGGCCCCCACCAAGACGGGTCGGTCCCGGGTCGTCGACCTCGACGCCGGCACGGTGGCCGCGCTCCGCGCCCACCGGGCGGCTCGAGAGCGCCGGTACCCCCGAACGGTTCTCCCGGCGCTTCACCGCCCAGGTGGCCCGGGCCCGCAAGGCGGTGGGGGAGGACCAGTTGCCGGTGATCCGGCTGCACGACCTGCGCCACACGCACGCCATGTTGCTGCTCGCCGACGGTGTGCCGGTGGAGGTCGTCTCCAGGCGCCTGGGGCACGCCAGCGCCACCATCACGCTCACCGTCCACCAGCACGTGCACCCCGGCATGGGCCGCGAGGCCGCCGGCCGCTTCGCCGCCCTGCTGGACGGCTGACACCAGGCGATAGGTGTCAGAGAGGTGTCACGAGGGCCCCGGAGGCCCGGACGCGACAGCGCCCCGGGCTCCTGACCTGCAGGAACACCGGGGCGGTGCTGTGTCCGAGGGGGGACTTGAACCCCCACGCCCGATAAAGGGCACTAGCACCTCAAGCTAGCGCGTCTGCCATTCCGCCACCCGGACGAGTGCGGGGCCAAGACTACCCGACGCCCTGCGTGGCCCGGCACGGGTACCCCGCCGTGTCGCATCGCCCGGTCGTCCGTGCCCAGCGGGGCCGCGGCGGGCCCGTAGTGTCGCCGGGGTGGAGAACCGAGGTCCCGTCCAGGCCCAGGCCGAGGTCGCCGAGCTGCTCAGCGAGCTGATCCGGATCGACACGACCAACACCGGCGACACCGCCACCGGCGCCGGCGAGCGGGTCGCCGCCGAGTGGGTCGCCGGCAAGCTGGACGAGGTCGGCATCGCCTCGGACGTCTTCGAGTCCGAGCGCGGCCGGGCCAGCCTCGTCGCCCGCATCCCCGGCGCCGACCGCAGCCGCCCCGCGCTGCTCGTGCACGGGCACCTCGACGTCGTCCCCGCCGACCCGGCCGAGTGGAGCGTGCACCCGTTCTCCGGCGAGGAGCGCGACGGCTACGTGTGGGGCCGTGGCGCCGTCGACATGAAGGACATGGACGCGATGGTCCTGGCGCTGGTGCGCGAGTGGGCCCGCACCGGCGTGCAGCCGCCGCGCGACGTCGTCCTCGCCTTCGTCGCCGACGAGGAGGCCGGCGGCCGGCTCGGCGCCCGCTGGCTGGTCGACGAGCGCCCCGACCTGTTCGCCGACTGCTCCGAGGCGATCAGCGAGGTCGGCGGCTTCTCCATCACCGTCCGCGACGACCTGCGCCTCTACCTGGTCCAGACGGCGGAGAAGGGCCTGGCGTGGATGCGCCTGACCGCCGGCGGCCGGCCCGGGCACGGCTCGTTCGTCCACGAGGAGAACGCCGTCACCCGGCTGTGCCAGGCCGTCGCGCGGCTGGGCTCCACCCGGCTGCCCACCGTGCTCACCCCGCCGATGCGCCAGTTCCTCGCCGCGGTCGAGGAGGCCTACGGCATCGAGATCGACCCGGACGAGCCGGAGGAGGCGCTGGCCCGGCTGGGCAGCATCAGCCGGATGATCGGCGCGGCGCTGCGCAACACCGCCAACCCCACGATGCTCACCGCCGGCTACAAGACCAACGTCATCCCCGGGACGGCGAGCGCCATCGTCGACGGCCGCTTCCTGCACGGCGAGGAGGAGGAGTTCGAGCGGCAGCTGGCGAGCCTCGTCGGCGAGGGGATCCAGCGCGAGTGGATCGTCCACGACCAGGCCGTGGAGACGACCTTCGACGGCCCGCTGGTCGACATGATGGCCGCCGCGCTCACGGCCGAGGACGACGGCGCGCGGCCGGTGCCGTTCACCATGAGCGGCGGCACCGACGCCAAGAGCTTCGAGCGCCTGGGCATCCGCTGCTTCGGCTTCTCCCCGCTGCGGCTGCCCGCCGACCTCGACTTCGCCTCGCTGTTCCACGGCATCGACGAGCGGGTGCCGGTGGAGTCGCTGCGCTTCGGTGTCCGGGTGCTGGACCGCTTCCTGCGTGGTGTGTGATGCGGGGGTGACCTCTCCCACACCTCCCGGCCCCGGTTCCGTCGCGCTGATCACCGGAGGGACCGGCGGCTTCGGCCGCGCCCTCACGCAGAAGCTGCGCGAGCGGGACGTCACCGTCGTCGCCGCCGACCTCGACTCCGAGCGCAACCGGTCGGTGGCCGAGGAGCTCGGCGCGCACTTCGTCGCCCTGGACGTCACCGACCGCGCCGCCAACGAGGCCGTCGTCGCGCAGGTGGAGGCCGAGCACGGCCGGCTCGACGCCGCCTACCTCAACGCCGGCATCTCCGCGGCCAAGAGCGACGACGCCCTCGACCTCGACGAGTTCATGCGCGTGGTCGACATCGACCTGTTCGGCGTCGTCTACGGCGTGCAGGCCGCGCGCCCGGCGATCAAGCGGGCCGGCGGCGGGGCGATCGTGGTGACGGCGTCGCTGGCGGGCCTGTCGCCGATGCCCACGGACCCCGGGTACAGCGTGGCCAAGGGCGGCGCGATCGCGTTCGTCCGGTCGATGGCGCCGCGGCTGACCCGCGAGGGCATCACCATCAGCGCGATCTGCCCCGGCTTCGCCGACACCGCGATCATCGACCGCATCCGGCACGAGTTCGAGGCCGCGAACTTCCCGGTCATCCCGGCCGCCGAGGTCGCCGACGCGATGGTCATGGCCTGGACCTCGGGCGAGCCGGGCGCCGCGTACGTCATCCAGCCCGGCGTCGGCACCGTGCCCTACAGGTTCAAGGGCGTGCCCAGCGCGAAGACGGCGACCGGCGAGACCGCCGTCGTCCCGGAGGCGCTGCGCCCGCCGTCCATGCTCTGACTCCTCCTGCCGGGGGCCGGTGACCGGCGTCACGCGGCCTCTGGCAGGGTCGGCGCATGCGTGCATGGCGGGTACACGAGCTGGGCGACCCCTCGGAGGTCATGCGGCTGGAGGACGTCGAGGAGCCGACCCCGGCCGAGGGCCAGATCAAGGTGCGGGTGCGCGCGGCGGCGCTGAACTTCCCCGACGTCCTCATGGCGCAGGGGAGGTACCAGGAGCGCCCGCCGCTGCCCTACACGCCCGGCGTCGAGCTGTGCGGCGAGACCGAGGACGGGCGGCGGGTCATCGGCGGCCCGGCCGGCGGCCCCGGCGCCTTCGCCGAGTACGCGCTGATGAACGCCCGCGACGCCTGGCCCGTGCCCGACGGCCTGTCCGACGAGAAGGCCGCCGCGCTGTACCTCACCTACCAGACCGGCCACGTCGGCCTGCACCGCCGGGCACACCTGCAGGCGGGGGAGTGGCTGCTGGTGCACGCCGGCGCGGGCGGGGTCGGCTCGGCGGCGATCCAGCTGGGCAAGGCCGCCGGCGCCAAGGTCATCGCCACCGCCGGCGGGGCGCACAAGGTCGAGGTCTGCCGCGAGCTCGGCGCCGACCACGTCGTCGACTACACGGCCGAGGACTTCGTCCCCGTCGTCAAGGAGCTCACCGGCGGGGAGGGCGCCGACGTCGTCTACGACCCGGTCGGCGGCGACGTGTTCGACCGGTCGCGCAAGTGCATCGCCTTCGAGGGCCGGCTGGTCGTCGTCGGGTTCACCAGCGGGCGGATCCCCGAGGCGCCGGCCAACCACGCGCTGGTCAAGAACTACAGCGTCGTCGGTCTGCACTGGGGCCTGTACAAGAAGAAGGACCCGGCCGTGATCGGGCAGACCCACGACGAGCTGGTCCGGCTGGTCACCGCGGGCGCCATCGACCCGCTGGTCGGCCAGGTCCTGCCGCTGGACCGGGCGCCGCAGGCGCTGGCCGCGCTGGCCGACCGCGGGACCGTCGGCAAGGTCGTGCTCGTCCCCTGAGGACGCGACAGGGCGTGCTCCCCACCCGGGGAGCACGCCCTGCGTCGTCTGCGAGCCGGCTACGTGACCGGCATCGGCAGGTAGGACAGCCGCGCCCGGCGCCGCAGGACGACCTTGCGGGTGCCGTCCGCGTGCAGCTGGAGGCGGGCCAGCTCCCACCCGCCGACGTCGGATTGGAGGCTCAACATGGTGGCCGCTGCGGAACGGGACGTGCCCGGGGGGATCCGCAGCGGCGCGTACTCCCAGTCGGCGAGGTCCACCCGCCCGATGTTGCCACGCTGGACACCCGCCGGTCACCCGGGCGCCCGCTCCCGGACTGCCGCCGCCGGGGACCGGCGGCAGGATGGACCGCGACCCGATCCGCACCGAGGGAGGACGACGTGACCGATCCCGGTTCCGCCACCGACGCCGACCGCGCCGAGCAGGAGGCCCTCCTCGAGCCCGCGGCCCCCGCCGGGGCCGGCGACGCGGGGCCGGTCGGCGACCTCGACGCGAACGAGGCCGACGCGCTCGAGCAGCAGCTGTCGACCGCGCCGGGCTCGGCCGGCCCGCTGCGCCCCGTCGGCGACGTCGACGCCAACGAGGCCGACGTGCTGGAGCAGGAGGCGGACGTCCCCTTCGACGACGACGACCGCACCGCCTGACCGGAGCAGACCCCCGGCACGGCGATCGTGGTGCCCCCACCGGTGACCCACCACGCCGACCACGCTCGCCGCCTGGGCGCACGAGCACCTGCGCCTGCTGCTCGCTCAGGCGCCGTCGAGCCCCGGGTAGTCCGCCCCGGGCGCCTCGGCGGGCGGCTGCAGCAGGGTCACGGTGGCCCACCCCTCCTGCAGCAGGGCGTCGTCGGTCCCCGGCTCGGGTCCGTCGGGGGTCTCGTGGAAGGTGAGCGTCACGAAGTCCTCGCCGGACTCGCCGACCCCGACCTGCACCGCGCCGAAGGTCGCCAGCCGGGCCGGGCGCAGGCCGCGCAGCCGCCCGGGCGGGACGTCGGGGACGTTGACGTTGACCACGACCGGCCCGGGCGCGAGCCCGAGGGTCCACCGCAGCGCCCGGCGGGCGACGTCCTCGGCGGTGGCCCAGGCGTGCTCCGCGGTCGGGTCGGCGGTGCCGGCCAGCGACACCGCCAGGGCCGGCAGCCCGTGCGTGGCGCCGGTCAGCGCGGCGCCCACGGTCCCCGAGTGCAGCACCGCCGTCCCGGTGTTGGGGCCCCGGTTGACGCCGGAGAGCACGAGGTCCGGCCGCGGCCCGAACGCGCCGCGCACCCCGGCGAAGGCGATGAGCGCGGGGGAGGCCTCGACGGCCAGGGTGCGCACGGCGCCCGCGCCGGCCGGCCGGTGCTCCCGGACCGCCAGCCGGTTGCCCTGCAGCAGCGCGGTCAGCGAGGCGGCGGACCCGCTGTGGTCCTGGTCGGGCGCGGCCAGCGTCACCTCCAGGCCCGCCTCCGCCGCCACGCGGGCCAGCAGGTGTACACCCGGGCTGTCGATCCCGTCGTCGTTGGTCACCAGTGCGTGCACGCGGCCCCCTCCCGGTCGGCTCGGCGCCCACGTGCCCCGCGGGAGCGTCCGGCACACCCGTCCGGGGTGGCCGCGTCCCCGGGCGGGCGCCCGCCGGGCATGCTCGCCGGGTGCCCCTCGTGCTGGTGTTCCTGCTCCTCGTCGCGCTGGTGCTGCCGCTGCTGGCCTGGTCGCTCGCCGGCCGCCGGTTCTGGGCGGACCTGCGCGGCCCGGGCACCCGCGACCTGCGCGCCGAGGTGGTCGCCCGGCACGGGCTGAGCGGCGCCGAGGCCGACACCGTGCAGACGGCGGTGACCCGCGGCCGGCCGGTGGACGACGCGCGGCTGCGCCCGGCGGCCGCCGACTGGGCCGGCACCACGCTGACCGTCCTCGACGAGCAGCACGCCGCGCACGCCGGGCGCGACCGCGCCGCCTCCGTCGTCCTCGGCCTGGCCGGGCTGTGCCTGCTGGCCGCGGTGGTGCTGGCCGTCGTGCTCGACGCGGGCGGGGTGGTCTACCTGCTGGTGGTGCTCGCCGCGGGGGCGATCGGCAACCTGGCGCTGCTCCCGGCGACGGTCCGGCGCAACCTGCGGCGGGCGCGCGCCGCCAACGGGGGATGACGTCCCGCTTCCCTCCGCCGGCGGGTGTGGTTAGGCTTCCCTTACCGTCGTCTCGAAGGAGAGCCATGACCACCTGCCCGGGTTCTCCGGCGCTCTCCGTCGCCGGCGCCCCCGAACGGGCCCGCACCGCCGCGACCCGCAGCGCCGCGGCGCTGTGCGTCGCCGGCCGCGAGCCCAGCCGCCCCCTCGCGCACGCCACCACCGCCGCCGGGCAGGTGCTCGTGCTCGTCCCCGCCGACGGTGAGGTCGCCGCCGCGCTGGAGGGCGCGCCGGACCGGGACGTCTCGGCGCTGCTGATGGTCAGCGACCGCGCCCCGGTGCCGCTGCGCGACCCGGTGCGGGCGACGCTGTGGCTGGCCGGCTGGCTCACCCCGGTGCCCGAGATCGACCGGCGTGCGGCCGCGGTCGCCTTCGCCGAGGTCCGGCCCGAGGGCGCGCTGCTCGACGTCGGGACGTCGGCCACGCTGCTGCGGCTGGACCTCGCCGAGGTCGTGCTGCGCGAGGGCGACGCCTGCACCGAGGTCTCGCCGGGCGAGTTCGCCGCCGCCCGCCCCGACCCGCTCGCCGCCGTCGAGGCGCGGATGCTGCAGCACCTCGACCGCGACCACCCCGACGTGCTCGCCGTCCTGCGCAGCCGGGTGCCGGCCGGGCCGGGGGAGACGGTGCGCCCGCTGGGCGTCGACCGGTTCGGCTACCGGCTGCGGGTGGAGCGGCCGGGCGGGCACCGCGACGTCCGGGTGCCCTTCCCGCGGCCGCTCACCTGCCCCGGCCAGCTGCGCGCGGCGACGTCCCAGCTGCTGTGCGCCCTCCGCGCGGGCCTCGCCCGCCGCGACTAGTCCTCCGGGTGGCAGAAATGGCCATCTCTGCCACCCGACTCAGGCGTCCAGGTTCTCGCGGAGGAGGGTGGCCAGGCGGGTGCGCCGCGGGCGGACGTCGACCTCCCGCACCGCCCGGGCCAGCGCCGCGCCCGAGGCGTGCACGATCGACAGGTGCTGCTGCGCCCGGGTGAGCGCGGTGTAGACCAGCGGCCGCGACAGCATCCCGCCCGCCTCCGGCGGCAGCACCACGACGACGCCCGGCCACTCCGAGCCCTGCGCGCGGTGCACGGTGATCGCCCAGCCGTGCCGCAGGTCGGGCAGCGCGTCGCCGGTCACCGTCACCGGGCCGGAGGAGAAGTCCACGGTCAGCGAGCCCTCGCCGGTGCCGGTGACCACGCCGACCTCGCCGTTGGCGAACCCGATCGGCTCGAGGTCGAGGTGGTTGGCGGTGGCCACCACCCGGTCGCCGACGTCGAAGCCGAACACCGTGCCGTCGCCGGGGTTGAGCCGCTCCTTGAGCGCCTTGTTCAGCTCGATCGTCCCGGCCGGGCCGCGGTGCACCGGCGTCACCACCTGCACGTTGCGCGGGTCGATCCCCAGCGCCCGCGGGATCGAGTCGGTCACCAGCTGCACCACCCGCCGGGCCGCCTCGCCGCTGCCGGTCGCCGGCACGACGACGACCTCGCGGTCGGGGGAGTCCACCGGCGGCAGCTGCCCGGTGCGGACCGCACTCGCCAGCCGGGCGATCGCACCGCCCTCGGCCTGCCGGTAGAGCGTGGTCAGCTCGGTCACCGGGACGACGCCGGAGTCGATGAGGTCGCCGAGCACGTGGCCGGGGCCGATCGAGGGCAGCTGCGCGGGGTCGCCGACCAGCAGCAGGTGGGTGCCGTCGGGGCAGGCCTCGACCAGCGCCGCGGTCAGCTCGACGTCGAGCATCGACGCCTCGTCCACCACGACGACGTCGGCGTCCAGCGGCCACTCCTCGTTGCGGGCGAACCCGCCGCCGAAGCCCTGCGCGCCGAGCAGCCGGTGCACGGTGACCGCCGGGTGGTCGGTGAGCTCCTCCAGCCGCTTGGCCGCCCGGCCGGTGGGCGCGGCCAGCGCCACCTCGGTGCCCTTGGCCCGCAGCAGCCGCACGATCGCGGCCACGGTGCGGCTCTTGCCGGTGCCCGGCCCGCCGGTGAGCAGCGAGACGCCGGCGCCGAGCACCTGCGCCACGGACTGCTTCTGCGCCTCGTCGAGCCCCTTGGACACCGACCGGACGGCGGCCGGGTCGGCGATCCGCTCGGCGGTGGCGGCCAGCCGGGCCACGCCCTCGGCGACGGCCTCCTCGGCCATGCCGAACCGGGCCAGCGACAGCATCCGCAGCGCCGGGTCGGGCTCGGGCAGCTCGTCGAGGTCGGCGTCCTCGTCGAACTCCGGCTCCGGCGGCTCGTGGTCGAGCACCTCGCCCGACTCGACCGCCGCGACGATCGCCGCCGCCGGGTCGGTGACGCCCTCGGCGCGCAGCGCGGCCACGACCAGGTCGGCGGGCAGCACGGTGTGCCCGTCGCGCGACGCCGTCCGCAGGGTCATGACGACGATCGCGCGGCCGCGGCGGGAGTCCTGCCGGTCGGCGCCGGGCAGCAGGGAGATCGCCAGCCGGTCGGCGTCGGTGAGGCTGACGCCGTGCAGGCCCAGCAGCGCCCACGGGTCGTCGCGCAGGCGCCGCGCGGCGTCGTCACCGAGGGCGTCGGCGGCCGAGGACGCCAGCTTCGCCTCCAGCCCGGCCCGCACCAGCAGCTCGACCACGCCGTAGGTGGGCTGCGCGGACAGGAACGAGGAGAACAGCCGCTCGGCGCGCTGCTTGCCGACCCGCGGCATCTTCAGCAGCTTCGCGGCGGTGACGTCGTCGGGGGAGGTGATGCCGGCGGCGGGCAGCTCGGCGGCCGCGCGCTTGCCCAGGCCCGGCCACAGGCCGGCGGCGACGAAGGCGGCGAAGACGGGGTCGGGGGCGGGAGCGGTGCTCACGGAGATCGTGGTCATCGGGCGGTGCGCTGGTCCGGGTAGGAGAAGTGCGGCGCGGAGACGTCCTCCAGCGCCGTGCGGATGGCCGCGGGCAGCCGGACGCTCTCGGCGTCGAGCGAGGCCTGCAGCTGGACGGCGGTGCGGGCGCCGACGACGGGCGCGGCGACGCCGGGGCGGTCGCGCACCCAGGCCAGCGCCACCGCCAGCGGGGTGGTGCCGAGGCCGTCGGCGGCGGTGGCGACCGCCTCGACGATCCGGTCGGCGGTGGCCGAGCGCAGGTCGTCGACGAACCCGGCCCACTGCGGCGAGGCCCCGCGCGACTCCGGCGGGGTGCCGGTGCGGTACTTGCCGGTGAGCAGCCCCCGGCCCAGCGGGGACCAGGCCAGCACGCCCAGCCCCAGCGCCTCGGCGGCGGGGACGACCTCCCGCTCGACGCCGCGCTGCAGCAGCGAGTACTCGACCTGGGTGCTCACCAGCGGCGTGCGCCCGGGCCAGGCGCGCTGCCAGGTGGCGGCCTGCGCGGTCTGCCAGCCGGTGTAGTTGCTCACCCCGACGTACCGGACGCGGCCGCTGGCGACGGCGGCGTCGCAGGCGGCGAGGGTCTCCTCGACGGGGGTGTGGTCGTCCCAGGCGTGCAGCTGCCACAGGTCGACGTGGTCGACGCCCAGGCGGGCCAGCGACGCGTCGAGGGCGGCCAGCAGGTGCCCGCGGGAGGCGCCGCGGCCCAGCGGCCCGGGCCCGGTGCGGCCCACGGCCTTGGTCGCCACGAGCACCTCCGACCGCGGGACGACGTCGGCCAGCAGCCGGCCCAGGGTCCGCTCGCTGTCGCCGTCGCAGTAGACGTCGGCGGTGTCGACGAGCGTGCCGCCGGCGTCGACGAACGCGGTGAGCTGCAGCGCCGCCTCGTCCTCGTCGGTGTCCCGGCCCCAGGTCATGGTGCCCAGCGCCAGCCGGGAGACGACCAGGCCGCTGCGTCCCAGCGCCCGTTGTTCCACGACCGGCCAACCTACCGTCGCGGGCCGACACCGGCCGGTGGGCGCGGCGGTGTGAGGACGGCGACCCGCGTGGTGCCCGGCCGGTCCCGGGGGGACCGACCTAGGCTGTCCTCCCGTGCTCCGACGGAACCCGCGCACCGCGTCCCGCCCGACCCCCGGACCCCGGGGCTGAGCGGCGGTGGGGTGGTTCGAGGCCGTCGTCCTGGGGCTGGTGCAGGGGCTGACGGAGTTCCTGCCGATCTCCTCCAGCGCGCACCTGCGCGTCGTCGGGGAGGCCGCGGGCTGGGGTGACCCGGGCGCGGCGTTCACCGCGATCACGCAGATCGGCACCGAGGCCGCGGTGCTCCTCTACTTCCGCAAGGACATCGCGCGGATCGTCGTCGCCTGGCTGCGGGCGCTGCGGCACCGGTCGCGGCGGTCGGACCCCGACGCCCGCATGGGCTGGCTGATCATCGTCGGCAGCATCCCGATCGTCGTCCTCGGCCTGCTGTTCCAGGACGACATCGAGACGACGTTCCGCGACCTGCGCATCGTGGCCATCTCGCTGGTCGCGTTCTCGCTGGTCCTGTACTGGGCCGACCGGGTGGGCCGCAAGAGGCGCGAGCTGGCCGACCTCAGCGTCCGCGACGGGCTGCTGTTCGGCCTGGCCCAGGCGATGGCGCTGGTGCCGGGCGTGTCCCGCTCCGGCGGCACGATCACCATGGGCCTGTTCCTCGGCTACACCCGCGCGGCCGCCGCCCGGTACTCGTTCCTGCTGGCCATCCCGGCGGTGCTCGGGTCCGGCTTCTTCCAGGTGTACGAGGCGCTCACCGGCGACGTCGCGGGGGAGACCGTCGCCTGGGGGCCGACGATCCTGGCCACGGTCATCGCGTTCGGCGTCGGCCTGTCGGTGATCGCCTGGCTGCTGCGCTACCTCGACCGCGGCACGTTCACGCCGTTCGTCGTCTACCGCGTGGTGCTCGGCCTGGCCCTGCTCGCCCTGGTCGGCGTCGGGGTGCTCGCCCCGCGCTAGCGCCTAGGCTCGGGCGTCGTGACCACCGTCATCCTCCTGCGGCACGGCCGGACGACGGCGAACGCCGGCGGCGTGCTGGCCGGCTGGACCCCGGGCGTGCGGCTCGACGAGACCGGGCAGGAGCAGGCGGCCGCGGTGGCCCGGCGGCTGGCGCCGGTGCCGCTGGCCGCGGTGGTCAGCAGCCCGCTGGAGCGCTGCCGGCAGACCGCCGAGGCCGTCCTCGCCGACCGCGACCTGCCGCTGCAGGCCGACGACCGGCTCGGCGAGGCCCGCTACGGCGACTGGACCGGCCGGCCGCTGAAGGAGCTGGCCGAGGACCCGATGTGGAAGGTCGTGCAGCAGCACCCCTCCGCCGCGGTCTTCCCCGGCCCGGAGGGGGAGGGGCTGGCGCAGACCCAGGCCCGCGCGGTGGCCGCCGTCCGCGAGTGGAACGCCCGGCTGGGACCCGACGCGTTGTGGCTGGCGTGCAGCCACGGCGACGTCATCAAGGCCGTCCTCGCCGACGCCCTCGGCCTGCACCTGGACGCCTTCCAGCGGATCGTCGTCGACCCGGCGTCGATCTCGGTCGTCACCTACACCGAGACCCGGCCCTTCGTCGTCCGGATGAACGACACCGGCGGCGACGTCGCGGCGCTCCTCCCGAAGGAGGGCGAGGCCGACTCCGACGCCGTGGTGGGCGGCGGCGCCGGGGCGGCCACGACCTGAACGCAACCGTCCGCCTCCCCGCGTAACCTGGGCGCGTGCCTCGCCAGGTCTTCCGCTTCGACCGCCCGTCCCGGTTCGTCGCCGGCACGGTGGGCCAGCCCGGGGACCGCACCTTCTACCTGCAGGCGTCCGACGCCGAGGGGCGCGTGGTCAGCGTCGCGCTGGAGAAGTCGCAGGTGCAGGTCCTCGCCGAGCGCATGGACGAGCTGCTCGACGAGATCGCCACCCGCCCCGGCACCGCCGTCCCCGCCACCGCTGACGTCGACGACCTCGAGCCGCTCACCGCGCCCGTCGACGAGGAGTTCCGCGTGGCCGCCATGGGCCTGGCCTGGGACGGCGAGGCGCAGGCCGTCGTCGTCGAGGCCGTGGCCGCCACCGACGAGCCGGTCGACGAGGAGACGATCCTGTCCGACGCCGAGGAGGGCCCCGACGCGCTGCGGGTGACCATCACCCCCGGCGCCGCCCGCTCGTTCGTGGCCCGTGCCCGCCGCGTCGTCGCCGCCGGCCGGCCCGCGTGCCCGCTGTGCTCCCTGCCGCTGGACCCGACCGGGCACGTCTGCCCCCGGCAGAACGGCTACCGCCGCTGATCCGCGGACGACGGCGATGAGCGAGCCCGCGGAGGACCTCCGCGCCCCGGCCACCGCCGCCGAGGCGCGTGTCCTGCTGCGCGAGGGCGAGATCGACGTCGAGGGCCGCATGCTCGACGCGAGCAACGTGACGCTGTTCGGCACCGTCCGCACCGGCACGCTCGAGGCCGAGTGCGTCTACAAGCCGGTCGCCGGCGAGCGGCCGCTGTGGGACTTCCCCGACGGCACCCTCGCCGGGCGCGAGGTGTCGGCGGCGCTGGTCAGCGAGGCCACCGGCTGGGACATCGTGCCGCCCACCGTGCTGCGCGAGGGCCCGTTCGGCCCCGGCATGGTGCAGCTGTGGATCGACGGCGACCCGGACGTCGACCTGGCCGCGTTCGTCCGCTCCGACCACCCGGGCCTGCGGCGGATGGCGGTGTTCGACGCCGTCGTGAACAACGCCGACCGCAAGGGCGGGCACATCATCCCGACGACGTCGGGCCACGTGTACGGCGTCGACCACGGCATCTGCTTCTCCACGGACCCGAAGCTGCGCACCCTGCTGTGGCGCTGGGCGGGCAAGCCGCTGCTGCTGGAGGCGCTGGCGGTGCTCGAGCGGCTGGCCGACGACCTGCGCGGCGACCTCGGCGAGGCGCTGCACGAGCACCTGACCCGCCGCGAGGTCCGGTGCACGCAGCAGCGGGTGGCCGAGCTGCTGCGCACGCAGGTGCACCCCGAGCCGTCGGGGGACTGGCCCGCCCTGCCCTGGCCCCCCTTCTGACCCGCCGCGCCCGCTGACGGTGTGCGCCGACGCCGCATCCCGGGCGCCGGGACGCGGCCTCGGCGCACACACCCGGGACCGACCGGCCCCCGTGGGCTCAGGACAGGTCGACCGCGGCGATCATCGCGGCCGCCTGGAGGCCGTCGCCGTCGACGGTGAGCACCTCCAGCGGCACCCGCCGCCAGCAGGCCAGCAGCAGGTCCCCGGCGGTGCCGCGCAGCGTGGCCACCGGCTGCGGCCGGGTGCCGGCGAACAGCGTCCGCTCCACACCGGCGTCGACGGCGTGCAGCACCACCGGGTGCGCGCCCTCGGGCGGGCCGTCGGGCAGCGCGCCGGGCACCATCACCTCCAGCCACTCGTCGATGCCGTCGAGGCCGACGTCGGGAGGGATGGGCCGGACGTCGCCGAGCACCTGCTCGACGTCGACGGTGTGGACGACGGCCTCCTGCACCTGGCGGCGGAGCACGAAGCCGACGTCCTGCCGCGGCGCCCAGGTCCACACCCGCTCGGCGGGGTCGGCGCCGGCCAGCGCGGCCTCCAGCTCCGCGGACTGCCCCGCCGCCCAGCCCAGCAGCTCGTCGTCGGGACGGCGCCGCGGCTCCACGTACCCGCCGGGGTCCTGGGCGCGGGTGCGGACCACCCAGGCCCAGAAGTGCTGGACCGTGCCGAGGTGCCAGACCAGGTCGGCCAGCGTCCAGCCGGGACACGCGGCCACCGGGGCGGTCCAGCCGCCGGCCAGCACGGCCTCGGCGGCGGCGTCGGCGAACCGGGCGTCGGTGCGGCGCAGCACCGGCAGGTAGCCCGACAGCTCCATCGCGGCCTCCTCGCGCGGGGACGGGCCCCGACGCTAGCCCGTCAGCGGGCCCACAGGGCCGGCACCGGGCGGGGCGCGGCCCGGCGCAGCAGCAGCGCCGCGGCGGTGCGCTCGTCGAGCACCAGGTCGGTGACCAGCCCGCCGGCGAGCGCCGCGGCCAGCGCGGTGACCTTGTTGACGCCGGCCACCGCGCACACCCGCCGCGGGATGCGGCGCAGCGCCGGCGGGACCAGCCCGCTGGTGCGCGCGTTGATCGGGATGCCCTCCCAGGTCCCGTCGCCGCGCAGGAACACGGTGCACACGTCGCCGACCACCGAGGCCGCGGCGAGGTCGGCGCGGTCGGCGGGGCCGAGGTAGCCCTCCGCCCAGACCCGGCTCGGCACCGGGCCGGCCATCGCGCCGACGCCGAACAGCGCGACGTCGGCGGACTGCTGGATCGCCAGCACCCGGCGCACGCTGCGCTCGCGCCACATCGCCTGCCGGGTCTCGGACCGGTCGAAGAACGCCGGCACGGGGAAGTGGTGCACCTGCGCGTCCCAGGCGGTGCCGAACCGGCCGAGGACGTCGCTGCCGTAGCCGACGCCGCTGCTGTGGGTGTTCATCGCCCCGTTGAGCTGGACGACGTGCGCGTCCCGCAGCGGGCGGGCCCGCAGGTGCTGGCCGACGGCGCTGGTGGTGGTGCCCCACGCCAGCCCGAGCGTCATCCCGTCGCCCATCGCCTCGTCGAGGACCGCCGCGGTCCGGTCGGCGACCAGTTGCAGCCGGGCGACGTCGGGGGCGTCCTCGGGCACCGCGACCACACGCGCCGTGACGCCGAACCGGGCGCCGAGCTCGCCCGCCATCGAGGCTGCACGTCCGTGCACGGCGCTGACCGAGACCGTGACGATGCCCAGCGCCCGCGCGGCGTCGAGCATCCGGGACACCGTGGACCGCGAGACCCCCTCCTCGGCGGCGATGTCCTCCATCCGCACGCGGTCCAGCCAGTACCGGCGGGCCACCCGCTCGAGGTCCTCGTCGGCCGGCACGCCCCGCTCCCTCCCGGCGCGGGCGACCCCGCGCACCGGCCCCACGCTAACGCCGTCGTGCACGGACGTGCAGGTGGTTGCCCTGCGCGGCCAACAGGTGCAGGTTGACCCTCGTCCCCGGGTGCCGGCACCCCGCCGGCGCCCCGCACCGCCCCCGCACCACCTCAGGAGTGCCCGGTGTCCACAGCCCTCTCGCCCGAGGTCCGCACCTCCGCCCTCGACCGCATGTCCCGCGACGTCCTGGACGTCCTGGTCATCGGCGGCGGGGTCACCGGGGCCGGGGCCGCGCTCGACGCGGCCAGCCGCGGCCTGACGGTCGGCCTGCTCGAGCAGCGCGACTGGGCCTCGGGCACCTCGAGCCGGGCCAGCAAGCTGGTGCACGGCGGGCTCCGCTACCTGGAGATGCTCGACTTCGCGCTGGTCCGCGAGGCGCTGCACGAGCGCGGCCTGCTCGTCGGCCGGCTCGCCCCGCACCTGGTGCACCCGGTGCCCTTCCTCTACCCGATCCGGCACCGCGTGTGGGAGCGCGCCTACATCGGCGCGGGCATCGCCCTCTACGACACCCTCGGCGGCCTGCTCGGCCGCCGCGACGGCCACGGCGTCCCGCTGCACCGGCACCTGTCGAAGAAGGCGCTGCACCGGGTGGCGCCCTCGCTCAAGGACGACGTCGCCGTCGGCGCCATCCGCTACTGGGACGCCAAGGTCGACGACGCCCGCCTCGTGCAGGTGCTGGTGCGCACCGCGGTCGGGCACGGCGCGCTGGCCGCCAGCCGCACCCAGGTCACCGGCTACCTGGAGGAGGACGGCCGGGTCGCGGGCGTGCGCGCGGTGGACCTCGAGACCGGCCGCGAGCTCACCGTCCGCGCCCGCCACGTCGTCGGCGCCACCGGGGTGTGGACCGACCAGACGGAGGAGCTCTTCCGCGCCCAGGGCCTGACCGTGCGCGCCTCCAAGGGCGTGCACATCGCCGTCCCGCGCGAGGCGATCGCCGGCGAGGACGGCTTCATCCTGCGCACCGAGAAGAGCGTGCTGTTCATCATCCCGTGGCCGACGCACTGGGTGATCGGCACCACCGACACCCCGTGGGACCTGGCCAAGGACCACCCGGTCGCCTCGGCCGCCGACGTCGACTACCTGCTCGACCACGCCAACGCGGTGCTCGACCGCCCGCTCACCCGCGACGACGTCCTGGGCGTCTACACCGGCCTGCGCCCGCTGCTGCAGCCGGTCGACGAGGAGGCCGGCGGGACGACCCGGGTCTCCCGCGAGCACACCGCCGCCACCGTGCGGCCGGGCCTGACCATGATCGCCGGCGGCAAGTACACGACCTACCGCGTCATGGCCCGCGACGTCGTGGACATGGCGCTGCGCGACCGGGCGCCCGGCGAGGACCCCGACGCGCCGATCCCCGCCTCGCTCACCGAGGAGCTGCCGCTGGTGGGCGCCGACGGCTACCGGGTCCGCTGGAACCGCAAGGCGCACCTGGCCGCCGCGCACGGCTGGACCGAGCAGCGCGTGGAGCACCTGCTCGACCGCTACGGCAGCCTGGTCGACGAGGTCCTCGCCCTGGTCGACGCCGACCCCGAGCTCGGCCGCCCGCTGGAGGGCGCGCCGGACTACCTGCCGGCCGAGGTCGTCTACGCCGTCACCGCCGAGGGCGCCCTGCACCTGGAGGACGTGCTCACCCGCCGCACCCGGCTGTCCTACGAGCAGGCCGACCGGGGCACCGCCTCGGCCCGCGCCGCGGCCGACCTCATGGCGCCGCTGCTCGGCTGGGACGACGCCCAGCGGGAGCGGGAGATCAGCACCTACCTGGCGCGGGTGGAGGCCGAGCGCGCCGCCGAGGCGATGCCCGACGACACCTCGGCCGAGCAGGCGCGGCTGCGCGCACCGGAGATCCGGCCCTTCGCGGACGCCCCCTGAGACCGCGGGCCGGCGGGGCGTCCCGCCGGCCCGACCCGACCGCCGCTGCCGGAGAGGAGGTGGACAGAGGGCTCGGCACGACCCGCCCGCACCGGGCGGGCCCCATCACGGCACAACCGGACACAGAGAGGTGTCTCAGCGTGTCACTGACCTCCGTCTTCTTCTCCGAGGTGCTCGGCACCGCGATCCTGCTGCTCTTCGGCGTCGGCGTCGTCGCCAACGTCCTGCTCACCGACTCCAAGGGGCACGGCGGCGGCTGGCTGCTCATCAACTTCGGCTGGGGCCTGGGCGTCTTCGCCGGCGTCTACGCGGCCTACCGCAGCGGCGCCCACCTCAACCCGGCGGTCACCGTCGGGCTGTGGGCCTTCGGGGCCGACGAGTACGCCCCCGGCGTCGACGTCACGTTCGGCAGCACCCTGGTCTACTTCGCCGGCGAGTTCGTCGGCGCGTTCCTCGGCGCCGTCGTCGCCTGGCTCGCCTACCAGAAGCACTACGCCCGGCACGACGAGCCCGGGGAGATCCTCGCGACCTTCTCCACGGGCCCGGCGATCCGCGCCCTCCCGTGGAACGCGCTCACCGAGGCCATCGGCACCTTCGTGCTCGTCTACATCATCCTGAAGTTCGGTGACACGCCGAGCCAGATCGGGCCGCTCGCCGTCGCCCTGCTGGTCGTCGGGATCGGCAACTCGCTCGGTGGGCCGACCGGCTACGCGATCAACCCGGCCCGCGACCTGGGGCCGCGGATCGCGCACGCCGTGCTGCCCATCCCGAAGAAGGGCGGCAGCGACTGGGGCTACGCGTGGGTCCCCGTCGTCGGCCCGCTCGTCGGCGGCGCCCTGGCCGGCCTGGTCGCCCAGGGCTTCTGACCGCCCGGCCCGCCGGCCGCCGGCACCGCCCGCCCGCCCGCCCCCGACCCCTGCACCGTCCGCCTGCAACGTCGCACCCGGAGGAACCGTGAGCAGCTACATCGCCGCCATCGACCAGGGCACCACCAGCACCCGCTGCATGGTCTTCGACCACGACGGCGCCGTCGTCGCCGTGGCCCAGAAGGAGCACGCGCAGATCTTCCCGCGCGCCGGCTGGGTCGAGCACGACCCGGTGGAGATCTGGAGCAACGTCCGCGAGGTGGTCGGGCAGGCGCTGGCCCGCGCCGACCTGGTCGGCTCCGACCTCGCCGCCGTCGGCATCACCAACCAGCGCGAGACCACCGTCGTGTGGGACAAGAACACCGGCGAGCCGGTGTACAACGCGATCGTCTGGCAGGACACCCGCACCGACCGCATCGTCACCGAGCTCGGGGAGCTCGGCGGGGGAGCGGACCGGTACAAGGCGAAGGTCGGCCTGCCGCTGGCCACCTACTTCGCCGGGCCGAAGGTGACCTGGATCCTCGACAACGTCGAGGGCGCCCGCGAGCGCGCCGAACGCGGCGACCTGCTCATGGGCACGATCGACAGCTGGCTGCTGTGGCAGATGACCGGCGGCACCGACGGCGGCCTGCACATCACCGACGTCAGCAACGCCTCGCGCACCATGCTCATGGACTACAGCACCCTGGCGTGGGACGAGTCGATCGCCGCCGACATGCGCATCCCCGTGTCGATGCTGCCGGAGATCCGCTCGAACTCCGAGGTCTACGGCGAGGGCCGCAAGGCCGGCGCGCTGGCCGGCGTGCGGATCGCCGGCTCGCTCGGTGACCAGCAGGCGGCCACCTTCGGCCAGGTCTGCTTCCAGAAGGGCATGGCCAAGAACACCTACGGCACCGGCAACTTCCTGCTGCTCAACACCGGCGAGGAGGCGGTGTCGTCGCGCAACGGCCTGCTGACGACGGTCTGCTACCAGATCGGCGGCCGCAAGCCCGTGTACGCGCTGGAGGGCTCGATCGCCGTCACCGGCTCGCTGGTGCAGTGGGTGCGGGACAACCTGCGGCTGATCGGCGGCGCCGGGGAGATCGAGGCGGTGGCCCGCTCGGTGGACGACAACGGCGGGGCCTACTTCGTGCCGGCGTTCTCCGGCCTGTTCGCCCCGCACTGGCGCTCCGACGCCCGCGGCGCGCTGGTCGGGCTCACCCGCTACGTCAACCGCGGCCACCTGGCCCGGGCGGTGCTGGAGGCCACGGCCTACCAGACCCGCGAGGTCGTCGACGCCATGAACGCCGACTCCGGGGTGGCCCTCACCGAGCTGCGGGTCGACGGCGGCATGGTGGTCAACGAGCTGCTCATGCAGTTCCAGGCCGACATCCTCGGCGTCGACGTCGTCCGGCCCCGGATCGCCGAGACGACGGCGCTGGGCGCGGCCTACGCCGCGGGCCTCGCGGTCGGGTTCTGGGCCGACGAGGAGGAGCTCAGCAGCCACTGGGCCGAGGACAAGCGGTGGCGCCCGGAGATGGACCAGGCCACCCGCGACCGGTACTACCGCAAGTGGCAGAAGGCGGTGAGCCGGACCCTCGAGTGGGTCGACGACGACGACCAGTAGGCGACCGGGCCCGCGGGCGCCGTTCCCCGGGTGGGGACGGCGCCCGCGGGCGCGCCGGGTGCGCAACTAGGCTCGATGACGTGCTCAGCTGGCCCGCCCCGCTCCTGCCGACCCTCCCGGGCCCCGGTCCGGTCCTGCGGCTCTACGACACCGCGCGCGGGCAGGTCGTGGACACCGAGCCCGACGCCGTGGCGCGGATGTACGTCTGCGGGATCACCCCCTACGACGCCACCCACCTCGGCCACGCCGCCACCTACCTGGCCTTCGACCTGGTCAACCGGGTGTGGCGGGACGCCGGGCACGCGGTCCACTACGTGCAGAACGTGACCGACATCGACGACCCGCTGCTCGAGCGCGCCGAGCGCGACGGCGAGGACTGGCTCGTCCTCGCCATGCGCGAGACCGCGCTGTTCCGCGAGGACATGACCGCGCTGCGGGTGCTGCCGCCGGAGGACTACGTCGGCGCGGTGGCGGCGATCCCGATGATCGTCGGGCACGTGGAGACGCTGCTCGACGCGGGCCTGGCCTACGTCCTCGACGACGGCACCGGCGACGTCTACCACGACGTCGCGCAGGCACCGGGCTTCGGCGAGGAATCCGGCTACGACGAGGCCACCATGCTCGCGCTGTCCGCCGAGCGCGGCGGGGACCCCGACCGCCCCGGCAAGCGCAACCGGCTCGACCCGCTGCTGTGGCGCGGCGCCCGCGAGGGCGAGCCGTCCTGGCCCGGCCCGCGCGGCGTCGAGGGCCGGCCCGGCTGGCACGTGGAGTGCGCCGCGATCGCGCTGGACACCATCGGCATGGGCTTCGACGTCCAGGGCGGCGGCAGCGACCTGGTCTTCCCGCACCACGAGTACTCCGCCGTCCACGCCGAGGCGCTCACCGGGACCAAGCCCTTCGCCCGGGCCTACGTGCACGCGGCGATGATCGGCCTGGACGGCGAGAAGATGAGCAAGAGCCGCGGCAACCTGGTGTTCGTCTCCAAGCTGCGCGGCCAGGGCGTCGACCCGATGGCCATCCGGCTGGCGCTGCTGTCGGGCCACTACCGCACCGACCGGGCCTGGACGCCGGACCTGCTGTCCGCCGCCGAGGCGCGGCTGGCCACCTGGCGGCGGGCCGCCGCCCGCGACGCCGGCGCCCCCGCCGCGCCGGTGCTGGCCGCGCTGCGCGAGCGGCTGGCCGACGACCTCGACAGCCCCGGCGCGATCGCCGCCGTCGACGCCTGGGCGGCCGCCACGCTGGCCGGGGAGGGCGAGCCCGACGACGGCGCCCCCGCCGTGGTGGCCGACGCCGTCGACGCGCTGCTCGGCATCGAGCTCGACCCCGCGCTGCAGGAGGGCTGATGGGCGGGGGCTTCTGCTTCACCGACCGCGCCGCGCGCGAGCGGGAGGAGCAGGGCCTCGCCCCGGCCGCGGCCCGGTCGGCGGCCACCCGCGGCCGCGCCGTCGACGAGCCGGAGGACCCGCTGCGCACCGCCTTCGAGCGGGACCGGGACCGCATCCTGCACGCCAAGGCCTTCCGCCGGCTCAAGCACAAGACCCAGGTCTTCCTCAACCCCGACGGCGACCACTTCGTCACCCGGCTCACCCACACGCTGCAGGTCACCCAGGTGGCCCGGGCCATCGCCCGCGCGCTGGGGCTCAACGAGACCCTCGCCGAGGCGATCGCGCTGGGCCACGACGTCGGCCACTCGCCGTTCGGGCACATCGGCGAGGACGCCTTCGACCCCTACGTCCCCGGCGGGTGGCACCACGCGGCGCAGGGCGTGCGGATCGTCGAGGTGCTCGAGCACCTGAACCTCACCTGGGAGGTGCGCGACGGCATCCGCGCGCACAGCTGGAAGATCGCCCCGCCGCCGGCCACGCGCGAGGGGGAGTGCGTCCGGTACGCCGACCGGATCGCCTACCTGTCCCACGACGCGCTCGACGCCGTCCGCGCCGGGGTGCTGCGGGTGCCCGACCTGCCCGCCCGCGCCTGCGAGCTGTTCGGCGAGCCGGGCAGCGCGATGGTGGGCGCGATGGTCGACGCCGTCGTCGCCGGGTCCCTCGCCGACGGCGGCCGCGTGGTCATGGCGGACGGGCCGCTGGCCGCGATGGACGAGCTGCGGACGTTCATGTTCCGGCGGGTCTACCTGTCCGAGACCGCCGCGGGGCAGAAGCAGCTGGCGGTCGACGTCATCCGCCGGCTGGTCGACCACCACCTCGCCGCGCCCGGCCTCATCCCGGCGTCCTACCGGGACACCGAGGCCGACGTCGTCACCCAGGTCGTCGACTACGTCTCGGGGATGACCGACCGGTACGCGCTGGCCACCCACGACCGGCTCTTCGGCGACGACGCCGCCGCCCGCATGGCCCCGCTGCTGCGCCGCGGGTGAGCGTGCGGATCGGGGTCGCCGGCGCCCCCCGCGCCTGACGCCGGGCCGTTGCCGGGACTGCCCGTGCACTGCCGGTGCTGCAGGACCGGCAGCGCGCGAGGGACGCCCGCACTGCCGCCGTCGCGACCGTTATCCCGAACTTCGTCGCCGCCTCGGCCGGGCGGCGCCGCCACGGGGCGGAGCCGATGCCGGGGGGGCGCTCAGTTGGGGGAGGAGCCGCGACGGCGGAGGTAGCGCTCGAACTCGCGGGCGATCTGGTCGCCGTCGGCCTGGGACAGGTCGCTCTCGGTGGCGCGCTCCTCGAGCGAGCGCACGTACTCGACGACCTCGGCGTCCTCCTGGGCCATCTCGTCGACGGTCTTCGCCCACTCGTCGGCCTGCTGGGGGAGCGCGCCGAGCGGCACGGCAAGCTCCAGCACCTCCTCGACCCGCTGCAGCAGCGCGACGGTGGCCCGCGGCGAGGGCGGCTGGGAGACGTAGTGGGGGACCGCCGCCCAGAAGCTCACCGCCGGCAGGCCGGCCTGCACGCACGCGTCCTGGAAGACGCCGAGGATGCCGGTGGGCCCTTCGTAGCGGGAGGTCTCCAGGCCGTAGGTGCGCGCGGACTCCTGGTCGTAGGCCGAGCCGGAGACCGGGGTGGGCCGGGTGTGCGGCGTGTCGGCGAGCAGGGCGCCCAGCGCCACCACGGTCTGCACGCCGAGCTCCTCGCACAGCTCGATCAGCTCGGCGCAGAACCCGCGCCACCGCATGTTGGGCTCGATCCCGCGGATCAGGACGACGTCGCGGTCGCTGCCCGGCGGGCGGGCCACGGAGATGCGCGTCGTCGGCCACTCGATGCGCCGGCTCACCCCGCCCACCAGCGAGACGGTGGGCCGGTTGACCTGGAAGTCGTAGTAGTCCTCGGGGTCGAGCGCCGCCAGGGGGGTGGCGTCCCAGATGAGCTCCAGGTGCTCGAGCGCCCCGGTGGCGGCGTCCCCGGCGTCGTTCCAGCCCTCGAAGGCGACCACCGCCACCGGCCGGTTCAGCTGGGGCAGTTCCTCGGGAGCTGACTTCGGGTCGATCACCCCTGCGAGCCTACGTCGGTCGGGCCGCCCGACCGGGGTGCAGCGGGATGGGAAGATGTCCCGGACGTCCCGGGTTGCTCCCCGGACCACCCGGCTCCGGTGTGGGGCACGCTTGCACAGGAGTTCCCGGCACCGTCCCGAACGCACCCCGAGGATGCCCGTGACCGACGCCCCCGACCTCCGGCCCGACGCGACGGCGGAGCTCACCGCCCTGATGGAGCAGCGGATCCTCGTGCTCGACGGCGCGATGGGGACGGCGATCCAGCGGGACCGCCCGAGCGAGGCCGGCTACCGCGGGGAGCGCTTCGCCGACTGGCCGGTCGACGTCCAGGGCAACAACGACCTGCTGGTGCTCACCCGGCCGGAGCTCGTCGCGGGCATCCACCGCGAGTACCTCGACGCCGGCGCCGACCTGATCGAGACCAACACCTTCAACGCCAACGCCGTCTCGCTGGCCGACTATGGCATGGCCGGGCTCGCCCGCGAGATCAACGTCGCGGCGGCCCGGCTGGCCCGCCGGGAGGCCGACGCGGCCACCGCGCGCACCCCGGGCAGGCCCCGGTACGTCGCCGGCGCGCTGGGCCCGACCACCCGGACGGCGTCCATCTCGCCTGACGTCAACGACCCCGGCGCCCGCAACGTCACCTTCCCCGAGCTGGTCGACGCCTACCTGGAGCAGGCCGGCGGCCTGGTCGACGGCGGCGCGGACCTGCTGCTGGTCGAGACGATCTTCGACACGCTCAACGCCAAGGCCGCGATCGTCGCGCTCGAGACGCTGTTCGAGCAGCGCGGCCGCCGCTGGCCGGTGATGATCTCCGGCACGATCACCGACGCCTCCGGCCGGACCCTGTCGGGGCAGACGACCGAGGCGTTCTGGCACTCGGTCCGCCACGTGCGGCCGCTGGTGGTCGGGCTCAACTGCGCGCTGGGCGCCGCGGAGATGCGGCCCTACGTCGCCGAGCTGGCGCGGATCGCCGACGCGTTCGTCTCCTGCTACCCCAACGCCGGGCTGCCCAACGCCTTCGGCGAGTACGACGAGGCGCCGGCCGACACCGCCGGCGTGCTGCACGGCTTCGCCGAGGACGGCTTCGTCAACGTCGTCGGCGGCTGCTGCGGCACCACGCCCGAGCACGTCGCGGCGGTCGCCGCGGCCGTGGACGGGCTGCCGCCGCGCACCCCGCCGGTGGTCCGCCCGGCCCTGCGGCTGTCGGGGCTGGAGCCGCTGACCGTCGACGCCGACTCGCTGTTCGTCAACGTCGGGGAGCGCACGAACATCACCGGCTCGGCCCGCTTCCGCCGGCTGGTCCGCGACGGCGACTACCCGACGGCGCTGGCCGTCGCCCGGCAGCAGGTCGAGGCCGGCGCGCAGGTCATCGACGTCAACATGGACGAGGGCATGATCGACGGCGTCGCGGCGATGACCCGCTTCACCCGGCTGATCGCCGCCGAGCCCGACATCTGCCGCGTGCCGGTGATGGTCGACTCCTCCAAGTGGGAGGTCATCGAGGCCGGCCTCCAGCAGCTGCAGGGCAAGTCGATCGTCAACTCGATCTCGCTGAAGAACGGCGAGGCGGAGTTCGTCGAGCAGGCCCGGCTGTGCCGGAAGTACGGCGCGGCCGTCGTCGTCATGGCCTTCGACGAGGACGGGCAGGCCGACACCCTGGAGCGCCGGCAGCGGATCTGCCGCCGGGCCTACGACATCCTCGTCGACCGGGTCGGCTTCCCCGCCGAGGACGTGATCTTCGACCCGAACGTCTTCGCCGTCGCCACCGGCATCGAGGAGCACGCCCGCTACGGCCTGGACTTCATCGAGGCCACCCGCTGGATCAAGGAGAACCTGCCGGGCGCGCTGGTGTCCGGCGGCGTCTCCAACGTCTCGTTCTCCTTCCGCGGCAACAACCGCGTCCGCGAGGCCATCCACGCCGTCTTCCTCTTCCACGCGATCGCCGCCGGCATGGACATGGGCATCGTCAACGCCGGCGCGCTGGAGGTGTACGAGGAGGTCCCCGAGCGGCTGCGCGAGCGGATCGAGGACGTCGTCCTGGCCCGCCGGCCCGACGCCACCGAGCGGCTGCTGGAGATCGCCGGCGACTACGCCGCCTCCGGCGCGGCCGAGGAGGCCGCCGCCGAGGAGTGGCGGGCGCTGCCGGTCGGGGAGCGGATCACCCACGCGCTGGTGAAGGGCATCGACGAGTTCGTCGAGGCCGACACCGAGGAGCTGCGGCTGGAGATCGCCGCGCGCGGCGGCCGGCCGATCGAGGTCATCGAGGGCCCGCTGATGGGCGGGATGAACGTCGTCGGCGACCTGTTCGGCGCCGGGAAGATGTTCCTGCCGCAGGTGGTGAAGTCCGCGCGGGTGATGAAGAAGGCCGTGGCCCACCTCGTGCCCTTCATCGAGGCGGAGAAGCAGCCCGGCGACGCCGACCGCACCAACGGCACGGTGGTCATGGCGACGGTCAAGGGCGACGTCCACGACATCGGCAAGAACATCGTCGGCGTCGTGCTGCAGTGCAACAACTACGACGTCGTCGACCTCGGCGTCATGGTGCCGGCGCAGAAGGTGCTCGACACCGCCAAGGAGGTCGGTGCCGACGTCATCGGCCTGTCCGGGCTGATCACCCCGTCGCTGGACGAGATGGTCAACCTGGCGGCGGAGATGGAGCGGCAGGGCTTCGAGGTGCCGCTGCTCATCGGCGGGGCGACGACGTCACGGGCGCACACCGCGGTCAAGGTCGCGCCGCGCTACCACGGGCCGGTCATCTGGGTGAAGGACGCGTCGCGGTCGGTGCCCGTCGTCGCGGCGCTGCTGTCCGACGAGCAGCGCCCCGGCCTGCTGGCGGCCACCGACACCGAGTACGCGGCGCTGCGCGAGCGGCACGCCGCGCGCACCGACACCCGCACGCTGCTCCCGCTGGCCGCCGCCCGCGCCGCCGCGCCGGCGCTGGACTGGTCGGCCTACACCCCGCCGCGGCCGCGGATGCTGCTGCAGCAGACCCGCGACGTGTGCGCCGGGCCCGCCTGCGACCACGCGCACGGCCACGCCGACGTCGGCTACACCCGGGTGCTGCGCGACTACCCGCTGGAGGAGCTGCGCGGCTACATCGACTGGCAGCCGTTCTTCACCGCCTGGGAGATGCGCGGCCGGTTCCCCGACCTGCTGCACAACCCGGCCACCGGCGACGCCGCCCGGCGGCTCTACGCCGACGCGCAGGCGATGCTCGACCGGATCGTCGCCGAGCGCTGGCTCACCGCCTCCGGCGTGTTCGGGCTGTTCCCCGCGGCCCGGGTCGACGGCGAGGACGTCGAGGTCTACACCGACGAGTCCCGCACGCGGGTGCGCGCGGTGCTGCACCAGCTGCGGCAGCAGACCGAGGGCCGCGACGGCGCCCCGCGCAAGTCGCTCGCCGACTTCGTCGCGCCGAAGGAGACCGGGCTGCGCGACCACGTCGGCGCCTTCGCCGTCACCGCCGGGCTGGGCTCGGCCGAGCGGGTCGCGGCGTTCAAGGCCGCCCACGACGACTACTCGGCGATCCTGCTCGAGGCGCTGGCCGACCGGCTGGCCGAGGCGTTCGCCGAGCGGCTGCACGAGCGGGTGCGCCGGGAGTTCTGGGGCTACGCCGCCGACGAGCGGCTGGACAACGACGCCCTGATCGCCGAGCGCTACCGCGGCATCCGGCCCGCGCCCGGCTACCCGGCCTGCCCCGAGCACACCGAGAAGCAGACCATCTGGGAGCTGCTCGACGTCGAGGCCGCGATCGGGCTGCAGCTGACCGAGTCGATGGCGATGTGGCCGGGGGCCGCGGTCAGCGGGCTGTACTTCTCGCACCCGCAGGCGCGGTACTTCAACCTGGGCCGGCTGGGCCGCGACCAGGTCGAGGACTACGCCCGCCGCAAGGGCT
This sequence comes from Geodermatophilus sp. SYSU D01180, assembly GCF_054050415.1. Lineage (NCBI taxonomy): Bacteria > Bacillati > Actinomycetota > Actinomycetes > Geodermatophilales > Geodermatophilaceae > Geodermatophilus > Geodermatophilus sp. SYSU D01180. Next base: position 3,190 of record NZ_JBJGZH010000011.1, on the reverse strand, counting down.
GGACGCTCGCCGAGGCCGAGCGCTGGCTGGCGCCCAACCTGGGCTACCGCACCGACGAGGAGTAGGAGGACCCCGCTGCCCCCCACGCCTCGCAGGCTCGGCGTGGGCCCCTGCAGCGGGGCCGTTCCAGCTCGTCACCGGTCGGGGACGGTGATCTTGTACTGGGCGATCTTGCGGTAGAGGGTCGCCCGGCCGATGCCGAGCTCCTCGGCGACCCGGGTCATCGTGGTGTCCGGCTCGGTCAGGCACCGCACGATCTCGTCGCGCTCGAGCCGCTCCAGCCGGGACAGCGGCCGGGCGCCGCCGTCGAGCACCTCCGGCGCCAGGTGGTGCACGTCGACGACGTCGGCGCGGGTCACCGCCTCCCGCACCACGCGGCGCAGCTGCGCGACGTTGCCCGGCCAGCCGCAGGCGGCCAGCGCCCGGGCCGCGCGCGGGGTGAACGCCACGTCCCGGTGCCGCTCCTGCCGCGCGGTCCAGGCCGCCAGCGGCAGCACGTCGTCGGTGCGGTCGCGCAGCGGCGGGACCTCGACGACGGCGTCGGCCAGCCGGGCGATCGGCTCGGGCAGCGCCGCGTACTCCGGCGCGGTCAGCACCGCCGGTTGCGGGCGCCCGACGCGGCGGGCCGAGGCCAGCACCTGCGCCAGCTCCCCGGCGGCCCAGGCCGGCAGCCGGTGCAGCCCGGAGACGATCACGCAGGTGTCGGCGTCGCGGAGCTCGGGGGTCCACAGCTCCAGCCACGGGGCGACGTCCCCGGCCTCCGGCGCGCGGGCCTGCAGCAGCCGCTGCCGGCGGGGCAGCCGCCGCCGGGCCAGCGCGGCCGCCGTCGCCTTGCCCGCCCCCTCCTCGCCGACGACGACCGCCAGCCGGCCCGCGGACACCGCGACCGCGGCCCGGTCGACCGCCGCCCGCCACGCGGGGGAGACGCAGGGGTCGCCGTCGTCGGGGGCGAGCGAGCCGCCGACCACGCGGAACACCTCGCCGCGCGGCGCGGGGCGCAGCAGCCGGCCGCCGGAGCGCACCGCCATGAGCGCGCTGGTGGCGCTGGCCGCCGTCTGGGCCAGGCCCAGCAGCAGGTCGGAGGAGGAGGCCGACCAGGTGGTCAGGTTGATGCTGCCGGCCAGCTCGCCGGTGACCGGCTCGAGCACGGGCGCGGCGGCGCAGGTGTAGCCGCGCAGGTCGGTGACCCAGTGGTCGGCGGCCCGCACCAGCGACGGCGCCCGGTCGGCCAGCGACAGGCCCAGGCCGTTGGTGCCGGCGTTGCGCTCGGCGTAGGAGAAGCCCGGCGCCAGGTGCACCCGGTCCAGCGCCCGCTGGATCGCGGTGTCGTCGCCGAGGCGGGCCAGCACGAAGCCGGCGGGGTCGGCGACCATCAGGCTCACCGGCTCGTTGGCGATCGTCGTCTGCAGGTCGGTGAGCACCCGGCGCGCGCACTCGTACAGCAGCGAGCCGGTGTCCGGCGTCCCGGTGAACACCGGCACGACCTCGTCGGGCGGCACGCCGTAGCCCTGGCTGCGCCGCCACGACGCGCGCACCCGCGGGGCGCTGCCCCGGCCGGCCGGCGCGGGGTCGGGCAGCGGCTCCGGTGGGCCGACCAGCTCGTCCACGGTCACCTCCGGACGGCAGGACGCCTGTGTCCCGTGTCACGGGAAGGTACCCGCCGGGAGAGCGCGTGCGGCGTCTCAAAGTGGGACACCGGGACCGTTCGCGGCGGCCGCGTCCCGCCCTAGCGTCGGCGGCGAGCACGTGACCCAGCTCACGACCGGAGCCGACGGAGGCCGACGGATGTACACCAGGGACGGCGAGCAGTACTACGTGGTGGACGCGCACATCGCGCTGTGGGACGCGCGCCCGGAGAACCAGCGCAACGTGCACGGCAAGCAGTTCATCGACTGCTTCTACGACTACCACCGCAACCTCAGCCCGGAGTCCGAGACCTGGGGCTACGAGGAGTACCTGTACCAGGGCGGCGAGCGGCTGATGCGGGACGTGTTCGTCGACGGCATCGTCGACCACGCGATCTTCCAGCCGGCCCGGCTCGCGGAGTTCTACCACCGCGGCTTCGGCCGGACCGAGGAGGCGTTCGCCCTCGCGCAGGCGCACCCGGACAAGCTGACCTACAACCACTACTGGGACCCGCGCGACGGCGAGAACGGCCTGGACGTGCTGCGCGCGAACGCCGAGCGGATGCACCTCACGGGCGTGAAGCTCTACACCGCCGACTGGCACGGCGAGTCCCGGGGCTGGAAGCTCACCGACCCGATGGCCTACCGCTACTTCGAGCTGTGCCGCGAGCTGGGCATCCGCAACATCCACATCCACAAGGGCCCCACGATCCGGCCGCTGGACCGGGACGCCTTCGACGTCGCCGACGTCGACCACGTGGCCAGCGACTTCACCGACCTGACCTTCGTCGTGGAGCACTGCGGGCTGCCGCGGCTGGAGGACTTCTGCTGGATCGCCACCCAGGAGCCCAACGTGTACGCGGGGCTGGCCGTGGCCATGCCGTTCATCCACACCCGGCCGCGCTACTTCGCCCAGATCATGGGCGAGCTCGTCTACTGGCTCGGCGTGGACCGGATCCTGTTCTCCAGCGACTACGCGCTCTGGACGCCGAAGTGGCTGGTCGAGGCGTTCGTGGACTTCCAGATCCCGGAGGACATGAGCCCGGAGTACGCGCCGATCACCACCGAGGAGAAGAAGAAGGTGCTCGGCCTCAACGCCGCGCGCCTCTACGACCTGCCGGTGCCCGAGCACCTGCAGGTGCCGCCGGCCGACGAGACCCAGACCGGGCCGCGCGAGCCGGCCGCGGCCGACCTCGCGGGCGTCCGGTGACCGCCGTCCTGCCCGACCTCGCCGGGGCGGTGCGCGCGGCCCTCGGGACCGTCGTCGACCCCGAGCTGGACGAGCCGATCACCGACCTGGGGTTCGTGCGCTCGCTCGCCGTCGACGGCGGGACCGTCGAGGTGCACCTGCGGCTGCCGACGTCGTTCTGCGCGCCGAACTTCGCCTGGCTGATGGTGTCCGACGCGCACGACGCCGTCAGCGGCGTCCCCGGGGTGTCGCGGGGGGGGGGGGGGGGGGGGGGGGGGGGGGGGGGGGGGGGGGGGGGGGGGGGGGGGGGGGGGGGGGGGGGGGGGGGGGGGGGGGGGGGGGGGGGGGGGGGGGGGGGGGGGGGGGGGGGGGGGGG